>JAKAKZ010000068.1 GCA_021824285.1 bacterium
TGCTCCAGATCGTGGTGTCCGATTGGCCGCCGTACTTGCCGACCGAATAGTCAAAACCGGTCGCCGCCTGCCATGTGGTCGAACCGTCTGCGAAAGCCTGCGCGGAGAAAGACAGTACTCCCAGCATGGCCATCGCGCCGATGCTTCGCCTGATAGACTGCGTCATGTAGGTCCTCGCTGCCGGTCTGAGTGAAGATCAAGATCGCATCCTGCGTCATGCGATTTTGCCAGAAAGATCAAAGGCCGTCTGAATCGCAGAACGACGGCCGGGAAGAATTTTTCCCGGCACCTGCAATTTTTTTCGCGGACCTAGCGGCCGGACCAGCCGCGGTCCCGGGCCGCCTTCTCGGCGGCGGCGTCGAACGGGGCGCCGGTAATGCTGCTCTCCACGGCGCGGCGCACCGCGTCCGGCATAGCCGAGCCGGCCATGTGATAGGCGGCGCCCGGATTCTCCGGGGCCTGCTTCACCAGGATTCCCACGACCCAGGTGCCATCCTGACGGCAGGCCAGCCCGGCGCTGCCATCTCCGGAAAAGGTGCGACAGTCCTGGCCTGTCTTGTTGCGGAAGCTGATGCCGATCTTGGGCCCGGCGCCGTCATATCGGGTAGAGGCGAGCTGAGTGCTCAGCGCCTTGCCCAATTCGCCCTGCGCGACCAAATGGCCGGCCGTATCGGTGCCGAACTCCGCCGGCGGCCGGATGGCGATGCCCAGCACCACGCCCATCGCCAGCGCCCCCCCCACCTGCGCCAGCCCGCGGACGGAGAAGCCGCGGGCCGATAGGGCGCGCAACCGCCAGCGCCAGGAAACCGGCACGGAGCGGACGGTTTTGACCAACCGCTCCGGCATCGGCGCGGCCAGCGTCTCGTCAAAGGCCTGTCTCAACGCCGCGCGGAGCCGCTCCTGCTCCTGCACGTAGCGATCGAGATCGGGCCGGGCCTCGAGCAGCCGGGCGATGCGCTCCATTTCCGAGGGCGGCAACTCGCCGTCAACAAATGCATCCAAGACCTTCTGATCCGGCTCCATGTCAGCTCTCCAGCACCGCCGCCAATGCGGTGCGAGCCCGTGAAATGCGGCTCGTCAACGTTCCAATGGGGATATTCAGGAGGTCCGCGGCGTCCCGGTAGGACACCCCGTCGATCAACACTAGGACGACCGCTTCCCGCTGCTCCTGCGGCAGATTACCAAGCGCCACGTTCACCGCCTTGAGCGTCAGGCGCGATTCCGCGAAACGCTCGCCGTCTGTGAACACGCGCGCCGCCTCGTCCGGAGCCTCCACCGCGACGACGCCGTGGCGCCTGGCGGCGCGTCGGCCGTCGACGAATCGGTTCTTGGCGATGCGGAACAGCCAGTTGTCGAGCCGACTGCCGGGCTCCCAACTGTGCAGGTTCTTGAGCGCTCGCTCGACCGTGTCTTGCACGAGGTCATCTCCGTCCGCCGTCGAGCCGGTCAACGCGATGCAAAAGCGGCGGAGACGCGGCAACAGCCGCAGCATCTGATCGCGGATCGCCTCGGTCGACTCGTCTGTTCTCGGAGACTCAACGTTGGACGGGCCGTATTCTTCCATGGTCATATGATTCAAATTTTAAGAGCCAAGCAGCAAAGGATTGGCCGCCGACGTTGGCTGGCGATATCATAAGGTGCAGCCAACAGGAACAAAATGTCACCAACGAAGCCATTAGCCGTCCTTGCGGTCCTCGTCCTGATGCAGGCGCCCGCCGCGGCCCAAATGCATGGCGGATTCGTCGGCGGCCCGCCAATGGGCGTTGCTGGCCCGCCGATGGGCGTTGGCGGCCCGCCGCCGGGCATCGGTGGACCGCCCATGGCTATTGGCGGTCCGCCGCCCGGCATCGGCGCTGGCCCGCCGGCCGGGGTTGGCGGCATGGGCCCGCCGTCTGTCCCGCCTGGTCTGAACGGTGCGGCCCGGGCGGTCGGCCGGGCGGTCAGCCCCCCCGGAGAAATAATCAGGGCGGCGGCTCATGCCCTGCGGCGTGATCAGGTCGGTCGGCCGGCCGATCCCAAAATCCTTTCCCAAGCCCTGGCCCGTGACGAGCATGGCAATACGATCGTACGGGGCGAACTCGTCGCGGTCTCGCCCTCCGCGGCGGACATGGCCGCGGCGCGCCGCCTGAATTTCACCGTCGTCCGGCAGGACCGGCTGGCGGCGCTCGGCCTTTCCAGCGCGACGCTGCGCGTGCCGGACGGCATGACCGCGATCGCAGCGCTGGCCGCCCTGCGGCATGCGGACGGGACAGGACATTTCGACTACGCACATATATACAACCCCTCGGGTGAGGCAAAACGCCCGGCTGCTGCCGGTGTCTCAGCGGTTTCCGCAAACGCCGGGAACCTGAGTGTCGGCATGATCGATGGCGGCATCGACCCGCGTCATCCGGCGCTGCGGAGCACCGAGATCGTCGTTCGCAATTTTGCCGACCACGATGTTTCCCCGGCGACGGCGCACGGCACCGCGATCGCCTCGCTGCTCGTCGGTCGCGACGGTGATTTCTCCGGCAACCTGCCCGGCGCCAAATTGTACGCGGCCGATGTGTATGGCGGCGCGGCGAACGGCGGCAGCGCGGACGAGATCGCCCGCGCGCTCGACTGGATGGCGGCGAACGGTATCGCGGTCACGAATGTCAGCCTGACCGGGCCGCCCAACGCGCTGCTGGCCGCAGCCGTCAAAGCCTTCGTCGCCAGCGGCCATGTCCTGGTCGCCGCGGCGGGCAATGACGGGCCGGCAGGCCCACTCAATTTTCCGGCGGCTTATCCGGGCGTGATCTCCGTCACTTCCGTGGATGCGGACCGGCATCTCCAACTCGACGCCAATCGCGCGCGCTGCCGCTTCGCCGCCCTGGGCGTGGACGTGCGCGCGGCGAACTTGCCGGGCGGCTATGCCGATTTCACCGGCACGTCCTACGCTGCGCCGGTCGTCACCGCCCGCTTTGCGCTGTTGCTGCACAGGCCCGACATCACCCTGGCACAAACGGCGGTAGACAAGCTCGCGCGCACCTCATCGCGCCTTGCCGGGATGAACCCGCTGCCGCTTTATCTGGTATCACGCGCCGGTGGGACGCCGTCCGCAGACGCGAACTGAGCGCACCGCGCGGATACGCCGGTCTCGCGCTCAAATTTCCCCGAACGTGCGCTGGACTCGCGAACGGCTTCGCGTCGCGTCTTCCTGCAGCGAGCGTTCCTGTTCGATTGCGAACTGCAGGAAGCTCAGCACGTCGATATCTTTGTTGCCGATCCCGTACAGGCGCATCTCCAGGTCCATCTGGGCGGCGCGCACCAGCGCCGCCGCAAAACCGCACTCGAGACTATCTAACCTCTCGACCTCCGCCATCAGCGTGGCCGCACATTCCTCTATCATCGTGGCTTGCGAAGATGTCATGGCATTTCTCTTCAGGCATAGGGCGTGAAACTGCCCGATGCTCCCTGCTTGTTCCCGTTCAATTCGGTGATCGTCTGCCGGCTTCCGCTTCCAGGGCCGGGAAGTACCCCAGCGACTGGATCCAGGCCGCGGTCTGCAACGTCGTCACCTCGAACGCCGTAAAGCTCTC
>JAKAKZ010000003.1 GCA_021824285.1 bacterium
ACTTACTCTCTCTCTCTCTCTCTCTCTCTCTCTCTCTCTCTCTCTCTCTCTCCGCACCTCCGAACCCTCGCAACTTCGTAACTCGTCCAATTATGATCTGTCCCGTCTGCAGCCATGAGGAGACCAAGGTGACCGATTCCCGCGAGACCGCGGACGGTTCGGCCATCCGCCGCCGGCGCGAATGCCTGAAGTGCGGTTTCCGTTTCTCGACCCTGGAGGAGGGGATGCTGCTGGATTTCACGGTGCTGAAGTCGGATGGGCGGCGGGTGCCTTACGCTCGCGAGAAATTGGAATCAGGACTGCGGAAAGCGTTGGAAAAGCGCCCATGCGACGCCGAGGCGTTCCGCCAGCTGGTGGCCGGCATCGAACGCGACATCCAGCGCCTGCGCCAGGACGAGGTTCCCAGCCGGGCCATCGGCGAAATCGTCATGGAGCACCTGAAGGAGTTCGATCAGGTGGCCTATATCCGCTTCGCTTCGGTCTACCGGTCTTTTGCGGACGCCAAGGAGTTCGGCGAAGAACTGAAACGGCTCAATCGGCGAGGGGATGAAAAATCCTGAACCAGAAGATTCGCGCCTGCGGGCGCGAATTTCGTTTTCGGAGCTTTCAGCCAGGAATCGGACCGCTCAACCAGGCCTTTGCGACGGCGGCTAATCGGCACGCTTATTTTTTGCTATAATATATGTAGTGGCTTTCTCAATGGCCTTTTATGCCGCAGGACGGGTATCCAGCCTGTTTTGCGCCGCGAATCATTCTTGAGCCGATTTCCGGGATTTCCGCCCAGTATGCGCCCCACTAAGCGAACCAAGATCGTCTGCACCATCGGTCCTGCCTCGAACCAGCCCGATATCCTGGGCCAAATGGTCGCGGCCGGCATGAATGTCGCGCGCCTGAACCTGTCGCACGGCACGCACGAGGAGCACGCGGCCATGATCAAAAGCCTTCGCCAAGTCGGCGAAGAGACCGAAGAGCCGCTGGTCGTGCTGATGGACCTGCAGGGTCCGAAGATCCGTACCGGCCTGCTGCCGAAGGAAGGCGTGGAGCTGAAAGAGAAAGGCGAGGTCGTATTCACGACCGAACCGAACGCCCAGCTGCCGCGCATCACGCTCACCTACGACGGCCTGCACAACGACGTCAAACCCGGCGACCGCCTCCTGCTGGACGACGGACTTTTCGACGTGCGCGTGACCAAAGTCCAGGGGCGGGACATTTTCTGCGAGGTGGTGCACGGCGGCGTCCTGTTCTCGCACAAGGGCATCAACCTGCCCACGGCGACGCTTTCCATCCCGGCCATCACGGACAAGGACAAGGCGGACGTCGCTTTCGGCGTGAAGCAGGGCGTGGATTGGGTGGCCCTGTCTTTCGTCCGGAACGCCAAGGAGATCTTCGACTTGCGCTTCCTCATCCAGGAGCACGAGCGCGAGTTGGGGTCGGAACGGGTGCACGAGCCGCCGATTCGCATCATCGCCAAGATCGAGAAGCACGAGGCCGTGCGGCACATCGACGAGATCATCGATGCGGCCGACGGCATCATGGTGGCCCGCGGCGACTTGGGCATCGAAATGCCGGCCGAGGAGGTACCGCTGATCCAAAAGCGCATCATCGACAAGTGCCTGGCCGCCGCCAAACCGGTCATCGTGGCCACGCAGATGCTGGATTCCATGACCCGTAATCCGCGGCCGACGCGCGCCGAAGTCTCCGACGTCGCCAACGCGGTCATCGACCACACGGACGCGGTGATGCTTTCCGGCGAGACGGCCAACGGCAAGTTCCCGGTCGAGACGGTGGAGACCATGGCCCGCATCATCCGCGAGACCGAGAAATCGCGCTACGACAACGTGGAACCGCCGTCGCACCTCGTCTTCGAGACCAAGGGCGACACGGAAAAGGCCGTTTCCCAGGTGGCCAACATCCTGGCCCGGGGCACTGGCGCCAAACTTATCCTCGTCGCCTCGCTCTCCGGCGAAACCGGCCGTGTCGTCAGCCGGCACCGTCCGGAACTGCCGATTCTCGTGGCGACCGACAGCGCGCGCGTCCGCTTCCAGATGAACCTCTCGTGGGGCATCGTGCCTTTTATCCTGCCGCGTTGCCGGACCGTGGAAGAATTGGTGGAACGGTCCGTCGGCTACGTCAAAACCAGCAAATTGGCCAGGGTCGGCGACCGCATCATCGTGGTAGCCGGCGAGCCCGTCGGCGTGACCGGCGGCGTCAACTTGGTGGAAATCAGGGATATAAAATAGTGGCTGGTGGTTAGTGGCCAGTGAATGGTGACGACGGGGCCGATAACGGCACCAGTCACCGGACACCAGCCACCAACTACCGCTATACACCGCACTCGATTTATGTACGTCAAGAAATTCTCCGAGATTGACATGAAGGACGTCGGCGAGACCGGCGGCAAGAACGCTTCGCTCGGCGAGATGGT
This sequence comes from bacterium, assembly GCA_021824285.1. Lineage (GTDB taxonomy): Bacteria > Patescibacteriota > Patescibacteriia > SG8-24 > SG8-24 > JAKAKZ01. The sequence goes on from JAKAKZ010000003.1 coordinate 2,426, forward strand.
GCGGAACCTGGTGCCGCGCGGCATTCGCGTGCCTGACGGCTTCGCGGTCACGGCTACCGCCTACTGGCGGTTCCTGGATGCGTCCGGCCTGCGCGAGAAGATCGCGGCGGAGCTGGCCGGCCTGGACGTGAGCGACGTGGATCAGCTGGCCGACAAGGGCAGCCGCGTGCGCCGACTCATCCTGGGAGCGGAAACCCCTGATGACCTGCGGGAGGCCGTTGCTGCCGCCTACAAGGAACTCTGCGCCAAGTACGGTCCGGACGCTGACGTCGCCGTGCGCTCTTCGGCCACGGCCGAGGACCTGCCGGGCGCGTCGTTCGCCGGCCAGCAGGACACCTACCTGAACATCCGCGGCGAAGCCATGCTGCTCGACGCCGTGCGCCGCTGCATCGCTTCGCTCTTCACGAACCGCGCCATCGCCTACCGCGTGGAGAAGGGGTTCGACCACATGAAAGTCGCGCTCTCCGTCGGCGTGCAGAAGATGGTCCGTTCGGACAAGGCCTGCGCCGGCGTCATGTTCACCATCGACACGGAGACGGGTTTCGAGAACGCCATCCTGATCAATGGGGCCTACGGACTCGGTGAAAGCGTGGTGCAGGGCAAGGTGACGCCGGACCAGTTTTACGTCTTCAAGCCGTTTTTGGATGGTGAACTCCGGCCGATTATCGGCCGTAGCATCGGTTCCAAGGAAACGCGCATCGAATACAGTCTTGAGGGCAGCGATACGGTCAAGACCACGGCGGTACCGCCGGAGATGCGCAACCGCGCCTGTCTGACCGATGACGAGGTGCTGCAGTTGGCGCGTTGGGGCAAGCAGATTGAGGAGTACTATTCCAAGCTGGCCGGCCAGAAGCGCCCCATGGACATCGAATGGGCCAAGGACGGCGTGAGCGGCGAACTCTTCATCGTCCAGGCGCGGCCGGAGACCGTGCAGTCCGAGCGCGATCGCGCGGTGCTCGAGGAATACGTGCTCAAGGAGAAGTCCGAGGTCCTGGTCAAGGGACTGTCCGTGGGTTACAAGATCGGCAGCGGCAAGGTGCACGTCATCAACGACACGCGCGACATGGCCGCGTTCAAGGAGGGCGAGATTCTGGTCACGGAAATGACCGATCCGGATTGGGTGCCGATCATGAAGAAGGCCGCGGCCATCGTCACAAACAGCGGTGGACGCACCTGCCACGCGGCCATCGTCTCGCGCGAGCTCGGCACGCCGGCGGTCGTCGGCTGCGGCAACGCGACGGCGGTCCTCAAGACCGGCATGGAGGTGACCGTCTCCTGTGCCGAAGGCGAGGAGGGTTTCGTGCACAAGGGCCTGCTGCCTTTCGAGATCCGCAAGACCAAGATCGCCGATTTCGCGCGGCCGAAGACCCAGATCCTCATGAACGTCGCGGAGCCGGACATGGCCTTCGACTATTCCTTCATCCCGAACGACGGCGTCGGCCTGGCGCGCATTGAGTTCGTCTTCTCCAACTTCGTGAAGGCGCACCCGTTGGCGCTCATCAATTTCGACCAGCTGCCGGAAGGGGAGGCGAAGGCGCAGATCGCCGAGCTGACCGCGAGCTACGGCGACAAGCAGCGGTATTTCATCGAGCGCCTGGCCGAGGGCGTCAGCCGGCTGGCGGCGGCCTTCTGGCCCCGCGAGGTCATCGTGCGCACCTCCGACTTCAAGAGCAACGAGTACGCCAACCTGATCGGCGGGCCGCTCTACGAGCCGACCGAATCCAATCCGATGATCGGCTGGCGCGGTGCCTCGCGCTACTACGATCCGAAGTACAAGGACGCCTTCGTGCTGGAGTGCGCGGCCTTCCGCAAGGTGCGCGACGAGATGGGCTTCAAGAACGTCACCATGATGATCCCGTTCTGCCGCACGCCGGAAGAGGGCAAGAAGGTGCTGGCCGTCATGAAGGAGGCCGGACTGGAGCGCGGCAAGAACGGCCTGAAGGTCTTCGTCATGGTGGAGATTCCCTCGAACATCATCCTGGCGGAGCGCTTCGCCGAAGTCTTCGACGGTTTCAGCATCGGTTCGAACGACCTGACCCAGCTGACCCTCGGCGTGGACCGCGATTCCGCGCTCGTGGCGCGCCTCTATGACGAGCAGAACGAGGCGGTACTCGAGTCGATCCGCCGCGTCATCAAGACGGCCAAGGCCAAGGGCGTGAAGATCGGCATCTGCGGCCAGGCGCCATCCGACTACCCGGAGTTCGCCGAATTCCTGGTGAAGGAGGGCATCGACAGCATCTCACTCAATCCGGATACGGTCCTGCGCACCTCGCTCGTCATCGCGGAGATGGAGAAGAAACTGGGGCGGTAGGATTGTGGAGTCTGGAGTTTGAAGTCAGGAGTTAAAGCAAAAAATCGCGCCTCCGCGCGATTTTTTATATTTCATTAAGGCTGCCCGCCCCCACACTTCCCACTTCACACTCCCTTTGGTAGGTTGAAGCGGTCCTTTACATCCTGGGAGACCGGCGATGAGCTGGCTCGAAATCCTGCGCCTTCGGGCGGTCCGCCGCAAGTTTCTGATGAACGGCGCCATGATCGCCCTGCACTTGGCCCTGGCAATCGGCCTGTACCTGCTCGCCTGGCCGACCAAGGGCTTGGGCACGGCCGCCCTGACGGGGTTCGCCGCCTTCTTTTTGCTCATCACCATCCTGCAGGTGGTCGTGCCGCCGATGAGCATCATCCGCAAGGTCCAGCGCTGGCCGGTGACCAGGCGCGAGCTGTCGCCCATCTATTGGGACGCGGCGCAGCGGGCCGCCGAACGGCTCAACATTGATGTGCCCGGCCTCTTCGAGTTCGACATTCCCGGAGCGGCGGCCCTAAGCTGGGATTTCGCCTTGGCTCGGGGAATCGGCGTCGAACGCGCCCTCACGTCCGGCTCAATCGGCAGCCAACCGGTGCTCGAAGCCATCGTAGCGCACGAGTGCGCGCATCTGAAGACGTCCGACACCTCTTGGTCCTTGATCGCCCAGAACTGCGCCGGGCTGGCGTTTCTCTTCGCCGACTTCCTGGCTGCATTCGGAGCCGTTCGACTCGTCTTTTTCCACGGCGGGCTGCTGGAGTTCGTCTGGATCGGCTGCGGTTTTGCCGTCTTCCTGTACCGGCGCCTCCTGTATTGGCGCCTGTGGATGCGGATGCTGCACCTGCACGAGTTCTCTTGTGATGCTTTGGCCGCAGAAGTGATCGGCAGCCCCTCGCAAGCCGCCGCCGCCCTACTGCTCCTGGAGCTGCGGGCGGAGAACATCCGCCTCATGCGGCGGATGGCCGGCCTAGAGGCTCCGGAGCCGGAAGGGAGGGTCTTCCGAACCCATCCACCGGTCGAGGAGCGCGTGGCCGCGCTGCTCGCCAAACGCTGACCGGTCCGTTCTGGGCCGGTTTTTTGCTTTTGGCGGCGGACAAAAAAGACCGCGCGTGGCGGTCTAACTAAGTCTTCAGCATTCGTCGATCGGCTTGAGCGCGAGCACCCGCTCGCAGAGGTCGAGGAACATGACCTGCGTCCGGTTGGTACCGAACCCGTCCTTGACCGTGCCGCGGATGTCCGGGTGCTGGTAGGCCAAGCAGTCGCGGAAGTGGACTTCCAGCACGCCCAAGACCTCCTCGGACTTGCCTTGGTCCGCGGCGTGCATCAGGACGTTGGTGACGTCGTAGGACAGCTGCGGGCCGTAGTTGCGGAAGACGGTCAGGCCGCGCTCCCAGTGGGCGAGCAGGCGGTTGCAGACCAGCTCCTCAAAAAGCTGTTCGTTGATTTCGTGCATGACCCTACCTCCAAGGTACGGTTAGTTGGTCAGTGGCTCCAACTATCTCGCGTCTTATCAGGATGTAGGCCGGCCGTCAATCGGCAAAAGAAATCGCCCCACCCCTATGGGGTGAGGCGATTTCTCTGGCGGGTCCCTCCGTTCGCGAACGGAGGGACGTGTCCGAAGGGATTCCTCCTCACCCGCGCTCGCTCGGTGCTGTTGCCCGCGCTCGCGCTCCTTCGGAGCCCGCCGCTCCTCGGACGGCCATACTAGGCAGTCCTCGGAGTCGGCTTCGAATCCCTTCGATACCCGCGCGTCAAAACAAAGACGCCCCGCCACAAGGGCGGAGCGTCTTTGTTCTGGCGGGTCCGAAGGGATTCGAACCCTCGGTCTTCTCCGTGACAGGGAGACGTGTTAACCGGGCTACACCACGGACCCACGCTTTGCTATAAGCCAGTCGATATAACTTTTCCGTTTCTTTTGTTTGATGTCGTATTCTCGTCTTTTTGCCTCTTGCGACGAGGGGAAGATCTCCGTGTAGACCAGTTCCCATGGACCCCTTCCTCTAGTGGCAAGACTTCTTTCCGAATTGTGCTCAAGCAATCTTCGGGTGATATTTTCGGTAACCCCGATATAATATCTGCCCTTACTGTTTTTTATTACGTAGAGGGTGGTAATCATAAGTCCCGAACCCTCGGTCTGGCCGCAGTACTGCGGCCCGTGTTAACCGGGCTACACCACGGACCCACACGTAAACTGCGCTTGGCCATTGTAGAGTAAGGTCAGAAAAATATCAAGCCCCCAGCGGGGCGGGTCTGGTTTCGGCTTGGCCGGTTGGCGATTGCTCTAATTGGTCCTTTTGGCTGGCGTAAGACATCAAAAGAAAATCCCCGACACCAAGCGGTGTCGGGGAAGAGGTTCATTTTTTCGGGAGGCAGCCGAACGTGACCGTGTTGCGGTCCGCAGAGACCCGGACGATCCGGTCGCAGACCAGCTCGCGCTGGACGGCGGCCGGCGCGGGTGCGGCAATCGAGGGTTGGCTCTGGAAGGCCAGCCGGGCCAGGCCGTACGCCGATTGGCGCATGCCCGCGCTCATGAGCCAGAACAGTCCGGCGATCATGACCGTGGCCGCCACGACGATGAGCGGCGCCAACCAGCGCGCCGGCCGCATGGACGGCGGCAGCGGTTCGGGCTTCTCGTCCTTGACCGCCGCGACCGTCTCGGTCGGTTCGTCCTCCTGAAAGAAGGACTCGGACTCGATGGTGTCGTTGTCCGGCACCGGCTGGCTGACGTCCGATTGCGGCAGGGCGTCCGGCGAAGGTGCCGCGGCGGGCGGCTCGGGCGGTTGGGGCGCGAGCGCCGTGTCGTCGGTCTTCGACATCTCCGTCGGCACCGGCACGGGATCGGTCTCGGTCACGGGCTCGGGCTGAACGTCCGGGTCCGTCATCGGAGCGGTCTCCGTTCCGGCCGACTCGGCCGTCGGGGCCTCCGGCTGATCCTGCTGGTCCATGGAGGACCGCATGATCCGGTCCGGAATCGTCGGCACGGGAGGAGGGAACTCCTCCGTGTCCGACAGATGCGCCGCGAGCACCGCGTCGATCTCATCCGGCACGGCGGCCGTGATGACCGGCAGGGCAGGCTCGACCGAAGTGATGATTGGCGGCAGGGGCAGGCCATCGGGCTCGCCCGGCACGTCGATGACATCGGCGGGATTGGCCATCGGCACGTCATCGTCGACGTCCGGATCGGCCGTGTCCTCGCTCGCGACCGGAATCACCTCGCCGCGGAACTTCGCGGTCAGGTGCCGGCCGTTCTTGTCCTTCACCGTGCAGGTGATCTCGTACGGTCCAGGCTGGTCGGCCAGGAGCAGGCAGCTCGACTGGGCCGTCGGCTCGTCGGAGTTCAGCCCGTGGATCGTCGTCTGGTCCTGGCTCACGTCGATGACGACGCTGCCGGAACGGACGTTCCATACCGTCTTGACGCCGTTGGCCACGTTGCCGTCATCGTCGCTGACCCGCAGCGCGAGCTCCTCGCTGAACTTGCCCGACATGATCTTCTGGCCGTCGCCGGCCATTTTCTTGATTTTCATCTTCAGCTCTCTTTCTGCAGTTCGTTGAAGGAAGGGCGTTCCCGCGGAATCGTGCGGGAACGCCGGCGGCCGGTCTACTTGTAGTCCACGAGCACCTGGCAGTCCCAGGTGACGCTCGTGCCCTTGACCCGCGCGTTCTTGAGCGTGCACTTCTGGAAGTCCACGCGCTTCGGGGTCGGAATGTTGACCAGCACCAGATCATGGTCGTCGGCTTCGGTGGGGGAAGAGGCAGCCGTCGGCTTGTCGGCCTTGGCGTGCTTCTTCGTTCCCTTCGCCGCATGGCTGGACTTCTTCTTGTCGACGTTCGGCGGAGCTGGCAGTTTGGCGTTGGCCGAACCGTCGGTTCCGTCTTCCGGCACGAGAGGCGCAAGCGCCTCAGAATCCGGGATGGCCACCTTGGTCGCGGTCTTGGTTTGGCCGCGAAAGCCGATGACGAGCACGACCGCGATGACGGCGAGAACGGCGAGGATGACGAGGAAGTACGGCTGCATCTTCTTGTCCATTTTTTGCCTCCACTTGTGAATGTGCGTCTCCCTTGAGAAGGGCGTCCGAACATGGTTCGGAACCGGATAACTTAGCAGGTTTTTGCGGTTTTGTCAATAATGGCGCAAAGCCCAAGCAAGCCCATTTCAGACGAAAACCAAAACCGCCCCGAATGCGGGGCGGTTCAGCTGGTTTCTGGCTTATTTCTTCGCCATGCCCACGACCGCTTTGAAGGCGGCGGGGTACTGGTTGGCGAGCAGCGAGAGCACCTTGCGGTCAATCGTCACATTGGCCTTCTTGAGAGCGCCGATGAGCTTGGAGTAGCTCCAGCCGTTCTCGCGGGCCGCGGCGTTGATGCGCAGCTGCCAGAGGGCGCGCATATCGCGCTTCTTCAGGCGGCGGTCGCGGTAGGCGTTCTTGCCGGCCTTGAGGATGGCGATACGCATGAGCTTCATCTTGCTCTTGCGACCCCACATGTAGCCCTTGGTTTGGGCCTTCAGGTTGCGACGGACTTTGGCATGGATTGTTCCGCGTTTGACACGAGGCATACTGGTGGGAGTTTGTAGTGTGAAGTGTGGAGTGTGAAGCGGCGGTGGTGGGGAGTTATTGAGCGTGGAGTTTGGGCTCCAAACTTCACGCTCCACGCTCCACGCTTCCGATAGGCTTTACGCCTGGACCAGCTTCTTAATGGTCTTGGTGAAAGTCTCCGACATCTGGCGGTCGCGGCGCTTATTGCGGGTGACCTTACCGGATTCGCGGGAATTGAAATGGTCCTGGCCGGCGGCGCGCTTGAGCACCTTGCCCGACTTGGTGATCTTGAAACGCTTAGAAATGGCTTTGTGGGTCTTCATACTTGCTATATAGGCCGGGCAACCCGGTTCGGGGATATTATGCCTTTCCGATGATGCTTGTCAACTGTCCGCCCATCCAGGTGATTGGCTGTTCGACCTTAACCGGCATGGTCTGGTTGACGTTGGCGATGAATTCGTTGATGACCTGGCGGGCGAGGTCGCCGTGCCGCTTTTCGCGGCCGCGCAGGATGATCTCCACCTTGACCTTATCGCCGTCATCAAGGAACTTCATCGCCTGGTTTTTGCGCACCTCGATGTCGTGCGGGCCGATGCGGAGCGAGAGGCGGACGCCCTTCACCTCCACGGACTTCTGGGAAGCCTTCTGCTTGCGCGCGGCCTTATCCTGCTCGAACTTCCATTTGCCGAACTCCACCATCTTGGCGAGCATCGGTTCGGCCTTGGGTTGGATCACGACGAGGTCGAGGTCCTTCTCCATGGCGCGCTGGAGCGCTTCCTGGGTCGGAATCACACCCACATGCTCGCCGTTCTCGTCAAGCAGACGGACGGTGGCGGCCCGGATGTTTTCGTTCACCAGGTAGATGACGCGTACCGGCTTTGGTTTGAAGCGGCGGCGGGAGATGCGCAAGGCTGTGGAGATTAAATCGGCCGTCGGCCCTGGCGGGGCGGCCAATGATTAAACTGGGGCTATGTTACGCGATATTGCTTGAGTTGTAAAGAGGGGGTTGGCGGCTGGCGGTTAGAATAGTGATTAGCGGCTGGTGGTTAGTGATTTGTGATAAGTGTCTAGTGCTTTGCGTGATTTCCTAATAATAAGTTACCGGCCCCACCAGCCACCAATTATCCGACCCGCCCCTCCACTTTTCATCCGCTTTTATCTATAATATCGCCGTATGCCCGTGATTTCGCGGGAAAAATTGCGCGAATGGTGGCTGCCTGGCGCGGCTTTTTTGCTGACTTTTGCGGCTTATGTGGCCACCTTGCCGCGGACCGTTTCCTTTGAGGATAGCGCGGAATTCGTGACTGCGGCCGCCACGCTCGGGATTCCGCACGCTTCCGGCTATCCCTTATACGTGATTTTGGCGTGGCCCTTCGCGCATCTGCCGTTCGGGACGGTGCCCTGGCGCGTAGCGCTCTTCTCGGCCGTGGTCGCGGGTCTGACTGCGGCTTTCCTAACGTTTTTCGGACGACGGCTGGCGCGGCGCACCGTCGGCCACTGCACGCCCATGGCCGAGCTCGCGATTCTGGGAGCGGCCCTGCTGTTCGCCTATTCCGGATTGTGGTGGTCGCAGGCGATCTACGCCAAAGTGTATGTTCTGCATGTTCTGCTGTCCCTGGCGCTGGTGTACGTCGTTTGGCGATGGCTCGAAGAGCCGGAGCGCGGCCGTTGGACCGTCATCGCCGGACTTGTTCTGGCACTCTCATGGGCGAACCACCTGTTCCTCACCGCGGCACAGTTGCCGCTATTGGTGTTGGCCGTCGTTTTCGGGGCGGGGGACTGGCGGCGGGCCGTGCGCGGCGGACTGAAGGTTCTGGCCGTGTCGCTTATCGGTCTCGTGCCCTACGTCCTGCTTTTGGTGCGCGTGCCCACCTCGCCCTACGTTACGATTCCGCCGACTGATCTGCCGGAACTTTTCCGTTACATGCTGCGGATGAATTACGCCGATATGGGAAGCGGCGGCGAACATCGGATGTGGCTTTTGACCGGCCTGCTGGGCCGCTGGGCCGCGGAACTCGGTCCGTTGGGAGTCGCTCTCTATCTCGGCGGTACGGTTGCCGTTTGGCGCGCACCGCAGCGCCAGAGGTTTATCGGAGTGCTGTTCGCCGGCGCCCTGCTCACGGATGTCCTTCTGGTCTTCGGCCGGAGTTTGGGCTGGAGTCCGACCGCCGAATACCTTTCTCGCGTGTATGGGCTCCAGGCCATCACACTCGGCTTTTTGTCGTCGGCCGTGGCCGTCGCCTGGCTGATCCGCCGGGCGGCTGGTCGCCGGCATCTGGAACTGGCTACGGTCGCCGGGCTCCTTACGCTCGCAGCCGCTTCCTGTTTCGGCAATTACTTCACGGTCGCTCCGTTCCGCGACGGTTTTGCCGAAAGATACGCACGCGCGATTATCGCGGACCTGCCGGATCGGGCCGTGCTGGTCGTGGCCGAGCGCGGCTACACGCACGATACTTTTCTATTCACCTTTTCGTACCTTCAGGCGGTCGAACGGTTACGGACCGACGTGACGGTAATCCAGGATTCGGTCGAGCGGCCTCTGACGCGGCCGGCGCTTCCGGACGGCTACAGGCAGCTCTCCAAGGAGATGCGGCGGAAGTATCTGTTGCGGTCAGTTTTGGCGGATGCGCGTTGGGACGGCCGGCCCGTGTTCGCGACCTTCGTGCCCGAGGTGTACGACGATGGCGTTCCTGCCGCGGACGGCCTGGTCTATGCGGTACGTTGCGGCAAAGACTGCGGCTGGAAGCGCGGGAATGCTGTCCCGCCGGAGCCGCCGGCCGATGATGTGGTGTTCGGTCAGCCGGCCTTGTCCGAGATCGTCTCCCACCTGCTTTATGCCGAAGCGGCAGCCGCCGTCGAGGCCGGAGATGACCGTCGGGCAGCACGCCTGACTGCGGAAGCGATCGCCGTCGACATCGAACCGATGAGCCTCGACTATCAGTCCCTGGTCCGCTACCGGTTCCTGGTCAGCGGGGCCGCCCGGAAGTCGGGGGAGCGCTAGGCCGTTATCGTTCCGCAGACATCTGCTATATTGTTTCTGTCGGCTTTATTCCGTCGATCTTATCAGTTAGTCAGCACGTCCGTGCCAGTCCTCACCGTCAACAAGAAAGCCCGCCACGATTACGATATCCTGGAGACGCTCGAGGTCGGTATTCAGTTGGAAGGGCAGGAGGTCAAATCTGTGCGCGCCGGGCGTATGGGACTTTTGGGCTCTTACGTGACGATTCGCCAAGGCCAGGCGTGGTTACTGAACGCCCACGTTCCGAAGTATCCGCAGGCCGGTCCGCTGCCGGGCTATGATCCGTACCGCACGCGCCGTCTGCTCCTGCACCGTCGCGAGGTGGCCCGGCTCATGGGCCGGCTGGAGACCAAGGGATTGACCCTGGTACCGCTTTCGGTCTATACTAAGCGGTCTCTGATCAAGCTGGAGATCGGCTTGGGACGGGGCAAGACTCAATACGAAAAACGCGACAGCATCAAGAAGCGCGATCTGGACCGCGAGGTCAGGAGAGCGCTGAAGTTGTAGCGGGTGATTAGTGGTTAGTGATTGGTGACTGGTGGAAAGATCCACTAGCCACCAGCCACTAATCACCAGTCACTATCATACGGGGATGCCAGGCATCGACGGGGGATCTTTTCACGCCACGCAAGCCGAGCATGTCCGACGTCTCGTTAAACCGCGGACGAATGATCAAGTGCCAACTTGCTCAATCGGGTGAAGAACGCGGTGGCCAACGCCTTCGCGCCTTCATTCGCTCCGGCTTTCGCCTAAGCGCGTAAGCCCATCCGTCCGGCCGATGTCCGATAGGTCGGGTGCGGGTGTCATTTTTCGGACAGAGCCGCGGCGTTTCTCCTGCGCCGGGGCCGACTCATGGCAGGGGATAGGGAAGCCGGATTTCGGCCGATTACCACCGGATTCCCGAAATACCTGAACCGGCCTACGCTTGTACACGTGTCGTGAACCGGCCCACCGGACGGGAGTTCGATTCTCCCCATCTCCACCAAAAAACACCCAGCCGCGCTGGGTGTTTTTTGCAGCAGTTGAAAGTCATCGTCGGCAACTCTCAACTTTTCCCGCCGTTGGCGGGACCCCGCCCTCTTTGACTAAATATGAGTGGCGGGGAAACTCTAAACTTTTAACCGCCCGATTGACCCCACCCCCGAGGCGCTGATATCATTGAAATAATCATATGTTCAGCAAAAAAACCGGTCATTCGGTCTGGGACAAGTTCTTGATTCTGGGTGTTTTTGTCTCTTTTGTCGGTGCGGGCTTTCTCTATATAGGCATATTGCTGTGGCGGTCTTCGCGTTCCCCGGCGGCCGCGCCGGCCATCGCTGTCACCTCTGGCCCCTCGAGCGATGAGTATCGGGCCGACTGCCGCGATATAGCGGCGCCCTTCCTGCGGCAGGCATCGGCCGTCAACCCGGCGCAGATCGGCGTCGTCGGGCCGGAACTCGCCAAACTTGCCGAGGCTACCCGCCAGCGGCTGATGCGCCTGCGCGTGCCGGCACCTGACCGCGACGCGCACCTGCGCCTCATCCTGCTGCTCGATGAGTGGAAAAGGGCCGCCGTCGGCTCCGCGGATGAGGCGGCTTCGGCCACGGCCCACACCGCTGACCTGCTGGATTCTTTCCACTGGCTGTCGCGCTAGCTGCTCCATATGACGGTTGTGGAACGCCATGATCAGGCGGAACGGGAGGCAATCCGTGATGAGGTCCGCGCCGAGATGGCGCAGGAGAAGCACTCGCGGCAACTGAAAGGGTGCGGTTGCGCGCTCCTGGCTTTCGCCGTCCTCATCGGCGCGCCGATCGGCCTGACCATCTGGGTCATCGCCAAGAGCGGCTTCATCGAGATTCCGGTATTGTCTGATTTGGTCTACCGCCCGCCCGCCCCGGTCCGCCAAGTGGTGCCGCTCGTCGGGACGGATGCCGAGACCATCGCCAAGTCGCTGGCCGCCACGGCCAAACCAGGTTCGGCCTCCGGAACTGCGGAAATCACGGTTTCCGAACAGGAACTCACCACTTTCTTGGCGGCCGCGGTCCAGTCCGGCGATTTGCCTCAATTGCCGTTGGCGGGCAAGATCACGTCGGCGCAGGCGGCTATCGATCCGGATTTCATCGAGATTTATCTTTCGGCCGCGATGGCCAACGGTCAGCCGCAGCCGATCATCCTACGCGTCCTGCCGACGGTAGTGTCTGGCCAGCTCAATTTCCGGGTCAAAGAAGCCGTCCTCGGCTCCTTTCCTCTCCCGGCTGCCATTTTCGAACCGCTGCTCAACAAGGCCGCGGCCTCCGCCATGGCGCGCATGTCCGGTACTGGCGGCGCGGTCCTGACGGCCATCAGGCTGACTTCAGGACACATGACCCTCGTCTTCGCCGCCGCCCGCTGATTCCTTATGTATTCCATTGCCCGCTGGTTCGCCAACGCCTCGTCCGTGCTCGTCGCGGCCGCTTTTTTCGTTGCGCCCCAGGTCGCGGTACGGTTTCCTGACGAAAAGGGTCTGGTGCTTTCTTGCGTCGCCGCCGGCATCGCGCTTCTGGCCCTTTCCGCCGGTCTGGCTTCGGCCTCGCGTCTGCCTTTTGCCGGTGCCCTGCGCCTGGCCACGGCTCCGGCCCTGTTCGCCGTCGCCGGCTTCGGCTGTTTCCTGATTGTCGGTTCGGAATTGCCGCGCCTCGCCGTAGCGACCGTCGTGGGCGCGATACTGGTGCTGTACTTTTCTCAGTTGGAGATGGCGATGCCGTGGGTCGCCAAGGTCAGTATGGGGCAGTTCCTGCACCTGCTGCATGCCGTGCACACCATGACCGTCTTTTTTGCCTTCGCTTTCGCCTACGGCATCATCCAATATTCCGATATCCCGACTTGGGTGATGGCGCTCGCCATGACCGTGCTCACGGGCACGGTAGCCTGGCAGACTCTGCCGTTCGCCGAAGCCTCCGATGACCGGCTGGTCCGGCCCGTATTGGCAGCGGCTTTCGCGCTGATCGGCGGCCAGCTCTATCTCGCATTCTCTTTCTTGCCCACGCTTTGGACGGTGAATGCCGCTTCCGCCGCGGTGCTCTGCGCCGTGTCACTGCATATCTGCCGGCAGATCGCCGACGGTGATGCGGTGCCGGTCCGGAACCGGCGCGATCTGGCCGTGGCCGTAGCTCTCGTCATGCTGGTCCTCGGGACCGCTCGTTGGAATTGATATATGAGTTTTTTCAGCAAAAAACCGCAGTTCGACATCTCGCCAGTAATCCTGTCCGTGCTCTTGGGCCTGTTATCCGGAGTCGTCGGCATGCTTTACGCTTCGGCGTATCTGGTGCCGGAGAATCCGACGTCCGGCAGTATCGTGCAGCAGGTCCGGATCGCGCGTACGCCGGCGGCCAACGATGACCGTCCGGAATGGGCTGATATACGGCTGGAATCCGTGACCCGCTCCACGGCCGTCCTTTATCGCAGCCTGCCGCCGGGCGGCGGCGCGCTCGCCGGGGCTTTCGTGCCAGGTGAGGCCATCGGTGCCGCTTCGGTGCTGACTTCCGACGGTTGGCTGATCACCCACGAGTCGGCGTTGGGCGGCGCGGACCGCGGCGCGAACGTCTTCGTGAGCGTCAACGGACGGGCTTATCCGGTGCGTGCTTACCTTGTCGATCCTTACAGCGGCGTCGCGTTTCTCCGGGTCAACGCCACCAACCTGCCCGTGACCTCTTTCGGCGATGATGCCCGGGTCCGCGCCGGCGACATGCTTTTCGCGGTCGATGCCGCCGCCGGCCTGCACCGTCTGGAGATGACCGGAGCCGGTGAACGGCCGGCGACCAAGACCGATGAATACGTGGTTTCCTCGGAGAAGATCGGCACGGTATTAAGGACGGCCGATGTCGGCGCGATCCTGCCCGGGTCTCCGGTCGTAGGTTCGGACGGCGGGACAGTCGGCATCTACGCCGGCAAGTCCGCCCTTGGAGGCTATCTGATACCTCTGTCTTCTTTTTTCAGCCAGATCGCTTCCGTGCTCCGCGACCAGAGAGTCCTGCGTCCGGCTCTCGGGGTGCATTATGTCGACCTGTCGCGTGTCGCTGACCTTTCAGCCGACGGCAGCGGCCAGCGTCGCGGTGCCCAGCTCCAGGGAACGGCAGACGGCAAGTATCCGGCCGTGGCCCGCCGCAGCGCGGCCGAGAACGCCGGCCTGCGGGCAGGCGATATCATCACTTCCGTCGGAGACGAGGAAGTCAGCGCCAAGCGCGCATTGGCCGATATCCTGGTCGAGTATGATTCCGGGGCGGCCGTAACCCTCAAGGTCCTGCGAGGCGGCACAGAGCGGAGCGTCAACGTGATTTTGGGCCAGTCCGCGCCTTAGCCATCCATCTTGACAGAAGTCGTTTTTTCTGCTATAGTGAGCCGTTATCTCGCATAAATATGCATGAGTTACCGTTGGGAAATATCATTTGGAAAAACGCGGGCCGCATTCTGCTGGTCGGTTTGGTGTCGGCCGTCGCCGGTGCCGGGTTGAGCCTGCTTTTCCCGCTCCGCTACAGCTCGACGATGCGGCTCCTGATCATCCAGAAGCAGCTTTCTGAAGCCGATCCCTACACGGCGATGAAGGCCTCGGAGCGCATCTCCGACAATCTCGGTCAGATCATCTACACCACGTCGTTCTTCGGTAAGGTGATGGACGACAAGTACAACATCGACAAGTCCATCTTCAGCACCGACGAAATCAAGCGGCGCCGCCAGTGGTCGGACATGATCGCCACCTCGGTTATCCGCGGCACCGGCATGCTGCAGGTCACGGTCTACCACAAGGATCCGGCGCAGGCGAAACTGATCTCGCAGGCCGTGGCTAACGTGCTGATCAGCGAAGGTTGGACCTACGTCGGCGGCGGCGATCTGCAGATCAAGCTGGTGGATGAGCCGCTCCTGTCGCGCTGGCCGGTGAAGCCCAATATTCCGATCAACGCCTTCATGGGACTGGTGCTCGGAGTGCTGGCTGGAGCCGGCCGGTCCATCGCCGAGGCTCGGCGCAAGAACGTCTTCAGCCTTCCCACCTCCCTTTGATAGAAAGGAAAAATGCCCAAACGGGCATTTTTCTTTTGTTTTATGTGCCCATGCGCGGCTGGATTGACAGATAGCAATTTTTCTGCTATATTTAGCTGTTCTCGCAATAGGGCGGGGACTGGCAGACCATTCAAAACTGAGGTCTATGGAGGCCGAAATGCGGACTGGCGCACACTTGCTTTCCCTGCTGTTCCTGTCGGCCTGCGGCGCATCCGAGGCCATCATCGTGGACGTGTCCGATACGGGCACGCCAGCCGATGCTGGTGCGGCGTCGCCGGCCCCGTCCCCGTTGCCTGACGCCGGCACGCTGCCGGCCGAGGACGCCGGCCAGGTCGCGCCGCCCGAGTTGCCCGTCTGCCTCTCGGACCCGCTCATCGCCCTGCCGTCGGGCGGCGTCGGCTTCGCCACCTGGCTCGTCGGCGGTTCCCCGTGCGCTCGCGTGAGCGGGCTGCCGGACACCGGCGACCTGCTGGACGACGAGCTCTATGATTCCGACCGCGACGGCTACCTCGAGCTGACCCGCGCGATACCTGCCGGCGCGTACGGCATCGATCTGCTGCCGGAGGATTGCCGGACGCATCAGGCCGGCGAGGCGAGGCCGTATACGGAACGGACCGTCGAACGGGTGCGCGGCGGGGACCGAGACGTCTTCCGCTGCTGGGCGATACCGCGCATCAACTGCGTCGACCATGGCGGCAACATCTACGACTGCTGGGTCGAGCGGATCAACTGGTTCTGCGGCCTGGAAATCGCGGTTGCCGCGGACGGTGCGGTCACGGGCGGCGGCGGTACTTCTGCCGGACGCATACCGCTCGCATGCCGTTGACTCGGCCAGACAACGCTTTAAACCCCTCTTCGGAGGGGTTTTTCTTTTGGGTCAGACCCCAATTACGATTATTTGCCTAAAATTAGCCAATTCTTTCGCAGTCAGACCCTCTGGGAGCACTAAATTGTTTTTATCCTGGGCCGTCAGCCAGCCTCCATCGCATTCTTGACAATTCGGCCGAAATATGGTGTAATGCCATGTCCATTCGAATTCCGAGATCGCTGCGCGGCCGTGGCAAGCCTCCTCCTCATGCCATGGCCGCCGGCGATCCCGGCATTCGGCCGGAGACTGTCCTTTCACCCATCACTGGAGGTCAACGCAATGCGTCACTTCACGAAGCTGTTCCTGGTCCTCGCGACCTTCTCGCTCACCGCCTGCGGTCTCGGCGAGGCCGGCCCGCTTCCGTCCGACGACACCCACCCCTCGACTTCGGTCGACGGTGGCACGCCGCCGAGCGGCAACCCCGGCACGACGACGGGCACCACCACGGCGCCCTTCCGCTCGTCCGCGAAGCTCCTGCTCGAGGTCTCGCCGGCGTTCACCGACGGTTCGGCCTGCGTGGAGATTGTCGGCAACCTGCCGGGCATCACCTGGCAGACCGGCATCGTCACCTCATCGACCCTGACCGACGGTTTCCTGAGCGCCTCTTGCAGCATGTCGGCCGGCACGTACGACTTCTCGTATCGTGCGGTCACCTGCACGGGTCACGTTCAGGGGAAGTGGGCCGACTACGGCGACAAGGCGAAGCTGAACGGACTCACGTCTGACGCCCGCCGCTGGATCGCCTGCAACTGGTACGACTCGGCGAACCGCCGTTGCGTCTCCGTCAGCAACCCGGGATGCAACCTGCGGGCCACGGTCGACGGTCAGGGAAACCTGACCCCGGCTGGCAACATGGGATCGTTCGCTTCGAGCGACACCAACTGCCAGTGACAGTCCTCCAGTGAAACTTCGCCCTCCGGCTCCGGCCGGAGGGCGTTTCTTTATATGGCGGCAGAGACACTTTTGTTTTGCGCCGTGGTGCGGTGAAAGGCCGTGTTCAGCTCAAGTAGAGAGCTGAAACAAGCTCAAATAGCCATATTTAAGGCTAAAAAAATTTGGCTTGATTCAGCGAATAATCAGCCCATCACACCCTTGACAATTTCTTCCACCCGTGCTATAGTCATTTGTTCATTGAGCATGCGTCCAATCAAGCCTTGAAGACGTCCGAAGCGGAATTCGGCCGACTTCAGCGCTGGAAGCGCTGGATTCGCAACTTGAAAACTTGGCACGAAACAAGCAGTCCCACCCGCCCCGAAAGGGCAAGCCCCATTCGGGGAAGGAGTCAAAAAGATGAAGACCATCACGCTGATCGCGGTTTCCCTGTTCGCCACGTCCGCCTTCGCCGGCGGCGGCGGCGACAAGATGCCGCCCGTCACGCTGAACGGCATCAACCTCGACAACCTCCCGCCCGAGGTCGTCGCCTGCCTCAAGCAGGTCGACATCGGCAAGAAGCGCGTCGAGACCAAGAAGACCGCGGTGGCCAAGCTCCAGAAGAAGGCCGAGACGGCCAAGGGCCCCGAGAAGACCAAGGCGCAAGCCGAGGTCGTCAAGGAGTCCAAGGAGCTCGAGCGGCTCGAAGGCCAGCTCCGCGACCTCTCGCGGCGTCTGAACGACGCCGAGAAGAAGTTCGCCGAGAAGGACGACAGCCGTTATGGGGAGGTCGTCAAGGACCTGCTCAAGCAGCAGGCCAAGACCGAAGAGCTGATCGACGAGGTGAAGGGTCTCAAGAACGAGATCGCCAGCCTCGATCGCCAGCTGAGCTTCGTGAAGATCGGCCCCCGCATCGGTGCTCTGGCCTGGCGGTCCAACGACCGCACGACCTACATCGGCGGCCTGCTTGGAGCGCGGCTCACGCTGCGCGCCGAAAGCGTCGACGTCTTCGTCGAGCCGTTCTCGGCCTTCGGCTCCCAGAACTGCCCGGTCTCGCTGGGCATCAAGGGCGGCGTCGGCCACGAGTTCGGCAACGGCCTCTCGCTCGAGGGCGGCGTCTTCGGCAGCGCGCATCGCATCAACAACATGTTGAAGGCGAAGTCAGCGCTGCTGGCGCTCGACCTGGGCGTGGGCTTCCGGCCCGGCAAGTCCGGTCTGTCCCTGAATCTCTCGCTCCTTCTCGGAGCCGAGTTCGACCAGGGCACTCCGGCCTTCGCCTTCGGCGGCCAGGCCACGATCGGCTGGGACTTCTAGTCCCGAACCACATAAAGGCGCTCGGGCCGCGGCTCCATGGTGGAGTCGCGGTCCGGGGCCTGCATCAACTGAAAAAAACTGCAGCTCATGCGGGTTCGCCCGCGAGGAGAAGAGAAGATGAAGAACCTGATGATGACGTGGTTCGCGGCGATGTTCCTGGCCTTCACCCTCACCGCCTGCGGTCTGCAGGAGCCCACGGACGACAGTCCGGCGGCCAACCTGCAGCCCGACGGCACCGGCACGGTCCTCGTGACCGACGCCGGCCTGCCCGACGCTGACGCTGGGACTCCCGATGCCGACGCCGGTCAGCCGGTCGCGGACGCGGGCACTCCCGCTCCCGCGCTCGACGACGGCCCCTTCCGGTCTCCGGCCGCCTGCGTCTTCGACTTCTCGTCGAAGTACGTGAGCGGCTCGACCTGCGGCGAGGTTCGCGGCAACGCCACGAACATGAGCTGGACGTCGGGGCCCAAGATCCTCGACGCCGACAGGGACGGGTACATGGGGATGTCCTTCCACATGGACCCCGGGACGTACGAGCTCTCGTACCTCGGGTTCCAGGACTGTGCGACGTCCACGCCAAACCAGGCGTGGGCCCAGTACGGTGGGGAAGACCAGCTCCGGGCCATGACTTCGGCGGGTCGCGCGTTCATCCAGTGCAACTGGTGGGACGCGACGGCCAAGGCGAAGGTCACGGTGGGCAACCCGTCGTGCTCCCTGCGGATCACGGTGGACGGCAAGTGCAGCGTGACCGCAGCGGGCAACATGGCGAACTTCCAGTAAGTCCGCCGAGGAGCCCAGTGCCAAGGGACGTCGGTCTCGACCGACGTCACAAGCAGTTAACCCCTTCCGGGCGTCAGCATTCCGCTGACGCCCGCTTTTATTTCATCCAAGGGGACTGTCCCTTTTTGTTCAAAAGGGGACACTCCCCTGTGAATAAACATCAGGGACAGGTTAAGGCGGAAAAGATAGAATAAGGGTAGGTATGAAGCTTCTTGGCGCAATTTGGCGTAGTTTCGGAGTATCCGAGGCGGAACGGCGGCACTTTCAGCGCGCCCTGTTCGTCATAGCTCTGGTTGTCGGTGCGCTGGTATCGCTCCTATCCCCCTGGCGCGTATTTGCCGCTGTTTTCGGCGCGGCGGTCATCGGCCTTACCTTTTCGCGTCCGGGGCTCATCCTGATGTTCCTTGCCGCCTACACGCCGTTCGAGCCATTCCTCCTCAAGTTCGTGGGCGACGACATCTACGTCTACGCGCGCTATTTTTCCGAGGTCCTGATCTACATCCTGCTCGCGTCCGCGATCCTGCGGCATTGGCTGCTGCGGCGCAAATGGCACGGCACGCCCATCGACCTGCCTTTGGCCTTCTTCCTGCTCGTGGCCATCGCTTCGCTCGTCATCAACTTCGTACCGCCGACGATCGGCCTTCTGGGACTGCGGCAGATCATCCGTTTCATCATCCTCTATTATGCCGTGATTCTCCTGGAGCCGGACCGGCCGTACATCCGCCGCTTTACCGTCATGATGTTCGCCGTGACGCTGTTCGAGGCCGCGCTCGGGGCGTTGCAGGCCCTGACCGGGGGCGCGCTCGACGAGTTCCTGATTCCGAGCGACCGGAGATTCTTCGAGAGCGTCCAGCTGACCACGGGCACGGACCAGACCTGGTCACCGGGCACGCGCGTCTTCGCCACGCTCGGGCGCTACGACCAGCTCGGCACGTTCTTGAGCTTTTTCATGACCATGGCGCTCGGTTTCCTCTACGGTCTCAAGGATAAGATCCTGAAGCACCGCCTGTTCTGGTTCATTCTGGCCTGCACGCCGGCACTCGTGCTCACCCTGTCGCGCGCCTCCTGGTTCGGCTTCCTTTTGGCACTCGCGGCGCTCGGCGGCTGGCTGATGAAGGACCGGCGCGTGCGCTTCGGCTTCGCGGCCGTAGCCATCGCGGCCGTCAGCTATCTCGGCATCAGCGGACTCGTGGTGCGCTACATGACCGACTATCCGGAGCAGACTTTGGTGGAAAGGTTCTTTGAGGCTTTCTCCTACGAGCGCTGGCGCGGCGAGTATATCGGGCTCGGCCGGCTCTTCTGGATCGTGCAGACGCCGACGGTCGTGGTGCGCTCTTCGCCGCTTTTCGGCGTGGGGCCGGGTCAGTACGGCGGGGGAGCGGCGGCAGCGCTCGGCAACACGCGCGTCTACGAGTCCTTGAACCTGCCTTTCGGCGTTTACGGCACCGAGGGCTACATCGACAACAACTGGTTTTCGCTCTGGGGCGAGACCGGCACGCTGGGTCTGGTGTTCTATTTCTGGATGTTCTTCGCGCTCGGCCAGCTTGCCATCAATACCTGGCGCCGCTCGCATGATCAGCTGATCCGCGGTCTGGCGCTCGGTTTCTTCGGCTGTCTGCTCGCCGTTTCCTTCCAGGCTTTTCTGGCCACCTATCTGGAAGTCCGCACGCTAGCGCTGTATTTCTGGTGTTATGCGGCGTTCCTGGCGGTTTTGTCCAGGCAGGAACGGATTTCGACGTGAGTTGCAGGGCGGATATCAGACATCAGATATCTGATATCAGCACGTCGGTCAACTCGCATCTGATATCCGTTCTCTGATATCTCGATCACCATGCGGATCATCTTCGCCAACAAATTCTACTACTTGAAGGGCGGCGCGGAGCGCTACATGTTCGATTTGGCGGGCCAGCTGAACCGCTTCGGCCACGAGATCGTGCCGTTCGCCATGCGCGATGACCGCAACGTCAAGACCTCCTGGAGCCGCAATTTCGTGAGCGCGGTGCGGACCGAGCGCGTCTCCTTCGGCTGGCAGGGGCTGCGGACCGCCGGGCGGCTGCTCTACTCCTTCGAGGCACGGCGCCGTTTCCGCCGCTTGCTGCACGAGGCGCGGCCGGATGTCCTGCACGTGCACAACATCTACCACCAGCTCTCGCCGTCGTTCCTGCCCATCATCCGTGAGCAGGGTCTGCCGACGGTCATGACGGCGCACGACTATTCGCTCATCGCGCCGAACTACTCGCTTTACCACGATGGCGCCATCTGCGAGATAACCAAGCCCGACCGCTTCTGGCGCGCCGTCGGCCATCGCTGCGTGAAAGGCTCACGGGCCGCCTCCGCGCTCGAGGCCCTGGAGTTCTCGCTCCACCGCGCGCTCGGTCTTTACATGAAAAATCTTGATGTCATCATCGCACCCAGCCGGTTCATGCAGGCGACGCTCGTCGAGTACGGCGTGCCGGAGGATCTCATCGTACATATCCCGCATCCGGTGACGACCGAAGGGCGCATGGTCAGCAGCGGCGGGAAATACGCCCTGTTCGTCGGCCGCCTGTCGCCGGAGAAGGGCGCGGACGTGCTGCTGCGGGCCGCGGTCAAAGCGCCGAAGGTGCCGGTGAAGATCGTCGGCACCGGGCCGGAGGAAGGGAAGCTTAAGGCGCTTGCCAAGAAACTGAAGCTCTCTAACGTGGAGTTTCTCGGCTTCCGCCAGGGCGCGGAACTTGAAGCCGCCTATGCCGGTGCTGCCTTCGTCGTCGTGCCGTCCGTCTGGTACGAGGTCGCTGGGCTGGTGGCTCTTGAGGCATACGCGCACGGCAAACCGGTCATCGCCTCGCAGATCGGCGGCTTGGCCGAGGCCGTGGAGGACGGGGAGACCGGACTGTGCGTTTCCGCCGGCGATGCCGACGGACTCGCAGAGCGAATGAGGCAATTATGGGCCGAACCGAAAGCAGCACAGGAAATGGGCCGCGCCGCCCGCGCCTACGTGGAGCGCGAACACGACCCCGAAACCCACGCCAGCCGCATCCTCTGGGCGTATGAATTGGCTAAGGAGCGGTCGAAAGCAGTCCGTCAAATCCAGGAACGATAACGAAAACCGCGCCTCAAGGGCGCGGTTTTTGCTTGGTTAAGCTATTTTTTTGGCCACTCGGACGGTCGAGAACAATCCGCCATACACCCAATTCACTCCTTTGGCGATCTCGTCCCAGCGGTAGTGGGCGAGGACATGGCGACGGGATTCCGCGCCTTTGGCGCGGGCCAGCGTCGGCCGGCGCAGGACGAATTCCAGGGAGCGGGCCAGGTCGCGGGCGTTGCCGTTCTTGAACTTCACGCCGCACTCGCCGAGCGCCTCCAGGTTCTCCGGGATGTCCGAGGCCACCACGCACTTGCCGAAGCTCATGGCTTCGAGCACGGCAATCGGCAAGCCTTCGGATTCGGACGGGTGGGCGATGCAGTAGGCGTTGGCGAACATCTGGTGCAGGGCCTTGCCCTTCAGGTAGCCGGTGAAGAGGATGTCGGACTGTCCGGCGGCGGCGCGGCGCAGCTCTTTGACGTAGCCGTCAGTGAAGGCGGAATCGCCCACGATGACCAGCTTCTTGCCGGCCGTGAGGCCGCGGGCCCGCAGGTGCTTCCAGGCCGCGATCAGGTGATGCGCGCCCTTATGGCGCACGAGACGGGAGACCATGGCTACGTAGCCGCCCTTCTGAAGGTTGAACTTTTTCGTCAGGTCCTGCTTTTGCATCGGCGGCTCTTCCACGCCGTTCGGCAGGTAGAGCGCTTCGCTGCCGTAGGTCTCGCGGATATAGCGGCAGAGGGTCTTTGAGACCGCGATGGTGACGTGCGGGAAGCGGCAGGCGGCGCGCTCGCCGAGCGTGAGCATCAGGCGCGCGAAGCGGCCCCACTTGGCGTGCGTGGCGTCTACGCAATGGAAGGTCACGACCACGCGGCTCTGGGGCGCGAGGAGGCGCGGGAGCCAGGCGAGGAGCGCCGGGCCGACCCCATGGAAATGGAAGATATCCGTGCCCGCGAAAACCGCGTGCAGGGTGGAGGTGAAGGTGTGGATGATGGCGTCCAGGTGCTTGGTGCGGATGGTCGGGGTGGCGACAGCCGTAACGCCTGGGGCGTAGCGGCGGTCGGCCGGAGCGTACCAAGTGCGGGTGTAGACGCGGACATCGTGCCCAGCGCGGCCCAGGCGGACAGCCAAAGCCTCGACGTGCCGTTCAATGCCGCCGAAAGCCGCTGGGATACCCTTTTGTCCGATCATGGCGATACGCATATTTTTTGGCTCAATCAGGCCAATTTGAAGCCTCATTGGACCTAGAAATTTAGCATATTTTGGCGGAAAAGTCAAGGGTCGGGAGGTTGATGGATAAGTAGAGAAAGAGTGTTCATTATCTGTCATTGCGAGAAGGCCCGCAGGCCGACGAAGCAATCCCGCGCAAATGAGCACGAGATTGCTTCGTCGCTCCGCCGTGCTTCGCTCCTCGCAATGACAGATGGTTATTATGTCGTGGTTAAGACATCAAAAAATCGCGCCTTATCAGCGCGATTTTTTCATTCACTTATAGACCTTTAAACTCTTAAACTTCTATACCCACTCACCTCACCACCCGCTCCTTCCCCTTCGCCCTCTCATCCCGCGTCAGGTCCGTCGTGACGGCCGGGGCGTAATTACGGAGCTGCGTACCGGTCGAGATGTCGCGGCCCGTGACCGTGATGCCGCCCAAGAGCTCCGCCGGCTGTCCCGCCATACCGCTGTCTGGGGTCAGGTTGAGCTCGATGGAGGCGGCCGGACGCAGTTCCAGGTTATCGGTGAAGGCCTGGACCTCGCCCAGGGTCCACCGTAGACGGCGCACCGTGGGCAGGTAATCGATGGACGAACCGGCCGTGACGGCGGTCCGTCCGGTCCAAGTGACGCCCGGCGGCAGTTCGGCCTCCACCACCGTATCGCGTACCTCAGAGGTGGTGTTGCGTACGCTCAGGATCAGGCGGTAGCTCGTGGTCTGGCTGACGCGCGGGGGGAGCGGGCCGATGCCCAGCTGTTCGCCGTCCGGCGTCCAATAGAAGGCGGCGGCGGACACGCTAAGGTTCGTAGTGACCGGGATGGCTGTTTCGGCGGTATCTGCGCGGACCGGTCGGCTGTCGCCCTCCAGCAGGTACTCGGCCGTGGCCCGCAGCGGGATTTCCGGATGTCCTGACTCGCCGACCGCGTCGGCCGGCAGGTCTTGGGGCAGGTGGATGACCGCGGTCAGGCTGCCGGAGCCGCCCGGCTGGACGCTCGCTAGTTCCGGGGAGGTCCGGTTGTCCCAGGAGAGTTCCGCCGGTTCGAGCGTCGCGCCGAGCGCCGGAGTGGGCAGTAGGGACAGACGCAGGTCGCGGAGCGCGGTCGTGCCGCCGTTCGTGTAGTGCAGGTTTACGACGATATCGCTGCCGGGCAGGGCGGCGTTGCCCTGGGCCGGCTGGACGATGTCTTGTTCGAGATGGAAACCGGTAGAGCGGATGTCCGCGTTGGCCCGCACCGATTCCAGCACGAGCTCCCGCCCCTGTTCGGACGTCGTCGCTGTGGCAGTGAAGGCCGGGGCCGCACCGGCGCTCTCGAACAGCCAACCAGTGGCGGAGACGTTGCCCTTGTCACCGGGCTGGAGATCGCCGAGGCGCCACTCAAGCGGCCGGCTCGACGGGGGAGTCACGTTCAGCAGGCGATAGCCGGTGGGCGGTTCGACGCGAAGCACGACGTTACGCAGGGTCTCTGCGGAACCGTTCTCGTAGCCGAAGGTCATGGTCGTCGGGCGGCCATAGACCGCATCGGCCTCGGAAGAGAAGGAGAGCGCCAGCCGGTTGGCGGCGAAAACCGTCCAGGTGCGGGCTACGGCCACGGATGGGGCGGTCCGACCGCTTTGCCAGTAGCGCAGTTCAGCGGTCACGGTCGCCTGCGTGCCAGAAGCGGCATAGAAACGGCCTGGAACGGACATGTGGCCATCGGTATGCGCCGCAATGTCGCCCAAGGGGACCACGACGGAGTTCGCGTCATGCCCTACGGCGAAGGCGGCGGCCATGCAGCCACCAGCGTCGCTCTGCGGCAGGCCGGCGTCTGGCACGAATTGCGCCTCCGGCATGACTATAAGCACGGCGCAGCGCGCGGTTCCGTCCGTGTCGTTCCGGTAGGTCAGCGATAGGGCCGCGTCCGCTCCGCCGGTCAGCTGGTTCGGGAGCGACATCTCCAGGCTGACAATCGCGGGATTCGCGGCTTTGGGCAGGTAGAGCCAGCCGAAGACTCCGGCAACGGCCAGGCCGGACAAGATGAAGAGCAGGAGCAGGTCCACGAGCAGCACGCCGAAAGCAAAGCGCGGATGCCGTTTCACGTATTTCTCCTCCCAATGGTGGCGCAGGGCCGGATGATAAAGCAGGTCCAGGATCTTAAGGAGGGCCTGTTTGGGCTTATGCCGGTGCGGGTGGACCTTGCCGTGGATCCAACGCCCGATTTTCTTGAAGGCCACTGGTACGGGTTCGTGCAGCATATGACTATATTATATAGGAAGGTTTGGAACGGCGCTTGTCATGTTCGGAGATGCGGAGCTGGTGGTGCGCCGCTGCTGGCTACTTCGCGTCTCCGCATCTCCGCATCTTATTTCAAAACTACCTGAAACACGTCGGCCGTGAGCGTCAGTATTTCCGCTTTGCCGTCCTTGTCGATGTCCGCGGCTGCCACGTAGACGCCGTTGCGCGCTGCCGGGTCGCCGGCGAAGAAGCCCTTGCCCCAAGCTTTGCCATAACCGGAAAACACGCGGACGTGCGGTCCGCCGCCTGGCGCCGCCCCGGTAATGACTTCTGCCTTGCCGTCGCCATCCAGGTCAGCCGCGGCCACGCGGACGCCGCCGGTGAAACCGATGCCGTAAGGCTGGAAAGCGGCAATCTGCTGTCCGTCTTTGGAGTAGATGCGGACCATGGAGGTTGTGCCTTTGCCGCTGCCGGTCACGATGACCGGCCGGTTCGTGCCGTAGACGTCCGCCACCGCGACTTGTACGCCGCCACGCAGGTTCTTGTCGCCAGCGAAAAAGCCGGGGTTCCAGGCGTGTCCGTCAACGGTCCAAATGCGGACCTGCGGTCCGCCCCCCGCGCCGGCACCGGTCACGATTTCCGGAATGCGGTCGTTATTCAGGTCGCCGACCGCGATATGCACGCCGGCTGAATAGGTTTCGCCGTAGGGCGCGAAGGAGGCATGCACCGTACCGTCGGCGTTCCAGATCGTGACGCGGGTCTTGCCGCCGCTCACCTTGCCCAGCCGGCCGCTGCCGTCCAGGTCCGCAAAGACCATGTCAGCCTGGCCGTCGGCCGCCGCGTCATAGGCGAAGAAACCGTTGCGCAGCCGGTCGCCGCTCGCATCATAGATCCGGGCGAACATGCCGTTCGGGAACGTGCTGCCGATGATTTTGGAAATTGGCTTGCGCAGCAGGATGCCGTCCTGCGCCGAAAGCGTCACGGAATTGACCACCGTGCCATCGTTGACGTCCGGAGCCTGCGCGCCGCGGATCTTTTCCAGGTCTTGGCCGAAGGTAACGGTCTGCGACCGGTTCGTGGAGTTGATGAGCACCACGCCGTCCTCGAAGTCGCGGCGCCAGACGCCGGGCGCCAGACTGCGCGAGCGCAGGTTCAGCATGTTGATGGGCTGATTGATGGGGCGCCCCAGGTTCACGTCGTATTCGTCGTAACGCCAGAGCTGACCGTGGTCCTGTTCGCCGAAGTCGTAGGAGAAAAAGCCGTCGCCCAGGAGCGCGGAGGCGAGGCCGTAGCGCACGCGGCGGTAGTTCGTGCTCTGGTCCGTGTTGCCGCCGTTCATGTTGATGATGAAAGTCGCCGGATAGCCGACCTCGCGGTGCAGGTTGAGGTAATTCGCCATCACGCCCTGCCAGGTGCCGCCGGCCTCCCAGGGGGTAGGGAAGGACTCGAACATTCGGCCGTTCACGTACGGCTGCAGTTCGGCGGTCGAGTCGCCGTTCGTCACGATGACCGCGTCCTGACCGAGCAGGTCGCGCGTGGTCTTGAGCAGGTTGACCATCGACCGTTTCCAGCCCGTATCGGCGAGCGCCGGGTCGTCTTTCACGCCGTCGCCGTTCAGATCCAGGTCGCCGCCGTTGACCCAGGAGATGTTCGACGAGAATTCGTCATAGAAAATACCGTCCCAGGCGCCGGAAGCCATGACCGTGTCTTTGGTGAAGTGCGCCAACCAATCACCCCAGCCGCGCAGGGGATTGAGCATCCGGGTGCCGGACCAGATGGAAATCTGGTTGCCGCGGCCGTCCTTGAGCCACCAGTCGTCCTTGATGCCGGCACGCAGCTTGGCATGCACCGGATCGGTCCAGTACTGGTCGTTCCAGGATTTGGTCGGGATGTAGGCGAGGATGATGATCCGCGGGTTCAGCCGCCGCAGCTCGGAGAACATGCCGGCGTTGTAGTACTGGGCCTCGAGCGGCAGGACGAGCAGGTCGTAGGCCGCGAGTTTCGGATAGTCCTGCGGTCCGATGTCCGAACCGGCGCGCATGTACATGTCGGCCGTGCGCACGAAGCGGTCGGCCGGGGTCTTCAAGGAAGCCGCCTCGGCCGGGAGCACGAGCGACAGCAGCGTCAAGGCCGCCACGGCAACCGTCAGTATTTTTTTCCAGTCAGCGCTCATAATAGTTCCACAACCGTTTCCATACTCCTAAACTCTAAACCCTAAGACATCAAATCTCCACTACCCGCCGTCTTTATTGTCATCAGGCAGCGCCTTGGGGTTCGGGCTGTACAGCCGGTTCTTGATTTTCCACTGGTTCACGAATTGTCCGATGCCAAAATTCTTCGCCTTGTTCCTGATCTTGGGGCGCTCTTGGGACCAGCGGACCAGGCTTTCGAAATTGATCTTGTAGCGGCCGCGCACGACGACATATGTCAGAGCGCCGTCCGCCAGGGCACGGCGGATGGTTCGGGTATTCACGCCGAAGAGCCGGGCGGCTTCGGAAACGGATACGCGGACGATGTTCATAGCTGTGGGTGAAGATTGTGGGATAAAGATGCGGGCAGGAGGTGAGGCCATCAGATTAGATGCCCGTTTCTTTGCCGCCATCTCTATTTATCTCTCGATTTCTATTTATCACAATCCACAATATTAGTCAACATTACTGTAGACTTATGTCGGCAATTTAGGCTCTTGAACCCTTTTGCTACAGTGCTTCGTATTAATGATTACGCAATCGCCGCCACCCATATATTCAGTCCGCCGTTGAGCTTCTTTGGGCTTAAAAGGATTGCCAGAAAGCACCCAGCATGCTATATTCGTCCAGTCATTTTAATCGGCAGGGTGGAGCTTATTTTCAATTCAAAGCTCCTCCCAGGGTGTAACGCTTGGCCGCTTCTTACGTCTAATTGGATGTCGAACATTTTGAAAGAAAAATTCCTCCTGTTCCGCATCCGCGCCAAGAAGGACCCCGATGCCTTCGGCCAGATCTACGACGCCTACGTGCGCAAGATCTACCGTTTCATCTACTTCAAAGTCGCGAGCGCGGAACTGGCCGAGGATCTCACTTCCGAGACCTTCCTGAAGGCCTGGCAGTACCTGATGGAGAAGCGTGAGGTCCCGCATCTGCAGGCCCTCCTATATACAGTCGCGCGCAACGTGGTCATCGACCACTACCGCGCGGCGGCCCACCTGCAGGCGGACATCCCGCTCGACGAAGCCGTGGCCAACGAACTGACTTCCGCGGGGAGCGAAAAGCTCCTCAAGGACGTCGAGGCCGGCATCGACATGATGAAGGTGCTCGAGAAGCTCCGCGGACTCAAAGACGAGTACCGCGAAGTCGTGGTCATGAAGTATCTCGACGAGCTAACCACGAGTGAGATCGCAACGGCCTTGGGGAAGACTCAAGCCAACGTCCGGGTCATCCTGCACAGGGCGACCAAGGCGCTCGGCGATTCTATCCAAGACGCCCGTGAACGAACTCCGCAAAATCCTGACCGCAGTGAAGAATGAACGGCGAGGTGGCGCCCCGCACGATTCTTGGGTTTCCCGCGAACGCGACATCCTGATGATGCAGGTCCGCAACACGATGGACCTCAACGCGAAACCCGGACTCGGCGACTCGATGCGCCACCTTTTCGGTATCTTCCTGCCGCTCCAGACCCTGGCCCTCGCCGGCCGGGCCGTCGCGCTGTTCGCCCTGGTGTTCGCCACCGTCATCGGCGGCGGCGCCGCGACCGCCAACCTCTACCGGGCCGCCATGCCGGGCTCCGTGGGCTATTCCTTCAAGCTGGCCGTCGAGAAGCTGCAGCTGGCCGTCGCGCCGACCGCAGAATACCGTGCCAACCTGTTCGCCGAGTTCGCCGACCGCCGCATGGATGAGGTGGCCAAGCTCGCGGAAGCCGGCAAGAGCCGCACGAGCGACCACCTGCCCTCCGTCCTGGCTTCCTTATCTAAAGACATCACCGGTTTGGGCGGTGCGCTCGCCGATCTCGAGAAGTCCCGCGACGCCGCCTCGCTCGAATCCGCCAAGCTGATGGAGCGCAAGATGGCCAGCTACCAGGCCGCGCTTTCCAGGTCCGCGGCGCTCATCGCGCCGTCTTACCACGGCGACTTCCTGGCGGTGCGCGACCGTGTGGATGACCTCTCGGTCAAGGCCATGGCCGTCATCGTGGAGAAGCATCTGGAAGGGGACAGCGCGGCGCCGCGCGGCGTGCTCGTGGCCAAGTTCGAGGATCACCTGAACGAGGCCGAAGCGAAAGCCGAACAGGCGGCGGCGACGGCATCGCCGGAGAAGACCCAGCAGACCAAGGCCGCCATCGCCGAAGCGAAACAGCTGGTGAAGGAAGAGAAGTACGAAGCGGCGCTCTCCAAGATGGCGGAAGTCGTCGAACTGACCAAGGATGTGGAGGCGACGAACCAGGATGAAGCCAAGACGAATGACGCCACAACCGACCATGTCGCGGCCCCGGACAAGAACGCCACGAACGATCTGACCGCCACGACCGACAAGACTGAAACGCCGAAACCATAAAAACGTCACATATATATAGGAGCGGAGCGCAAGGCCCCTCCGGAAAAACAAAAACACCTAAACAAACACCTTCGCCGTCGCATAACATCGCTCACTACAATCCGACACGGTTCAAGGCTCAATGGCACTGGTTGTTGGGTTGAGAGTTGAAAGTTGACAGTTGAGTTCCGGCCGGGACTTTCAACTTTAAACTCTAAACTTTCAACCGCACGAACAATGCCATTGGGTCTGGCAACCGAACGCCTGACCGTGCGCCCGATCCGCGCGCCCGCTTCCCTTCGAAAAGGAACGGCCGCTGCAGATCGGCCGCACTGTCCGGTAACCGGTCGTTCAGACCCGTATATGTCGGAAACACGACGCATCAGCCCACAAGGTCGAGTCCCACAAGGACGCTGGCGCGTACGCCGCCGCAGGATTACCTGCGGGGCTACTCCAAAAGGATTACTTCAACTTATGAACAACGTGTTACGTATGAGCCGGAAGGCCATGACGGGCGCTGTCGTCGCTACGACGATCGCCTGGTCCATCGGTCTCTCCGCCCTCGTCGCCCCGCTGGCCGTCAAGGCCGCGCCGGCTGCGGGCACGCTCGTCAAGGCTTCCCTCCCGGCCGTCTACTACGTCGGCTCGGACGGCAAGCGCTATGTCTTCCCGAACGAGAAGACCTACAAGACCTGGTACGCTGATTTCTCCAGCGTCCAGACCATCACTGATGCGGAACTCGCCGCGCTCCCGATTGGTGGCAACGTCACCTACAAGCCGGGCGTCCGCATGATCAAGATCACCTCGCTCCCGAAGGTGTACGCCGTCTCCAAGGGCGGTGCGCTCCACTGGGTCACCAGCGAGGCGGTCGCCACCGCGCTCTACGGCGCGAACTGGAACAAGATGATCGATGACGTACCGGATTGGGCGTGGGTCAACTACGTCGAGTCCTCGGACATCAACTCGGCCAGCGATTTCAACGCTTCCTCCGAGTCGTCCATCGCCTCGATCAACCTCGACAAGAACCTCGGCAGCTCCGCTGTCGTTACGGGTGCCTTGTCCGCCTCTCTCAGCTCGAGCAGCCCGGCTGCCACGACGCTGCCGAAGGGCGCCACTGGCGTCGTTCTCGTCAAGCTTGATGTCCGCAACGGCGGTTCGTCCGCCGCGGTCGTCGACTCCCTGACGGTGCGCCGCTCCGGTCCGGGCGCGGCCTCGGATTTCTCCGCGGTCTACGTCTACAACGACAACAACCGCCTGACCACCGGTCGGACGATCAACTCGTCCACCAACGAGGCCTCGTTCAGCGGTCTCGGCCTGTCGCTCGCCGCTGGTGAGAGCAAGTCTCTCTCCATCGTCGCCGACATCGCCTCGTCCGTTGGCGCCGGCAACGTCAGCGCGTTCTCCGTCGTCTCTCTGAGCGCCGGTACGACCGCCGCTTCCGGCCTGCCGCTCGCTGGCCCGAACTTCACCATGTCTTCCGCCACGGCCGGTTCCCTGACTGTCACCAAGTCCGGCGCCAGCCCGCTGTCCAACGTCAAGTTGGGCGGTATGGCCCAGAAGATCGGTGAGTTCCAGCTCGCCGTCGGCTCCGCCGAGGATGTCCGCCTCGCCAAGATTGCCTTGTACGAGGCTGGCGCGGTCAGCAAGTCCTCTCTCTCCAACTTTGCCCTCAAGCAGGCCGGTCTGACGATCGCCACTGCCGCGGGTATCGACAGCAAGGATCGCGTCACCTTCGTGCTCGCGGCTCCGATGCTCCTGGAGAAGGGCACTTCCCGCACCTTCGAGGTGTTCGCTGATGTCGCGGCCAACGCCCGCGTCGGCTCCACCGAGACCATCCTCTCCTACGTCGATCAGGCCTCTGACGTTCTCGCGATCGGTCAGACCTACGGCGTCGGCGTGAGCGTGGATATCGGCTCCTCCGGCAACTACAACGGCACTTCCTGTGCCCTGGGCGCCGGCAACTGCTCCTCGACTCGCATTGAGGGCGGCCAGCTGACGGTTACCTTCAACGGCCCGGCCGTTAAGGACATCGCCGTCAACGGCAAGGATGTCGAGCTCTACAACTTCACCATGGCTGCGGCCAGCAACCTCGAAGTGCGCTACCTGCGCATGCAGATCAATGCTGCCAACGTCGCTGGTACCAACGACGGTCTCATCGACACGTCCGGCACCGCGGTCGCCAACTACTCGGACATCAAGGTCACCGACGTCGCCACTGGCGCCATCGTGGCCGGTCCGCTGTCGTTGAGCACCTCGGGTTCCGACTCCACCCAGGCTCTGACCTTCACCGAGGTGTTCAACCTCGCTCCGGGCCAGGCCCGCACCTTCAAGGTGACGGCTGATGTCGCGAACAACGCCGACGCCACCTTCGCCAACGACACGGTCAGCATCGACCGCCTCGCTTGGAGCTCTGGTGACATCCGCAACCTGGACAACAGCACCAACATTGCCCTCTCCGACATCGTGCCGAACACGACTGCCGCGGGTAATGCCCACAACATCAAGTCCCCGAGCCTGACGGCCTCCGCCGGTTCCACGCCGGTCGCGCAGACCTTCATCATGGGTTCGCAGGGCGTCGCGTTCCTCGGTCTCAACCTGAAGGCGGGCGATGCGTCTGACATCAACGTCAGCTCGCTCACCCTCAAGGGCATGATCGACGCTACGCAGGACGGCACCTTCGCCCAGGGTCAGGAATCCACTGGCAACACTGTCGCCGCGGTCGTCGCGACGGCTAAGCTGATGAACGGTGCGACCCAGCTCGGTCAGACCAAGTCCCCGGCCACGTCTTCGGGCGTCGGCACTGGCGGCGACATGACCTTCGACAACCTGAACCTCACGGTTCCGAAGGGCCAGTCGCTCGCTCTGACGCTCGTCGTCAACCTGAACGGCGGTCTCGGCTCGATCTCGAGCGACCTCCGCTTCGACGTGACCGCCGGCTCCGCTACGGATGCTGACGGCAACAACGTCTCGGTCAGCGGCCTGACGGTCACTGGCACGAAGATGACGGTCAAGTCCGCCGGTACGCTCACGCTGGCTCTCGCTCCGGATGATACGGAGTCCGAGGCCGGTCTGGTCGTCGGTGGTTCTTCGAACGCCGTCCTCGGCAAGTTCAAGTTCACCGCCCAGAACGAGGAGCTGAAGCTCACCAAGCTTAACGCCACGGTCGATACGGCCGCCGGCGTCAGCAGCTTGAGCCTCTTCGACGGTTCCACCCTCGTCGCCGGTCCGATCGGCGTCGACGGCACGGGCCTCGCCTCCTTCACTGGCGTCAACTTCGTCATCCCGAAGGATGCTTCTAAGGTCCTGACCGTTAAGGGCAACCTGAACGCGGTGGGCGCCTCCGGCGCTACGACCGGTTCCTCGGTCCGCCTCGGTCTGTCCACCACCAACTTCGAGGTCCGCGGCACGTCGGCCGGCTCCAGCACTCTGCTGACCGCCCCGTCCTCCGGCGCCTTCCCGTTGGCGGCCAACCCGAAGGTCGCCCGCAAGTCCAAGCCGACGGTGTCCGTTGTCGCTCTGCCGACCACGACGCTGTCCGGCGGCGACCAGGTCGTCCTGCGCTTCACGGTTGCGGCTGACGCTGCCAGCGACATCTCGCTCGGCCAGCTCCACGCCACGATCACGAAGAGCGGTTCCGTCGTCGTTGCCCTCCCGGCTTCGCCGACCACCAAGACCCTGCGCCGCACTGGTGGTGACTTCATCACCCTCGGCACTGTGACCTTCTCGACCAACGACCTGCTCATGGTCCTCTCCACGGAGGAGACCGTCGCGGCTGGCACGTCCAAGACCTTCGAGGTCTACATGAACATGACCAGCGCCGCGAACGGCGACAGCGTTACGTCCACCATCCCGACGGATGCGGCTAGCGCCACGGGCACTCTGTCCGGCCTCTCGGCCAACAACTTTGTCTGGTCCGACATGTCCATTGTCGGCCACGGCACGGGTACGGCTGACTGGGCTTCTGGCTACAAGGTCAAGAGCCTGCCGACGGACTCCCAGTCGCTGGTCAAGTAATGACCGCGTAAGGGTTCTCGTGACTCCTTTGGTCTAAAAGTCACGGTGCGCGGTACGTGAGTCGGGTGCGGTCGGGGAGTCGGACGCCAAAATAGCGTCCGGCCACCCGCCCACCCGCTCGCGCCGCCGCCTCGGGTCTCGGTCCGCAATAAAAGCGTTCCGACTAGCCCAACTCGCGCTGCCTGCTCATTCAGGCCGCGCGCCGCAAGACACCGGCTTCCGCCGGTGTTTTGCTTATCCACAAGGGGACAGTCCCTTTTTCACCCAAAAGGGACAGTCCCTTTTTGGGTCAAAAGGGACTGTCCCCTAAAAGTCCTTCCGTTTCTTGATCGGGTTTTGCTGCCACGCTCTCGTCATTGCCCGATATTCCGCTTGGCGTTCCATTGGATTAACTGCAAGTGAAAGATACAGCGGATTTTGATCTATCAACGAATCAGGTTGGCCATATGCGTAAGTCACATAACTAGACCAAGGGTAGCCTTCTGGATTTTTCGTAATGCCGGCTCTAACAGGATTCAACTCAATATAGATTCCGCAGATTGATTGGTAGGCCTCATCAGTAACGATGCGGCTATGGAAACGGCCTTGCCATAAATGTCCGACAAAACCGTATTTTTTCTTATAATAAAGCGAATAAGTTTGATTGATTGTCTTCATTATAATTGCCAGATTTTGACCGCCGGACACCAATAATTGCATGTGCAGGTGATTGTTCATGACGCAATAATGATAGAGAAGAAAGGGTGTTTCTTTTTTGGCCTTCTGCACGATGGCCAACATGGCATAAAAGTCCTCATCATCTAGAAAAATGATGTTTTTGTTGTTGCCGCGGCTGACAACGTGATAGATCGCCGTACCTGATTCGATTGGTCTGGCAGTTCTTGGCATAGCGCGCTTTCTTTTACACCGTAGCGGCGTCCTTTCAAGGCAGTTATCCACAAGGGGACTGTCCCTTTTTTGGTCAAAAGGGACTGTCCCTTTTTGGCCCAAAAGGGACTGTCCCCTTTGTGCTATACTTGGCGCATATGCGCCCACGACTCCTTTCTCATCTCGCGCTGGCATCATTGCTGGCCGTCTCTCTAATTCCTTCCATGCCCGCCGCTGCCACCGGGCAGACTTACGTTGCGGATACCGAAATCCAGGTCGGCAGCTCGACGCTCAAGATCATGGCCGGCTCCGAGGCGGACAGTCTGTCAGTCGCCGGCAACAGCCTGACCGTGACCGTGGCGCCGGATGAGGTCTTTGACCTGCGCTATCCGGGCGGCAATCCGCTGGGTCTCGAGAACGATTCCGGCTTGGCCGCCTGCAACGTCCTGCCGAACCGCGATAACCAGCTGCTGATCACCGGGCCGCACACCGTGACTGTCTCGGTCAGCACCTTCGCCTGCAGCACGGCCAATTACAGCACCAACAGCACGCCCCTTCTCACCGTCTCCCAGCCGGCTGGCGGAGCGTCGTTCAAGCCCGGCGATAGCGCGCAGATCTTCTGGCAGCTGACCGGCCATTCCGTGGCCAGCATCCGGATCCGCCTGTCCGTCGACGGGGGATTGAGCTATCCGACCACCTTGGTCGACAACCTGCTGAACAGCGGCTTCTATTCCTGGACCGTGCCGGAGATGACCACGACGACGCACGCCCGGCTGAAGATCGAGGGGCGCACCCAGGGGGCAACGTCCGCCTGGGCCTTGAGCCAGGAATTCTCCATCCAGGGCGCAGCGCCCGCCGCGCCGGCTGAAACGGCGGCGCCGGCACCTGGCGGTTATTCGCCAGAGGCGGTCACGGCCGAGGCCGATTCCATCGGGCATGATCGGGGCTTTGTCAGTACGCCGGAAGCCGCATCCTCCGAGTGCCCGGCCGGATTGCGTATCAAGGGTCGCGGTCTGCCAGCGGTCTATTACTGCGGCCCGGACGGCAAGCGGCATCCTTTCCCGAACCAGAAGATCCATGATTCGTGGTATGCCGGCGATTTCGCCGGAGTCTACGAGGTCGCCGACTCGACCCTGGCGCGGATTGCGCTCGGCCAGAACGTGACCTACCGGCCTGGAGTGCGCATGGTCAAGGTGACTACGGACCCCAAGGTCTATGCCGTGGACGCCGACGGCACGCTGCGGTGGATCAAGACCGAAGCGGCGGCGGCGCGGCTTTACGGCGCGGACTGGAACAAGAAGATCGATGACCTGCCGGACGCCTTCTTCTTCGATTACCATACAGGCGATCCCATCGAATGAACGCGACGGCGGACCGCCGGCCCCAGCGGCCGGCGGTTTTGGCTCACGGCCCGGCGGTTGCCAAGCCCCGACTTTTCGGCTAGGGTCAGTGATGTATTACAGCTAATTTTCAACCGTATGCGCCGCAATATCCAGCATTTCCCGCTCGCCGTCCTGATGTCCCTGGCTCTCGCCCTGCCGCTCCTGCCGGCGCGACCGGCCGCCGCGACCGTTCTGGGTGTCTTTCCGGGCGACCTCATCAAGCTGCAGGACGACCATAATTCCCAGACGCATGAGGACGAGGCCGTCTATTATTTCGACAAGGATTGGTTCCGCCATCCCTTCCCGAACCAGCGCGTGTTCATGAGCTGGTACCGGGACTTTTCCGGCGTGAAGTCGCTGTCCACGACGGACATGGCCGATATCCGCATGGGGGCGCCCGTGACCTACCGGCCCGGCACGCGGCTCGTGAAAATCCCTTCAATCCCGAAAGTCTACGCAGTGGAACCGGGCGGCATTCTGCGCTGGATCACGGACGAGTCGGTCGCCAAGGACCTCTATGGCGCCAACTGGTCCAAGCGGGTGGACGACGTGAGCGAGGCCTTCTTCGTCAACTACAAGGAAGGCGAACCGCTGCGCACGGCAATGTGGCCGACCGGCACGCTGGTCCGCAATCCGGCGGACAAGACGCTTTATGTCATCGACGGCTACTCGCGCCGCCATGTCACCGCGACGGAAGCCGCGTCGCTGCGGCTTAACGAGTCCGACGCGCTGGACGGCGGCACGGCTATTGAGGAGCTGCCCATGGGACCGTCGGCCACAGCCGGCGGCGACCGCCTGTCCGATACCGCCGAGCTTTCCCGGATCGAGACCTTGCCGGCCCTGCAGATAGATTTCCCGGCGCCGGTCACGGCCGCGGCACGCGGCGCGGAGCAGGTGCTCCTGTCCATGCGGCTCACTGCCGGCGCGCCGGTAACCTTACGGCGTCTCACGGCCAAGCTCTCCGGACCGGTCCGGCTGAACGGCCAGCCGCTGCTCACTGATCTGCGGTTTGAGGATTCGGCGGGCGAGAACATCTTCGGCACGGTCCAGCTGCCGGCCGACAGCGGAGACGAACTCGCGACGCTCGTCTGGAACGGTGCCTTCACTCTGCAGGCCGGCACGGAAGACATGGTGAAACTGCTGGCATCGGTCTCGGCGGACATGCCGGCCGGAGCGCAACTGACCATCGAGCTGCCGCGGTCCGGATCCTACGTCTCCGATGGCTTCGACGCTGAGGAACGCGCGCAATTCGCGCCGCCCGGCGAACTCCCGGACGCCAAAGTGACCTTCCGCTAAGAGAAGGAACGCGCCTCCCCAGGCGCGTTTTTTCGCCGCCGAACTCCTGGGCCGAACGGTGGTATAATGGCCGCATATGGTTACGGCATCCCGTATGGGCAAGATTCTGGCTGCCGCCGCCTGCCTGGCGGCGGTATTGGCGGTCCGTCCGCCGGCGGAAGCCGCTGCTTCGTACCAGGCCGGCGACCTGGTCAAGGCACCGGACAGCCGAGCCGTGTATTACGTCGGCTCCGACGGCCGGCGCTATGTCTTTCCGAACCAGCTGACCTACCTGACCTGGTACGGAGATTTCGCGTCGGTCAGGACCATCGCGGACGCGGAATTGGCCGCTCTTTCGATCGGCGGCAACGTCACTTACCGCCCCGGAACCAGGCTCGTGAAGATCGTCTCCGATCCGCGGGTCTATGCCGTCGAACCGGGCGGCGTCCTGCGGCCAATTCCGGACGAGAGCGCGGCCGTCGCGCTCTACGGCGCGGACTGGTCGAAGCGGGTGGACGATGTCCCTGATGCATTTTTTTTCAGCTACCGGATCGGCGCGCCGCTCGCGGCCGCGGCCTACCCGGAAGGCTCTTGGGTGCGGCGGGTCTCCGACGGCCGGATCTTCCTGATCCAAGACGGCCAGAAACGTGAGGTCTCCGGCTCATTGCTCACCGCGCTTCGCGTCACCGCGGCGCAGATCATGCCGGAGACGGCCGACCTGAACGGCTATGCCCTCGGCGCGCCGCTTGAGCAGACCGAGAGCCTGAACGACACCGCCCAGCTGGGCATCGAGCGGACTACCGCCGCTCCCGTGGCGTCGCTCTACCTGCAGCCGGCGACCGACCCCGGCATGCCAATCTACGTACGTGGAACCAAGGACGCGGCCATCGCTGGCCTGCTCCTCATGGACGGTTCCGCGGATCCGGTCACGGTCTCGGCCATCACCTTCCAGGGTTACGTGGACAGCGAAGGCACTGCGGGCTTCCTGCCGGCGGTGGATTCCGATGGGGGATCGGCCAAGCACGTGAATGCGATCCTGCCGGCCGCGTCTCTCTACGACGACACCGGCCGACTGCTGGCCGGTCCGGTGCCGATCGGACTTGACGGCCGGGCGTTCTTCAGCGGTTTCCGCCTGGCGGTTCCGGCCGGCGGCAGCCGTACGGTCGTGATCAGAGGGGACATCCCGGCGTACCTGGATACCGGTCTCGAGCCGGATTATCTAGCGTTCGACGTGGAGGACGCGGTCCGCGACGTCACGGTCACGGATGCGGCCGGCGGCAGCGTCAAAGCGACCGGCAACCGGCCGAATCGCGGGACCGAGGCCTTCAACTACGCGAAGATTCTGCGCAGCGGAACGGTCAATTTCACCTGGCGCGGCACGACGACCGTGATGATCGGTGGGCGCGACGCCAAACTCGGCACTCTGACGGTGGATACGAAATACGATACCTACGCCTTGCGCACGATTGCCTTCCGGCGGACCAGCCAGACTTCTTATGGCGACGCGCGGCTGGAATATCCCGGTGCGGACGGCAAGACCGTTTCGAAGACGGTCCAATGGCGCGGCGGCGCGGCCGTGTTCACCGATTTGGGAGCGTACTTGCCGCGGGACTCGTCCGTGGGCCTCGCGCTCTACGCGCAGGTCCTGTCCCGCGATACCGGGGGAGTCTACGGCGATGCGCTTGGCGCGCAGCTCGACACCGCCGGACCGCTGCAGTTCGTATCCCAGGCCGAGGGCGCGACCTATTCGGAGAAGGATTTGGGCAACGGTTCGTTTGGTCTCGTGGCCAATACGGCCGGTCGGGTAACGGTTCGCTATTCCGGCTTGAGCGTCACGCCGTTGCCGACCGCCGTCGCATTCCGCGACAGCAATACGCCGCTGCTGGCCTTCTCCGCCAAAGCGGAACCCGAGGGTCCCATCCGGATCAGGAAGATGACGTTTCGCATCAGCCCGGATGACGCGGGACGTTCCGGGGCCGCGAATGATGCGCTCGAACTCTGGGCGGGACGTCCGGCGACTTCGATTGCAGCCGTGCGCCGCGTCTATTCGACCACGACCGAACTCCTCGGTACTCCCGGCAACGGCCGGCTGCGTTTCCGGGAGTGGCGCGGCAACGGCACGGAGATCGACCAGGCGCAGCCGTTCCAGTCGAACATCGGCGACTACGCCACGCTGGAGCTGGACTTCGGCGAGAACGGCGAGTATCTGATACCGGCTGGCCTGACGGCCGATTTCCGGTTCGAATTGGACACGACCGTTTTCCCGACTGATCGCGATCACCGCTGCGCCGTCGAGCTGCGCGGCGACGCGGATTTCCTTTGGACCGACATCCCGTATGGCGCCTACACCGCGCTCGGCGGCACGGACGCGGGCGGTGTGCCCTTCTCGGCCACGGTTACGGTGAATAAATAATCAGTTTACAGAAGTAAGCGCCATCGGCCGCAGGCCGCCCGGATTTGCCGGGCGGTTTTTTCGGACGGCCGACCACCCTCCCGGATGTGGTATAATTAATACAGGTAAAATCAACACCAAACGATCATGTTCCCTCCATTCGGCAAATCAGATGACCCGCCGGACTCCGGCATAGAAGGACCCTTCGGTCCGCCTGGCGGCGGTCCGCCCCCTTCGGACGGCCGCTTCGCCGATTTCGCGGGCGAAGACATGGACGGTTTCCTTGAACCCGTGGATTTCAGCCGGCGACAGCGCCGGATCGACGACTGCCTGCAGGTCGGTCTGCACTTCTTCGGGGCCCTGCGTCGGTCATGAACAAAATAACTGTACAACCCCGCCTAGCGCGGGTTTTTCCGTTTCCGTGCCTTGCGTTGTCGCTACGGCCACGCTCTGTTACAATTCGCGCATTATGCGGTTGTCTGTATCGCCTGTCCATGAGCGCCGTTGCGGCGGAATCGACCGTACAGCTAAGCGGTTAAGGACCGTCGGCGCCATGCTGCTGCTCATGGCCATTTTGCCGTCCGCGGCATGGGCGCAGGAGCGTCAGCCGAACGATCCGCTTTACGGCGAGCAATGGTATCTGCACAAGATCGCCGCGGCGCAGGCTTGGGGCAGCACACTCGGTTTCGAAGGCGTGACGGTGGCGGTCATCGATTCCGGCGTCGACATCGACCATCCGGACCTTAAGGAGAATATCTGGACGAACCGCAACGAGATTCCCGGCAACGGCATCGATGATGACCTGAACGGCTACGTGGATGACGTCCACGGCTGGGATTTCGTGGATAACGACAACGATCCGCGGCCGTCGCTCGTGAAGCCCTACAGCGTCATCGGCGCGAGTCACGGCACCGTTACGGCGAGCCTCATCGCGGCGCGCGGCGACAACGGCCGGGGACTCACGGGCGTGACTTGGCAGACTACGGTCATGCCGCTGCGGGTGCTGGATTCGAGCGGCGAGGGCAACTCGATGAGCGTGGTCCGCGCCGTCGAGTATGCGGTGAAGAACGGCGCCAAAGTGATTAACCTGGGCTTCGTCGGCGACGTCGGCGGCGATCTGCTGCGGATTGCCCTGCGCCGCGCCTATGACGCCGGCGTGACGGTCGTGGCCGCGGCCGGCAATGCCCCGGAGGGCGGGGTGGCCACCGACCTGGATGCGACACCGCTTTATCCGGTCTGCTTCGACGCCAACGCAACCGACGATTTCGTGATCGGCGTCGCCGCCACGGACGAGTTCGACACCCTGACCGATTTCTCCAACTACGGCGCCAAATGCGTGGACGTCTCCGCGCCCGGCAGCCGCATCTTGGCCGCCAAGCCCTACCGGCCGGAGAATCCGGACTTCAACAAGCTGTACGGCGGCTACTACAGCGGCACATCGGTGGCAACGCCCCTGGTTTCCGGCGCGGCCGCGTTGCTCCTCTCCATGAATCCGCGCCTGACCCCCGCGCAGATCCTGGCGCTCTTGGGTTCGACGGCGGCCAAGGTCACGGCCCCACGGACCGGCGCGGCCGGACGGGGACGCCTGGATGTCGGGGCGGCCGTGAGAGCACTCGAGGAACAGTTGGCCTCCAGGGCCCCGATGCAGTCCGCCGCTCCGGCAGCTGTACCCGGAGGCAAGATGATCGCGGTGGCGGCCGGTCCAGGCCGCGCGCCGGACATTCGGCTGTTTACCGCTGAAGGCCTGTTCATCCGCGAGTTCGCCGCTTTCCCGAAAGAGTTCCGGGGTGGCATTTCCCTGTCGGCCGGTGACTTGGACGGCAGCGGTTCTTATCAGTTGGCTGCCGGCGCCGGACCGGGCGGCCTGCCGCAAGTGCGGATTTTCGACCGAAACGGCAGCGAGTCCGGCACCTTTTTGGCCTTCGATTCCGGTTTCCGCGGCGGCGTCTCCGTGGCGGTGGGCGACGTCCAGGGCAAGGGACGTGCGGCAATCGTGGCCGCGGCCGGGCCGGGCGGCGGACCGCACGTGCGTATTTTCGACGCGCGCGGCGTGCCAATCGGCGGAGGATTCTTCGCCTTCGACAAGGGGTTCCGCGGCGGCCTGTCAGTGGGTGTGGGCGATCTGAACGGCGACGGCAAGGCGGAGATAGCCGCCGTCTCCGGAGCCGGTATGCCGGTCACGGTCCGGACTTTCGACCTGCGCGGCAATCTGCTCGGTTCGTTCCAGCCTTTCGGCAGCCGTGAACGGCGCGGCGCCAGGATTTCGGTTCAGGATATAGACGGCGACGGGACCGCCGAACTGCTCGTGACGCTCGGCGTCAAGAACGCCAAGCCGGTCGCATTCACGTCCGCCGGCCGCCGCCTCGGGGAATTCGACGGCGCCAAAGCGCTGTTTGCGGACAGCCGAAAATGGTCCTCCGGC
Organism: bacterium; assembly: GCA_021824285.1. Lineage (GTDB taxonomy): Bacteria > Patescibacteriota > Patescibacteriia > SG8-24 > SG8-24 > JAKAKZ01. Next base: position 44,470 of record JAKAKZ010000003.1, read on the forward strand.
ACGCCTGACGCCCTGACTTGGACCGCGGCCGGCAGCCCGCCAGCCGTGACCGTCTTTTCCTCGTCCGCGGCGCCGCTTCAGTTCCAGGCTTTCGAGAAGAAGTTCGCCGGCGGCGTGACGGCCGCGGTGCTGAAATGAATTCCATATGGGAGCCTGGTTTGGGCGACGGCGGAGCGACGGCACGCGGCTGTTCGGCCGCAGCGGTCGTCAGTTTCTGAAATTTTCCATAGTCGGAGCGGGCAATACGGTGCTGGATTTCGGCATCTACGTCGGCCTGACGCGCCTGACCGGCTTCTGGCGCGGGCATTACGTCTTGGCGGCCTGCGTCTCCTTCGCCTGCGCGGTGCTGTCGAGCTACCTCGTCAATACCTATTGGACGTTCCGTCAGCAGGGGACGGACCTGCGCCGCGCCGCCAAATTCTTCGCGGTCGCCACGGCCGGCCTCGGCTGGAACGCACTGATTATCTGGGGGGCCGTCCGGCTCGGGGCGTATGACCTCGCGGCCAAGGTCCTGGCGACGGGCGCGGTCCTGATCTGGAATTTTCTCCTGCAGAAACATTGGACGTTCCGGCCCGCCGCGCAGCCGGCGGAAATGGTATAATATATAGGTAGACGAGAGCTTCTTATCCCTATGGCCGCAGATCCCATTTTCGAGAAGAAAAACGTGCTGGTGACCGGCGGGGCCGGCTTCATCGGCTCATTCCTGTGCGAGCGGCTGCTCAAGGACGCCCGCGTCATTTGCGTGGACAATTTCTCGACCTCCGCCCCGGCCAACATCGAGCTGCTGCTCAAGAACCCGGATTTCGAGCTGCTGAAGATGGACATCGCCCAGCCGTTGGACCTCGAGAATTACGCCGAGCTGGAACGCTTCAAGATCAAGTTCCAGGGCATTCAGGAGATCTATCATCTCGCCTGTCCGACCTCGGCCAAGGATTTCGACAAGTTCCGCTATGCGACGCTCCTGGCCAATTCCGTCGGCCTGCGTAACGTGCTCGACCTGACGGTCAAGTACAAGGCGCGGTTCTTCCATGCCTCCACATCGGTCATCTACGGACCGCGTCCGACCGACGGCCACCTGTTCAAGGAGGCGGAGTTCGGCGTCATGGACCACCTCTCGCCGCGCGCCTGCTACGACGAGGGCAAGCGCTGGGCCGAGACCATGGTCCAGACGTTCAAGAACATCTTCGGCATCGATGCCCGCATCGCCCGCATTTTCCGAACTTTCGGGCCGCGCATGCCGCTCAATGACGGTCAGATGATTCCGGATTTCATCCTGGACGCGCTCGACGGCAAGGACCTGACGATTTTCGGCGGTCAGGAATTCCGCACCTCGCTGGTCTATGTCACGGACGTGGTGGACGGCATCCTGCGGCTCATGGCGCTCGGCCGTGATCCCGGACCGGTGAATATCGGCAGCGACTATGATGTCCGACTTTCCGACGTGGCCAAACGCATCATTGAACTGACGGGATCGAAATCGCAGATCAAGTACGAGCAGCCCCTCCTGTTCATGAGTCAGCTCGGGTTGCCGGACCTGACCAAGGCCAAGGATGAGCTGGGCTGGTTCCCGCTGGTCTCGCTGGAGCAGGGACTCAAGAAGTCAATCGAGTACACGGTGGCGCATCGCGGTCTGCTGCAGCCGAGCTTTCGGCCGAACGGGTCCTGACGGCCATTGGCCAGTTCATTTTATACTGACGTTAAGGAGAAAACCGCGCCGTCAGGCGCGGTTTTAGCGTCCGCAGTCCGGTCCGCGAGCGCGTTCTTCGCTTAAGCTTGAAGTTAAGCGCTGTCCAGCCTATAATAAGCGAAGGTTTACCGACGCGAATCAACGCGTATTTTCCGCATGTCTTATGGCTGACCGGCCGCAAATCGGCAAGAAAAACATCATCGTCACCGGCGGGGCCGGATTCATCGGCTCCTTCCTCTGTGAGAAGCTGCTCAAGGAGGCGCGCGTCATCTGCATCGACGACTTCAGCACCTCGTCCGTGGCCAATATCGAGCATCTGCTCAAGAACCCTGATTTCGAGCTGCTGCGGCACGATCTCGCCGAACCGCTGGACCTGCTGGCCCAGCCCGAGCTGGAGCGGTTCAAGATCGCCGCCTTGGGCGTCCAGGAAATCTACCATCTGGCCTGCCCGATGGTGGTGAAAAGCTTCATGGAAGAGCGCGAGCGCATCCTCGACGCCAATTCGGTGGTGATGCGCAACGTGCTCAAGCTGGCCGCCAAGTACCGCGCCAAATTCCTGCTGTCCTCCTCGTCCGTGGTCTATGGCGCGCGCCCTTCCGACCGCCACCAGTGCCGGGAAGAGGACGCGCACGCGGTCAGCCATCTGACTTCGCGCGCCTGCTATGACGAGGGCCGGCGCTGGTCCGAGACCATGGCCTTCACCTATAAGGAACTGCACGGCCTCGACATCCGCATCGCCCGCGTCTTCCGCACCTTCGGGCCGCGCATGCCGCTCGATGACGGGCACATGATTCCGGATTTCGTCAGAGCCGCGCTCGACGGCCGCGACGTGGTGGTGCATGGGGACGCAAAATTCCGTTCCTCCTTCTGTTACGTCACCGACGTGGTGGACGGGCTCGTCCGGCTGATGGGCCTGAACGCGGACCCCGGGCCGGTCAACCTCGGCAGCGACGAGGATTTCACGGTCAGCGACGTGGCCAAGCACATCGTCCGCCTGCTGGGCTCGGAATCGAAGATCGTCAGCGGTCCGCCGCTCGTCTTCCTGAGCGAGCTGGGCATTCCGGACCTGACCAGGGCGAAAGAGGCCCTGGGCTGGTTTCCGATCGTGCCGTTTTTGCAGGGGCTCAAGAAGACCATCGAATACTCATTGAGCGCGCGCGGGGAGGTGCGGCCGCTCAACGATGTCTGATATGAAGACGACGGTCGTCGTACCGGCGTTCAACGAGGCCCGGACAGTCGGCGGCGTGGTCCGCGGGCTGCGGCCGGTCTGCGGTCAGGTCATCGTCGTGGATGACGGGTCTTCAGACGGGACGGCTGCCGCGGCCGCTGCGGCGGGCGCGACGGTCCTGCGCCACGGGCTGAATCGCGGCCTGGGCGCGGCGCTCGGCACTGGCATTACGGCCGCGGTCCGGAGCGGTGCCGATATCGTGGTGACCTTCGACGCCGACGGCCAGCATAAGCCGGAAGACGTGTCCCGCATGGTGGAGCCCATTGCCGCCGGACGCGCCGACGCGGTGATCGGCAGCCGCCTGCTCGACCGGCGCAAGATGCCGCTGACGCGGCGGCTCGCCAACTGGATCGGCAACGCCCTGACTTGGTCGCTGTTCGGCCTGTGGGTCTCGGACAGTCAGTCCGGACTGCGCGCCTTCTCCCGCCAAGCCGCGACGGAGCTGGAGATCCGCACTGACCGCATGGAGGTCTCGTCAGAGATCGTCAAGGAAGTGCGGCGGCACGGCTGGCGGCTGGCGGAAACGCCCATCGAGCCGGTCTACACCGAGTATTCGCTGTCCAAGGGCCAGGGTTTTCTCGTCGGCCTGAAGACCGCCGGCAGGCTGGTCCTGCGGCGGCTCATGGGCTAGCGGACCGAGTTGAGAGTTAAAAGTTATTGTCCAAAACTTTCAACTTTTCCCGCCGTTGGCGGGACCCCGCCCCCTTTGACTAAAAATGAGTGGCGGGGAAACTTTCAACTTTCAACCATCGGATAGATATGACGGTTATCCAACTCCTAATCATCGCCTTCGCCCTGTTCGCGATCTCACGGACCGTCTTGCGGCTGCGCGACGGTTCCGTGGCCCTGGGCTGGGGAGTCTTTTGGCTGGTATTTTGGGGGGCGGTCACGGTGGTGACGGTCCTGCCGCAGACGGCTTCGGCCTTCGCCGCGCTTCTGGGCGTCGGCCGCGGCGCGGACGCGGTCATGTACCTGGCGCTTGTCGTCCTATACTATGTGGTGTTCCGCATCTTCGTGCGGTTGGAGAAGATCGAGCACGACATCACGCGTCTGGTACGCGACCGCGCCCTCAGCGACCTGCCGGAAAAGGAGGACCACCGCTGATATGTCCGCCATTCCGGAAAAGCCCACGCTGGCCGATTGGCAGCGTGTGATCAAGGAGACGGTCGCGGAAAAGCATTGGGCGGTCGATCCGAACGAGGTGTTCGTGCTGTTCGCCGAGGAGGTGGGGGAGCTGGCCAAGGAGCTGCGCAAAAAATGGAAGTTCGGCACGGCCGGAACGCAGGAGTCGGCGGCCGGCGAGCTTGCCGACGTCTTCATGTACCTGGCCGATCTGGCCAACCACTTTGAGGTCGACCTGGAGTCCGCGATCAGGCGGAAGATGGAGAAGAACGAGGGACGGACATGGGAGTTCTAATGGCGGCATGCGGCTAAGCGCACAGTTCAGATTTTCAGCATGAACAAAAGAATCGCCATCGTCACACCGACTTTCCCGCCCTATCGCGGCGGTATCGGTCGGGTTGCGGAAATGGACGCGGTCCAGCTCGCGGAGCTCGGCTATGTTGTTAACGTCTACGCGCCGAACCGCTCCGCTGTCGCGGCTCCTGGCGCACCCTTCGTGCTGCGCCGCCTGCCGGCCTGGTTCCGCATCGGCAATGCCGCCTTCACGCCGGCGGTCGGTCGGCTGCTCCACGAGAATGACGCGGTCATCCTGCATTACCCTTTCTACGGCGGCGCCGAGTTCTGCCTGCGCCGCGGCGCGGGACAGGGGAAGCTGCTTGTCACATATCACATGGACACGGTCGGACGGGGGCTCAAGAGCGCCTTCTTCCGTTTCCATCGCGCCCTGGTGCTGCCGCGGCTCATCGCGGCGGCCGATAAGGTCATCGTCACCTCCACGGACTATGCGCGCACCGGTTACCTCAAGCCGTTCATCGACAAGGTGCCGGAAAAATTCACGGAATTGCCGCCGTCCGTGGATATTCGGCGGTTCCGTCCCGGACCAAAGTCGGCTGGCCTGCTGACGCATCACGGTATCGCCAACGGCCGGCGCGTGATTGTGTTCTTAGGTGGCCTCGATAAGGCCCACTACTTCAAAGGCGTGAGCCGGCTGATCCTCGCCATGACCTCGCGCGCTTTGAGCGATGCCTGCCTGGTCATCGTCGGCGAAGGTTCGGAGCGCCGCGAGTTCCGCGCTTACGCCGACCGGCTGGGTCTCGGCAGCCGGGTCATCTTTGCTGGCGGCGTGGGCGACGAGGAGCTGCCAGCCTACCTGCGCTTGGGTGATGTCTTCGCCTTCCCGTCGATTGACCGGTCCGAAGCTTTCGGCATCGCGGCTCTGGAGGCGCTCGCGAGCGGCATACCAGTCGTGGCGTCTGACCTGCCAGGCGTGCGCACCATCGTGCGCGACGAGGTGACCGGCTACCTGTCCGTGCCCGGCAGCGCCGCCTCCGTGTCCATGAGATTGGCCGCCCTGCTCGGCGATGAGGCGATACGGCGGCGCATGGGACAGGCCGGCCGCGAGCTGGCGACGAAAGGCTATTCCGACGAGGCGCGCCGCGAACGCTGGCGCGCCATCATGGGGGAAACCATCGGCACATGAGAATCTGCCTGATCAACAACCTGTACGGCGCGGCTGCGCGCGGCGGAGCCGAAAGGATCGTCGAGCTGGAAGCCGAGGCACTGGCTGCCCGCGGTCACGCCGTTTCGGTCGTGAGCGCCGTGCGTCCGGTCGACCTGCCGGGGGCAGTCTGCTCGCCGGACGGCTGCGGCCCGGCGGCGACCGACCCGCGGGCCGGACGCGTGACGCACCGGCCTTTCGTGGCGCCCAACCTCTTCCCGTACTCGGAGCTCGGGCGGCACGGTCTGATGGCGCGTTTTATCTGGCATCTGCGGGACATGTTCAATTTTGCCGCAGCCCGACGGCTCGGCCGCCTGCTCGACGAGCTGCGGCCGGACGTCGTGCACACCCATAACCTGATGGGCGTCGGTTTCCTGACGCCGGCGCTGCTGCGACGCCGCAAGATCCGGCATGTGCATACGGTCCATGACGTGCAGCTGCTGCACCCATCGGGCCTCATGAGTCCGGCGGCGGCCGCGCATCCTTCGCCGGCAGCCCGCATCTATGAGCGGCTCATGGCCGCGCTCATGGGTTCGCCGGCGGTCGTGTTCTATCCCTCCGACTTCCTTTGTTCTCTGCATCAGACGGCGTGTTTTTTTCCGGATTCGCGGAAAACGGTCTTGCGCAATCCGGCTGCCCCGGCCAGCGATATTTCGCGACCGGTCCCTGCGGCCCGGAAATTGCTTTTTGTCGGCCAGTTGGAGCCGCACAAGGGGATTGGAACGGTCCTTGCGGCCTGGCGTCAAGCCGCACCGCCGGATGCCTTTTTGTCGGTCATTGGAAACGGTTCGCTTGCTGCGACGCTGCGGGCCGCGGCCGCCGATCTGCCGGCCGTCCGGTTCCTCGGACGATTGTCGTCGGCTGAAGTAGCACGGGAAATGGCCGATGCCTATGGCCTGCTGTTCGCGTCCGAAATCGTGGAAAATTCCCCGACCGTGATCCTGGAGGCCTTCAGTTCCGGATTGCCGACCATCGCCACGGCCGTCGGCGGCGTGCCAGAATTGGTGCGGGACGGACGGAACGGGTTATTGTTCCCGCCAGGAGATGCCGTCGTTTTGGCCATGAAAATAAGAGAACTGACGGACTTGCCGGCCAGCGCCTGGGAAGGGATGTCTGCGGCTGCCCGGGAGTCGTCGCGGCTCCATGACCCTGCTCGCCACATCGAGGTTTTGGAGGAGGCCTACCGCAGCGCCTGAAGTAAAGGGAAAAGACCGCCTTCAGGAGGCGGTCTTCTGTATTTCTGTTGGCGCTTCGCCCAGTTGGGCGACGATCCAGGTGCCGCGGTCAGCGGTCAGACGGGCGATGGGCACGGCGCTCGTCAGCAGTCCGACCAGCGGTTCCAGTTCGGCCACAGCGGCCAGATCCCCGATGCCGGCGTAAGCGATGCACCAGTAGAGCGCGCTGCACACCGATTCGCCGGCCGGGTTCGTCGGAATGCAGCTGAAGCCGTCATGGAACCTGAAACCGCAGGGTTCGCCGATGGCGCGACGCAGGAACAGGCCGATCGAGTCCGCGTACGGACCGCGGCCGAACCAGCCGTACCGTTCTTCGGTCTGGCGGCCCAGCCGTTGCCGATGCGCCAGCCAGAGCCTGACGGCCAGACTGTCATTAAAATTCAACTCTGGACCGTAGACGAACGGAGCATCCGGCTCGGTGAAATCCGCAAAGGGCTTAGGTGCCAGCTGGAGCCGCACTGCCTTGACCGTGCAGCCGGTCGCCGCGGCGATGGCGGCGGCGATGGCCTGCGTGTCGGGCGGCGGCGTGGCGTCCGCCGCGTTGAGCGATCCCGTCGCGGCCCGCTGCAGGACGGGCTCGACCAGGCGCAGGAGGCGCTCGATCAGATCACCAGGCACATCGTGGCGGCGGAGCGTTTCCGCGAGCTCATACCCAGATCTCGTCATCCGTTTTCTCCAGGAAAAGGTCTAATTTGGCTAAGCCTGGCAGTTTTTGACGTATCAGTCAAGGGATGGGTGATGATGGGCAAAACGAAAGGCGCGTCCGGATGACGCGCCGTTTTATGGATTATTCCGCCGCCGTTCATTTTCGCAGATATTTGAACACGTAGTCGCGGCCATCGGAGGTGACCCATTTGGCGTCTGCTTCCCGGCCGGCGCCGATGATGATTTTCTGGGCCTGGGACCAGTAGTGGTTCACGACGAAATAGACCACGTCCGTGCCGAGGAAATCCATGGCCGCGAGCGCGCTGGCGCGGGAACCGTAAGAGGCGTTCATTTTTTCGAAGGCAGCATAGAGCGGACCGCCGGTCGGAACCGGATAATAGAAGACCGCTCCCGGACGTTCGGGATCGCGCGACATGAAGTAATGCCGGAAACCGAATTCGCGGATGGCGGCGGCGGACACGGCCTGGTCGGCCAGTACGGCATAAGTCCGTCCGCCGGCATCTGCGGTGATGCTCTGGACTGCCTCGACGTCTGCGGCGCTCGTGGACCAGCCGCGGCTGCTTTCGTACTTGTCGCGGCGCGGATAGGCGAGATAGCAGGAAGCGGTGATGACGGCGGCGCAGAGGAAAACCAGACCGGTCCGGAGGATGGCCGCCCGCCGTTCAAGGCGTTCCGCAAGCAGACCGGCGACATAGGCCACGGTCGGCGCCACGGACAGGAGAGCGAGATCGCGCATGCGGTCCGCGTAGAAAGCGCGTTCGTTGTCGACCAGGAAGTCGAACCGGACCACGGTCCGCAGCAGGACGAAATCAAGCGCGAAGACGAATAGGGCGACGGCATAGGCGACCGCATCCCGCGAGCGGCGGCGCAGGAGGAAGATGCCGAGCAGACCGACAGCGGTAAGGGCGGTGCCGCGCACCGCCTGCCAGGCGTAGGTGAAATCCAGGAGCGGCAGGAATCGGCGCGTGATGACGGCTTGGCTGCGGAGCGCGTCAAACAGCGTTCCGGCATCGCTGAGCGCGTTGCGGTCGAGCGTGACCGCGGCATCGGCCGAGAGCCGCGAATTAATGATGAAGAGCGCCGGCACGGCCAGGGCGCCGGAAAGCGCCAGCAGGAACATGGCCAGACGGCGCGGTGTCGGGCTCCAATCGCGTACGGTCCGCGAGAGCAGGAGGGCGGCGGCGAAGAAGGCCAGGGGCACGCCGGCCAGCGGATGAACGGCGGCCGCGGCCGCGGTCAGGAGGAGGGCCGGCAACGGGGAAGCGCCGTCTTGGCCGACGGCAACCGGCAGGGCCAGGAAAAAACCGGCCAGCGCGAAGACGTCGGCCAGCCCCTGCGGCGTCGTCACGATGAACGGGGCCAGGGGAAAAACCAGCAGCGTCGAAACGGCGAAGGCGGCGCGACGCGGCGGCCAGCGGAAGCTCTGGCGCAGGGAACGGAAAGCGAGCGGCAAGACCGCGCCGAAGGCTACGGGCACGAGATAGCGGTCGATTTCCAGGACATGCCCGCCCAAGAGTTTGGCAATCGCCGTGACCACGGCATATTGGCCGATATAATAGACGGTTTTCGGCGTCATGACGCCAACGGCGAAAATCGCGCGCTCGGCGGATTGGTGGATGAACTGGTCGAACCCGAAGCCGACCGCGTAGACGGCTGCGGCAGCCAAGGTGATGACCGAACCGACGGCGACAAGCGGCACGATGGCGAATTCGCCCGCGTAGCCGGATACCGCCAGCCCGACGGCGAGCGCCGCAGCCATGAAGACCACGGCGAAGAAGGCGCCCGGCACGGCATCCCATGGCGTGCGGATGGTGTCCGCGGTCGCGGCGCCGGAAAGCAGGGCGGCCGCGTAGACGCAGAGCGCGACGGCGACGGCCGCGAGCGCCAGTCCGGTGAGGAAATGCCGCCGCCCGAGCCGCGATGGCTTGGTCTGATTGTCGCGGAAGAGCCCGACCGGGCGCGGCGGTGGCGGCAGCAATTCCGCGAACGGCAGCAGAGCCAGCAGGATGGCGACGCGGGCCGTATCCAGCCGGTCCGCCCAATAGATGAGAGCGCCAAGCACCGCGACGCCGGCAAAAGCCATCCAGGTGCCGAAGTAGGTCTGCCAAGCCACGGAAAGGTCGGGGAAGAGGCGGCGGCCCAAGATGGCACCCAGACCGAAAAGATAAGCCAGGGCAAGAAGCGCGCGGACCGGAAGCGGTAACGGCAAAAGTACGGTCAGCGGACCGAGGATTGTTAAAATAAGCCCAAAACGGCTATAATTTCGGAGTAATCTGATGCTTCCCATGGGCCAAATTGTAGCACAAAAACGCGCCCTTTCGGCCATTCCGGAGCCGATCTGGAATGATCACATCCGCGTGACTCGCGTGGACCGGTTTTTTGCGGCCACTTTCGGGCGCCTGATTCCGGCTTCCGTCAAGCCTAATCACCTGACGGTCCTCCGCATTTTCCTCGTACCGTTCGTGATTCTGGCCCTGGCTCTCGAGTCCTACCGTTGGGCCGTGCCCCTGTTCTTCTTCGCGGCGCTGACGGATTGGTTCGACGGCGCTCTGGCCAGGACGCGCCGCTCCGTGACCGAATGGGGCATCGTCTATGATCCGGTCGCCGATAAGCTGCTCATCGGCGCGACTCTTTTCGTAATCGTGCTGCAGCACATGAACTACGCGCTTGGCCTGCTGCTTTTGGCGGTGGAAGCAGTGATTATCGCGGTCGGTTGGTGGCGCGTGCGCCGCGGTAAGGTGGAGCCGGCAAATCTCTGGGGCAAATTCAAGATGGTGAGCGAAGTCGTCGGCATCACCGTGCTGCTCCTCGCCCTCTGGTTAGGCGTGGATATGCTGGTGCGCGTTTCGGCCGGCACGTTGGCCTTGGCCGTGGTGTTCGCGATCGTCAGCGTCCTTACGCGAATCAAATGACCTCCGGTGTCCGCAAAATATGGTTGGGCGCGGCGGCGGTCGTGGTACTGGCCGCCGGTTATTCTTTTTTGGCCTGGGCCGCGCCGGCGCGGCCCATTTCGCCTGACGAGTCGGCGAACATGTTTTTCGCGCGTGAGGTCGCGGAGCGTTCGCGTCTGGCGGTACCGGAACCGCTGAACGCGCTGGTCGGCGGCATCATCCATCCGCGGAGCGTCCGTGCCGTCGGCGACCGGCTGCTGCCCGGCGGTTTCATCGGCTGGCCCGTGGCTCTGGGAGCGCTGGGCAAGGCCATCGGCCTGGACGCCGTGCCGTATGCCGCAGCTCTCCTGGCGGCGCTCGCGGTCTTGGCTTGGGGGGCGCTCGTGAGCCGGTTTTTCGGCCGTGCCGTGGGTTTTGCCGCGGCCGCGCTCCTGGCGATCCAGCCGGTCTGGTGGTATTGGGCCTCCCGTCCTTACATGCCGAATGCCGGCTTTCTCGTATTGCTGATCGGCAGTCTCTGGTTTGCCGTCGCCGCGGCCTTCCCGCGTCCGGGACGGTGGGCGCGCGTGCCTTTCTGGGCGGAAGCCGCCGTCGGCGGACTGCTTTTTGCCGTCACGTTCGCGGTCCGGCCGGCGGAGGCGCATTGGCTGGCCCTCGGCGGATTGCTGACAGTCGTCCTGTTCCGGCGCGCCTTGGATTGGCGGCGCCTTGCGGCTTTCCTCGCGGCGGCGGCTCTTGGCGCCTTGCCGTGGCTGGCGGAAAATTTCCATCTTTACGGCAGTCTTCTCGCCACGGGCTACGGCCAAGACGCGCTCGGGATTCCGGTGGATGAGGCTCCGCAAGGCGGGGGAGCGCGTCTGCTCGGCGCCCTGCGGCCTTATCTTTTTCCGCTTGGCTTCGCGCCGCGTACGGCGTTGCAGCGTTTTTGGGAATATGCCGTTGCCGGCCAGCCGCTCTGGGCCGGGTTGGTGTTTGCCGCCTTCTTATTAGCATTTTGGCGCCTGCTTAATGCGGACCGCCGGTCGTCGCCTGATAGGAGAAATGCGTTGGGCGCAGAGCCCTATCGGGTAGCCGCCATCCTCGCCGCCGTTTCGTTCTGGCTGGTCCTATATTATGGCAGCTATGCGGTCCAGGATTTGCCGGCGGACGGCAGCGTGACGTTGGGGGTTTCGTATTATCGGTACTGGTTGCCGATTTTCGTCGTCGGCACCGTTCCGGCGGCTTGGGCCGCGACCGTGCTGGGCGAACGGCTGGGCCGTTGGCGTCCGGCGGTCATGTCCGTCTGTTACGGTCTGCTGGCCTTCGCTTCGTTCTGGCAGGTGTTCCATCAGCCGGGGAGCGGGCTCTTGGCCCTGCGCGCGACGCTTTCGCGCCAGGACGGCGAAGTGCAGGCCGTGCTGGCCGCTACGGAACCGGATGCGGTCATCGTCTGCGATCAGGCCGACAAGCTGCTCTTCCCGGAACGTCGCGTCATCACGCCGCTGCGCAGCGAAGCGACCTACGAAGCGCTTGGCCGTCTGGCCGGTCGCGTGCCGCTCTATTACTACGGCATCAGCCTTCCGCCCCAGGACATCAGTTTTCTGCGTGATGTCCGCCTGGAACCGTTCGGCCTTGGAGTTGAGACGGTGCGGCCATTCCGGTTGGAGACGCTTTATCGCCTGCCGGTCGTAGGCCGGCCTGACGCTCTATGAACGCCGATCTGCGCCTTTTTCGCCTTGTCGTCCGTTCGCTCGCCGCGCTCTCTGCCGCCGTGGTGCTCATCTGGCTGGCCGTCAAGGCGCTTGCGCCAGGCGGCGTCCTGTCGGTGACCGCCGACTTCATTCAACCGACGCCGTTTGTCAGCGAACCGATGCCTTCCGCCCGTCTTCTCTTTCCGGGCAATGGCGCGGCCGGCAACCGCGCGGAGATCATCGGCGAGCCGGTCTACGTAGACTTCACTCCGCCCCCCGGGTTCGATTCCGTGGACGTGGCCTTCCGCTATCGTGACGGCATTCAGCCTGACATCCGTATCGGTGCGCTCGTTTCCGGTCTCGACCAGTCCTTCGACGTGCGGCCGGCCGGCAATGCTCTTCTGGACGGCCTGCCTTGGAGCCGGATCGCGAGCGGCCGTTACTCGCTCTGGTCCAAGAATCGGAAATACGCGTCGTTCGATGCTTACCTGAATGACCCGCCGCCCCGCTCCCAGACTGCGGCGGTCGGTCGCGTGCCGCTGCCGCCCTTCCGGCTCCCCGGCTACGCGCCCTCCGCCGTCGCCCGGACCGTCACCCGATCGCTGCGCGGGCCGCAGCGGTTCTTGGCCTATATCAAGGGCGAGAAGTTGAATTTTTCATTCAGTATCCAGGATATGAACCGCGAGAGCGGCGCCGATCCGGTCGTCGTGGCGGTGTATCCGGCGGATGCTGCCGCGGTATCGGGACCGGTGCCGCCGCTGGCGAGCGCCGTCTTGCCGGACGATGGCGACGTCGCCGACGACCAAAAGCAGTCCGGACTGCGGACCGTGACAGTCAGCGCGTCGGGCTTGGCGGAAGGCGTCTACGCCGTAGAGTTCGGAGCGGACCAGGATATTTTCATCCGATCATTCACTACGACCCAGCGCAAGGCGGTACTGGAAGGGCGGGCCTATTTGGGCGACCATGTCGGCTACAGCGACCAGTCGGCCGGGACGACCGTTTGGGTCGGCGGCCGGCGGATCACGGTCCGCACTGACCATCCGGAAGGGCTGCAGAACCTGACTGTCGCCGGTGCGCCGCTTGTCATTACGGAACTTCATCTCAAGGCAGCGGTTTCCCTGCCGAGTGCCGCTCCCGCCGCGGTCCGGACGCCGGCCGGCGATGTCCTGCTGGAGACCGACGGCGTCATCGCCCTGACCAAGGACGATTATTTCGACCCGCTGCCCTTCGTGCCGGATTGGACCACCACCGCGGACGATTTGGAGCGGCGCGGCATCGTCGCCGCGGTCGCGGACTACGAGGCGCCGGAGACTGCAGGCGACGACCGTATCGCTCGGACTTCTTTCGACCTGCATTCGTTGGCGCGGACCGAGGACGGCGCCTATCGTTTTGTCCTGTCCGCCCCCGGTATCGACCTGTCTGGCCGCAGTCTTCCCGTAACCTCCGTGAGCTTCACCCTGCGCCGGCGTCCCGTCTCCTGGAGCAAGGCCTGGAGTCGCCTTCTTTCCGGCGGCAACGTCGGACCGGCGGCCGGCACAAGGGCGCCGGGCGCGGTTTCTTTCGGCGAGAACCCCAGATGATATGATGTCCGACCAGGAATATTTTGAACTGTTCAGGCGCGCTGTCCGCGCATCGCAGCGCCGGGCGACCGAATTCCGACGGCGGGCCGCGGCCGCGGCGCCGCGTCTTGCCGAGAGAGCGCGGCTGGCCGCCCCCTATGTGGCGGAGACCGGCCTGGCCGTTTTCGGGGCCGCGGCGTTCCTGATTGCGGTCTTGGCGCTGCTGGAATTCGATTTTCCTGGTCTGGTCGCGCCCTACATCGCGCCGCAGGTCATCGTCTCGGTACTGGTTCTGGGAGGCTTGGCGGCGCTCGTCGGACCGGCACGCGAAGAGCGGGGACGACTCGTACGGCTGCTGCCGTTCGCCTACGGGATCCCGCTCGCGGTGGCCGCCGGTGCCGCGGCATGGTATTATTTTTCACCGATGCCGGCCGCGCCATGGCTCGCTTTCGCGGCCGCGCTTGCCGCCGGCGTACCCTGCTGGATATTACTGTGAAACTTTAAGGACGGATCCATATGACTGACTGCGTCTTCTGCAAGATCATCGCCGGAGAAATACCATCGGACAAGGTCTATGAGGACGATTTCGCCGTAGCCTTCATGGATATCGCGCCGGCCAATCCCGGCCACACGCTCATCGTGCCGCGCGAGCATTCCGACGACTTTTCCGTGATGCCCGACGGCCAGTCCATGGAGCGGCTCTTCTCCGCGACGCGCCGCGTGGCGCTGGCCGCGCTCAAGGCGACCGGCGCCGGCGGCTTCAATACCATCATCAATACCGGCAAGGACGCCAACCAGATCGTCATGCATACGCATGTGCACGTCATCCCGCGCTTTCCCGAGGACGGGCTGAAGCCGTGGACCAAGAAGGACATCCCGAAGGAGGAGATCGCCCGCATCGCCGCGGAAATGAAGAAGCATCTGGGGTAGCGCGCCAAGAACGGCAAGTCGGTCGTCATGGCGGATGCCGGGCCGCGCTCAAGCGGTACGTTTTTCGTCGGGGCTTTTTCCGGCATCTTGCCTCAAGCCCAGCCAGAAGATAGATTTACCTCATATGAAAAGGATTCTCGTTACGGGCGGCGCCGGATTCATCGGTTCAGCCTTCGTCCGGTACATGCTCAACACCTACCCGGAGCTCGAGGTCGTCAATTACGACTGCCTGACCTATGCCGGGAACCTCGATAACCTGGCTGCGGTGGAAAACGATCCGCGCTACTCCTTCGTGAAAGGGGACATTGGCGATGCGGAGGCGGTTTCGGCCGCGCTCGCCGGCGTGGACACGGTCGTGAACTTCGCGGCGGAGACGCATAACGACCGGAGCGTGTCCGATCCCGGCGTTTTTGTGCGCACCAACGTCCTCGGAACGCATGTCCTGCTTGAGGCCGCGCGGCACGCGGGCGTTAGCCGGTTCCATCACATCTCCACGGACGAGGTTTATGGTGACCTGGCGCTCGACGAACAGCGCGCCTTCAAGGAGGAGGACGTCTACCGGCCGCGTTCGCCCTACAGCGCTTCGAAGGCCGCGTCCGACCACCTCGTTCGCGCATACCACCACACTTTCGGCTTGCCTGTGACTTTGAGCCACTGCTGCAACAACTACGGGCCGCACCAGTTTCCGGAGAAGCTCGTGCCGCTTTTTGCGGTGAACGCCCTGCAGGACAAGCCGCTGCCGCTCTTCAAGAGCAGCCGTAACACGCGCGAGTTCATCCACGCGGACGATCACAGCGCGGCCGTGGATGCCATCCTGCGGCGCGGTCGCATCGGCGAGGCCTATAATATCGGCACGGGCACGGAGAAATCCGTGGAGGAAATCACAGACGCCATCCTGACGGCGCTCGGCAAGCCGGAGACGCTCAAGACCTACGTGCCGGACCGCCCCGGCCTCGACCGCCGTTACCTCATCGACAGCACGAAGATCCGCACCGAGCTCGGCTGGGCCCCCAAGGTCAATTTCGAGCAGGGGATGAGGGAAACCATCCTCTGGTACCGCGACAATCCGACTTGGTGGAAGCGGGTGCAGAGCGGCGCCTACCGCGAGGGCCGGACGGAGAAGGCCCGCGTTCGGGCCTGAAGAATCCGCTTGAAAACCGCGCCAGACGCGCGGTTTTTTCGCATCGCGCCGCGGCATCGGTCGCGGCCGTCGGGGCTTGAAAAATTCCTTAAAATATGCTATAAAAGCAGCGGTTCTTTTCCTGTTCCGTAAGACAAGGAGATGCAGATGCAAACCGATAAGGCCCTGGATGCCCTTCGTACGGCTCTCAAGGAGATCGCCTACTGCAATGCCGCCAAGGCGGCGCTCGAGTGGGACATGGAGACCGGCATGCCGGTCGCCGGTTCAGAGGCACGAGCCGAGACGGTCGCGTTCCTGGCCGGGTTGGCCCACGAGAAGTCCGTGGCGCCGGATTACGGCGAGGCCCTCACGTTCCTGCGGGAACAGGCCGAGGCCGGCAAGCTGTCGGCCGACGATTCGGCCCTGGTGGCGCTGGCCTGGCGGCAGTACGACCGCGAACGGCGCCTTTCCGGCGAATTCGTCCGCGAGCTGTCGAACCTCACTGCCGCTTCGCACCACGTGTGGGCCGAGGCGCGGCGGCAGTCCGCTTTCGGGCTGTTCCGTCCGAACCTCGAGCGCATCGTGGCGCTGAAGCGCGAACAGGCGCAGGCGCTCGGCGGCGGTTCGGCTCCGTATGACGCTCTGCTCGACGAGTTCGAGCCCGGAGCCCGCACGGATGCGCTCTCGGAGGTCTTCGGCCGGCTGCGCCGCGACCTGTCGGCCCTAGTCCGGAAGATCCAGACGGGAGACCAGCCACCGGTCCTTCCGGGGATTTCGCTGCCGCTCGACCGTCAGGTCCAGTGGAACCGCGATTTTGCCGCCCTGCTGGGCTTCGACTTCCAGGCTGGCCGTCTCGATGTCAGCGCCCATCCGTTCACCATGAGGCTGCATGTCGGCGACGTGCGCATCACCACGCGCTACGATTCCGCCGACCTGCTCTACTCGCTCATGAGCACGGCGCACGAGACCGGTCACGCCCTCTACGAGCAGGGACTGCCGGCCGCGAGCTACGGCACGCCGGTCGGCGAGGCGGCCTCGCTCGGCCTGCATGAGTCGCAGTCGCGGCTCTGGGAGAACCTCGTGGCGCGCAGCCGGCCTTTCTGCGACGCGCTGCTCGAGCGCCTGCAGGGTGACGGCCACCTGTCCGGCCTGGACGCGGCGGAGTTCTACCGCTCGTTCAACCGCGTGACGCCGTCGCTCATCAGGACGGAGGCCGACGAGGTGACCTACAACCTCCACATCTGCCTGCGCTTCGAGATCGAGCGCGACCTCATCGAAGGACGGCTCGCGGTCGCGGACCTGCCCGAGGTCTGGAACGCCAAGATGAACGAGTATCTCGGCGTCGCCGTGCCGTCCGACGCGGATGGCGTGCTGCAGGACGTGCACTGGTCGTCTGGCCTCTTCGGCTACTTCCCGACCTACGCGCTCGGCAACATCTACTCGGCCCAGCTGTTCGAGGCCGCGCGCCGCGATCTGCCGGACCTGGACGGTCTCGTCCGCCGCGGCGACTTCGCCGGGCTGCGGCGCTGGCTCCACGACAAGATCCATCGGCACGGCAGCCGGTATGGCGTGGAGGAGATGATGCGCCAAGCCGTGGGCGATGGGTTTCAGGATCCAGCCGCTCTGCTCGACTACCTCGAGCGCAAGTACGGCGAGATCTATCGATTCTGACTTTTAAGGGGCTTCGGCCCCTTTTTTCATTTTCGGCCGTTGTCTTGCCTTTTCGGGCCTTCATTGACTAAGGCCGTTTTTGTTGCTAGGTTCAGACCTGGTCCATTTCACTCGGAGAACCTATGAACGTCACGGAAACGCCGCTCTCCGGCCTCAAGATCGTGGAGCCGACCGTGTTCGAAGACGAGCGCGGCTGGTTCATGGAGGCCCACAACGCCGCCAAGTTCGCGGCGCTGGGCATCGAGCCCGGCATCGTGCAGATCAACCACAGCCACTCCAAGCAGGGCGTCCTGCGGGGGCTGCATTTTCAGGCTCCGCCGGCGGACCAGACCAAGCTCGTGCGCTGCGTCGCCGGCCGCCTGTTCGACGTCGCCGTGGACATCCGCCGCGGCTCGCCGACCTACGGCCAGTGGTATGGGGTCGAGCTCTCGGCGCAGAACCGTCGCATGCTCTACGTCCCGAGCGGGTTCGCGCACGGCTTCTACGCCATCACGGACTGCGACCTGCTCTACCTCTGCGGCCGGAACGGCTACAGCAAGGCGGCTGAAGGCGGCCTGAAGTACGACTGTCCGCAGCTGGATATCGTCTGGCCGTACGCCGTGGAGGCCTGGCTGCCGTCGAACCCGATCGTCATCGCCCGCGATGCGGCCTTCCCCGGTCTCGACGAGTTCGAGTCGCCGTTCGTCTATGCGGCCGCAATGCCGCCGGAGGCGCCATGAAAGTCATCGTGCTCGGCTCGCTGGGCAACCTCGGGCAGGAACTGACGCGCGTGCTGCGGGAGCGGCGACACGAGGTCATTGCGCTTGACCGCGCTGATCTCGACGTCACCGATGCCGCGGCGCTCACGAACCGCCTGCTCGCGGAAGCGCCGCAGCTGATCGTGAACGCCTCGGCCTGGAACGACGTGGACGGGGCGGAGGACCCGGCCAAACGCCCTTTCGCCTTCCGGCTGAACGCGGACGCGCCGACCACGATGGCCCTCGCGGCCAAGGAGATCGGCGCCGGCTTCGTCCATTTTTCCACGGACTACGTCTTCGACGGTTCGTCCGCCGCGGGCTACGCGGAAAATGACGAGCCGAAGCCGCTGTCGGCCTACGGGCAGAGCAAGTACCTGGGTGAGCGCTCCATTGCCGGAGTCGGCGGCCGGTACTTCATCTGCCGGACTTCGAAGCTTTTCGGGCCGCCAGGACAGTCGCCCGCGTCGAAGCCCAGCTTCCTCGCGACGATGCTGCGGCTCGCCAAGACGAAGCCGGAGCTCGCCATCGTGGACGAGGAGGTCGGCTGTCCGACCTACACCGCCGATCTGGCGGAAGCCGTGGTCGCGCTGGCGGAGGATTCCGCGAGCGCACCGGGCATCTACCATCTGGTGAACGACGGTCCGGGTGTGACCTGGTACGGCTTTGCCGAGGAGATCTTCGGCCTGCTGGGGATCAAAACGCCGCGCCGTCCGGTGTCGGCCGCCGCGTTCCCGCGCGCCGCCCAGGTGCCGAAATCAGCGGTTCTCCGGAACACCAAGACGCTGCCGCTCCGGCCGCGGCCCGAGGCCCTGCGCTCGTTCTTCGCAGAGCATCCGGAATTGCTTTAGACCGTCCCTCTATGGGGGGCGGTTTTTTGTCCGCGCGCATCTGGACGTCTGATCCCGATTGTGTAATATTGACACCATGCATCATCCCTCGGAGCAGAACATCAAGGTTTCCGCGGACGTGGCCGTCTTCGCCATCAAGGACGGGGCGCTTTGCGTCCTGCTCATTCAGATGAAGAAGAAGCCGTACGAAGCGCAATGGGCCATGCCCGGCGGTCTCATCGGGGACGCAGAAACTGCGGCCGATGCCGCGGCGCGGATCCTGAAGGACCAGACCGGATTGGACGGCATCTATTTGGAGCAGCTGCAGACTTTCGACGCGCCGGAGCGCGACGCGCTGGGGCGCGTGGTGAGCGTGGCCTATATGGCTCTTCTGCCGCGGGCGGCGGAGGATCTGCGCACCACGGATAAGTACGCGGACGTGCGCTGGTGGCCGGTGGCGAAACTTCCGGCGCTCGCCTACGACCATGCGCATATGGCCGCGACCGCGCTCGCCCGCCTGCGGGCCAAGCTCGGTTACACGAACATTATCGCCAACCTCCTGCCGGCCAGCTTCACTCTCGGCCAACTGCAGGACGCCTACGAGCGCGTCCTGGGGCAGGAATTGGACAAACGGAATTTCCGCAAAAAGATCCTCGCCCTGGGTCTCATCGAGGAGACCGGACGGACGACCGCCGGCGCGGCGCATCGGCCTGCGGCGCTGTATCGTTTTCGGAAACGCGGACTGACTTATATCGAGATATTGTAAGAGGCTGAAGATCAGCTGCCATGCGGAATCAGTCTAGAACGCAAAACGCCGCGGTCGACCGCGGCGTTTCGGTTCTGCCGATCAATTAAGTATTTTTTCCTTCTGTCTGGCGACCGCCGGGTTTTCGCTGAAAAGCCGGTCAATCAGCGCGGTCGCCTCGGCAATCCGCTTCTCGTGCGGGCCGCGGAGGACGGCATGGGGTACGCCGGCGGACCGCAGCTCTTCCTCGAAACGCCCATGCATCCAATGGCGCAAGTGCTCGCCGTCACGCAGCGGATCGGTCTCGAACGGAATTTCGTCGCCCGTGAGCAAGTAGAGATGCGGCCGGTGCGCGGCGGCGAGCGCTTGGACCGTCGGTGATGGAGTCCCCAGATAGCGCTCGTGCCAAATTGCCGTGGCGAATGGGTCGGTATCGGTGAACAGCACGCGGCTGGCCACACGGGCCAGGCTGTCCATGAGCCGCAACTGCTGCTCGGCGATATGCGTGAACTCGTCGCTGCTCCATTCCGGCCGGCCGGAGGCGTACTTGCCGTCGGCGTAAAAGCGGCCATATTCCGGCGCCCAGACCGTGCGGTAACGCTCGGCGAGCGCCCGGGCGAGCGTGGTCGTGCCGGAGGACTCCGCGCCGATGAGCGCCACGCGCTTCACGAAGTGCGCGCGCACGCAGGGCTCGAGGTAATTCCATTGGGCAAACGGGTCCTGCCGGACAAGCGTGCCGGAAACGGGGAAGGTATGCCGTGGCGGGTCGACGGCGACATGCGTGCAGCCCATGGCTGCGGCATAGGGCGGGCCGTAGGCTTCGGAACTGAAGACCGCGTCCGGCGCGCGGCCCAGCAGGCCGACGGTGTAGGCACCCCAGGCTTTAGAATCGTTATCCTTGCAGATATCCGCGATCACGCGCACTTCCGCCGCCGGATGGATTTCCCGGACCCAGCGGGCCCGAAGCTCGACAGGCAGATGCGGCCCGGGCGTGTCGGTGACCAGCACGATGACGCGTTTCGAGGCGGCGAGCGCCGTGTCGATGAGGTGCTTATGCCCGCGATGCGGCGGGGAGAATTTCCCCACCACCAGTCCCAAGCCGAATTTCTCCATATTTTTTGCGGTCAGCGTTGATTATCCCGAGCCATTCGCGCAGGCCGTTCGCGGCCAGGCCGAAGAACAGCAGGTATTCGAGTGAAATGAATTTCACGCCTTTAATCCAATAGAGCCAGACGCCGATGGCGTCCACCGTCAGCCAGAGGAGCCAGTTCTCGATCCGGCGGCGCGCCAGGAGAGCGGTCGCCGTGAAGCTCATCACGGTCGTGAAGGCATCCCAATACGGATAGTCTGCCGGCGCGGGGAAGAACCGCGGCAGGAGCAGGTGGATGCGGCTCATGAGCGCACCGAGCGCGAGCGATCCGGTCAGCGTGACGGCCGCAGCCGCCGCGTTTCCGCGCCAGGTACCGGCCGTGACTTTAAGCCCGTTCTGGCCGTCGCTCTCCTCCTTCCGCCGCGGATGCGTCCAGAGCCACCAGCCCCAGAAGGAAATGAAGAAAAAGTACACTTGTTCGAACATGTCCGAGTAGAGGCGGATCTGATGGAACAGGAAGAAGTAGAGGATGATGCCGACCAGCCCGACCGGCCAGCTCGCCACCTTGTTCTTGGCGGTCAGCCAGACGCACCAGATGTTCGCGACCGTGCCGAAGAACTCCAGGTAGCTCATCGGATAGTTCCAGACGGTGAAGAAGACCGTGTTGACGTCGAGGAATCCGGGCATAAACGGATGGGTTAGGGGAGCGGGCGCTCCGTTATCCACATGGTAAATCTTAGATAGTGTAAAGTCAACACTAAGTAAAAAAGGGCCGGGAAATCGGCCAAGTTGACGTAATTTTCACGTTATGCTGTAATCGTCTCACGAACGCAAGGAGGGCACCCCATGGCCCGGAGAATCACGACGATCCTTTCAGACATCGGTAACGTGGTGGCGCTGCACGACGAGGACGTGGCGCTCGCGGCCATCGGCACCATGACCGGCCGCACCATGCGCGAGGTCCAGAACGCGATCTTCGGCGACGGCAAGGACCAGCGCAAGCCCTTCCGGGCCTTCATGCGCGGCCGGTTCGACGCCGACGAGTTCCGGCTGCGCGTCTCCCGCGCCCTGGACCGTAAGCGGCCGCTGCCCAAGGCCTGGTTCGAGAAGGCGTTCTGCGACATCTTCACGCTGAACCGCCCGGTGCTCGATCTCTGGCGCGCGCTCCGCAAGCGCGGCCTGACGGTCACCGCGGTCTCGAACATCGAGGCCCTGCGCGCCGCCCACCTGGAGAAGATGGGCGCGCTCAAGGTCTTCGACCACCGGGTCATGTCCTACGAGGAGGGCCATCTCAAACCCTCCCGGGAGCTGATGATCCGCGCGCTGGAGCTCTCCGGCGCCGCGGCCGAGCAGGCGGTGTTCATCGACGACAAGCCGAAGAACATGCCGCCGGCCTCGCGGCTCGGCATCCGCACGCACATCTACCGCGATTTCCGGCGCCTGTCCGCCTTCCTGGCGGACAACGGAATCAAGATCTGACGCCAACCGGCCCCGCGGGGCCGGTTTTCAATTGCGGGCGGGTGAGAAACCAGCCGGATTACGCCGTCTTTTGTCCCGCCGCAAATGGGTATATCCTTGAATAAATGTACAGATTACCCTTTTGGCGCAAAAAGCCATCTTGGGACCGCCGGCTGGCGCAGTCTATTTTTTGGACGGCCGCGGTACTGATGTCCGCCGTCGGCCTCCTGACCGCCCTGCTGGTCACGGCCTCGCTCGTGATCGATGCGCTGACGCCGAAACCGGCCGAAGTGATTTATGGGGCGACCTTCTCGCCGCCCTATGCGCGTTCTTTGGGCATCGATTGGCATGCGGCCTATACCGCCATGCTCGATGACCTGAAGATGCGCGAAGTTCGTATTCCGGTCTATTGGGAGGAGGTGGAGCCGCAGGAGGGCGTCTACGATTATGCGGACGTGGATTGGGAAGTGTCGGAGGCGGCCAAGCGCGGCGCGGCCGTCACCTTGGCCGTGGGGCTGAAGGTGCCGCGCTGGCCCGAATGCCATATCCCGGATTGGGCGGCCTCCTGGCCGACGGACCGGCTGCACGCGGGCATGGTCGGACTTATCGACCGCACGATCCGCCGCTACAAGGATGAGCGGGCTGTGGTGCGCTGGCAGATCGAGAACGAGCCCTTCCTGCCGTTCGGCATCTGTCCCAAGCCGGATGCGGCCTTCCTGAAGTCGGAGGTCGCGGCGGCTCACGCCCTCGACCGGCGGCCGGTCCTCATCCAGGACGCGGGCGAGTTCTCGACTTGGCAGCCGACGGCACGTCTCGCCGACGAGTTGGGGGTCAGCCTTTACCGCATAGTCTGGGCCAAATACCTGGGTTACGTGCGCTGGCCGGGGTTAGGCCTGTTCTATCAGCTCCGGATGCTCTTGGCGCGCCGTTATGTCGGCGAGGTGATCCTGACGGAGCTGCAGGCCGAACCGTGGACGACGCAGGATATCGTCAAGATGCCGCTCGCCGAACAGTTGGCGCAGATGAATCCGGCGGAACTCGCGAAGAACATCCAGTTTGCCCGCGAAATAGGTTTCGGGCATGTCTGGCTGTGGGGCGTGGAATGGTGGTATTGGCTGAAGGTCGCAGAGGGGCATCCAGAAGTCTGGGAATACATGAGACAGGTGGTGGCGGGCACCGCGTCTTTCGGTCCCTAGCCCGCAATCGGCGTCACTGCTAAGCTGATTCAAATATGAAAGCCCTGATCACCGCCGGCGGCCGCGCGACGCGGCTGCGGCCCATCACCACGACCATCAACAAGCACCTGATTCCGCTCGGCGGTCGGCCGATGCTTTGGCAGGCCATCTCCAAGGTGGCGGAGTGCGGCATCAAGGAGATCGCCGTCAACGTCAACGTGGGGGAGACGGAAATCCAGAAGGCCTGCGGCGACGGCAGCCGCTGGGGCGTGAAGCTGACTTATCTCGAGCAGCAGGGCGGACCGAAGGGCCTGGCTCATATAATAAAGAACGCTCGGCCGTTTCTCGGCGATGAGCCCTTCGTCTTCTATCTTGGAGACAACATCATCCTCGGCAGCATCCGCGGTTTCGTGGAGAAATTTCGGAGCAGCGGCGTGAACGGTCTTTTGGCGCTCGCTAAAGTGCATGATCCCCAGCGGTTCGGCGTACCGGTCATCGTTGACGGGCGCATCGTGCGCGTGGAGGAGAAACCGGCCCGGCCGCAGAGCGATTTCGCCGTCACGGGCATCTACGTCTACGACAAAAGCGTGCACCAGGCCGTGGACGCCATCCAGCCGTCGGCGCGCGGCGAGTATGAGATTTCGGACGTGCACACTTGGCTCATCGAGCATGGTTTTGCCGTGGGCTACGAGGAAATCACCGGCTGGTGGAAGGATACGGGCAAGCCGGAGGACCTGGTCGAGGGCAACCAGCTGATTCTGGATGAGATGACGGACAAGGAAGCGCAGATCGAAGGCGAAGTCGCGCCGGAGGCGAGGATCATCGGCCGCGTGAAACTCGGGGCGGGCTCGCGCGTGCTCGGCCGTTCCGTCATCGAGGGACCGGCGAACATCGGGTCGAACTGCATCATCACGGACAGCCGCCTAGGGCCGCACGTTTCCATCGGCGACGGTTCGCGGATCAGCGGTGCGGATATCCGCCATTCCGTCCTGTTCGACGGCGTGACCGTGA
>JAKAKZ010000004.1 GCA_021824285.1 bacterium
TTCTGGCTTAACTGCCATATATGACGCTAATCTGGGCGGAATCTTACATTTTTTTGGGTAAATGGCAATCGAGAGAGAGAGAGAGAGAGAGAGAGAGAGAGAGAGAGAGAGAGAGAGAGAGAGAGAGACAACCGACGACATCCCATCTTTCTCTCTTTATCTCTTTTTCTCTATCTCTCTATCTCTTTGAATAACCACCCTTGAATTATCCCTCAATTTCCGCTATCCTCCTCCCGATAAGCCTATGGGCATGGTTACGCAAAAAACCCGCGGCGAGCTGATCCGGAATCTGTTTCCAGAGCTACCCGACTACCGCTTCCGCCAGACGGAAGAGGCGGTTTTTCATGCCGGCTGGAAATCCTGGAACGACGTCTCGAACCTGCCGGGTGAGGCCCGCGCCAAATTGGCGGCCGAAGTCCCCTGGACGTCCTGGACCGCCGCGGACCTGCACCGCAGCGCGGCCGGCGACACCTTCAAGACCATCCTGGGACTGCCGGACGGCAACCGCATCGAAACCGTGCTCATGAAGAACAGCCGCGGCCAATGGACGGTCTGCGTCTCCTCGCAGGTCGGCTGCGCCATGAAGTGCGCCTTCTGCGCCACCGGTACCATGGGGCTGCTCCGCAACCTCACGTCCGACGAAATCGTCGACCAGGTCCGCTACTGGCTGGATTTCGTCGCCTCACCGGAAGGGCCGGGCAGCCGCATCAGCAACATCGTTTTCATGGGCATGGGCGAGCCGCTGGCCAACTACGAGAACGTGAAGGAGTCCATCCGAACCGTCCTGAAGCGCACCGACATCGGCCTCACCCGCATTACCGTCTCGACTTCCGGCATGCTGCCGCAACTCGAAGCGTTGCTCCTGGACCAGGACTGGCCGGACGTGCGTCTGGCCGTCTCGCTCCACAGCGCGGACGCCAAGACCCGCGCACAGATCATGCCGAGCTCGTATGAAGGGTTCTTGGAGCGGCTGAAGAACTGGGCGCTGAAGTACCTGGCCGCGAAAGGCGGCGGGCGGCGGCACCTCACCTTCGAACACATCATGCTCGGCAACGTGAACGACTCGCCGGAGCACGCGGCGAAACTCGCTGATTTCGCCAAGTCCATCGGCGACGTGCGCGTGAACCTCATCCCCTACAACCGCACGGACGCCGGTTTCGCGGTCACGCCGGACGCGCGCATCCGCGCTTTCATGGACGTGCTGGAACGGAACGGCATCACGGTCACGCGCCGCAAGAGCCAGGGCGACGACATCGCCGCGGCCTGCGGTCAGCTGGTCGTCCGAAAAAGTTGATAGTTGAAAGTTTTAGCAGATAACTCTCAACTTCCAGCTCTCACCCGCCCGCTTGTCGACCGCCATACGTCATTGACACGGACTTCAAAGACGACTAGGTTGATGCCGACGGAAGTCCGCTCCTTGCCCCCGAAAGGACTGTCGTGAACCGATCGCAGACCGAGAATCAGCCCGGCAGCACCGGATGGCGCTGGATTGTTCTGTTCCTGCTCTGCGCCGCGGGAATTCAGGCCTTCTTCGGCTACCGAGAATGGAAGCGCAACCGCCTCATTGAGTGCGCCCTGCGCGTCTACCAAGACAACAGCGCGGTAATCGACCGCTACGATCTCTGCACCCATCTCGAGCCGGTCGCCGGCGAAACGGAGGAACAGCGCAACAGCCGCTGCCAGCAATCCCTGAACCGCGACCTTACGGACATCGACAAAGCATGTCCGAAAAGCTGATCGACCGGAACGGCCATCATAGGCCGTTTTTTGCTGCAACGACTTTGCCGACTGGACGACTTGCGCTCAATGCCGTTGTCCTGTATAGTCATGAGCGATAAGAGATTCCTGCCGCCGCCTAGGCGGTTTTTAGGACCAAGTAATTCACCTGAATTACGCTCAATATGGCCGAAAATCAGGCTACCGGTAACTCCCTCGTGACGTACCTCAAGGAATCCAAAGAGGAACTCAAGAAAGTCGCCTGGCCGTCCCGGGACACGGTCGTCCGCGACACCATCGTGGTACTGGCGCTCTCCGGCGCCGTCGCCGCTTTCTTCGGCGTGCTCGACTTCCTCCTGACCTACGGCTTTCGCCAGATTCTTCAGTAATCTGAAGCTTAAGGCCTGAAGCCCCAAGCCCCAACGATATGCCCAAACAGACCCGCCAACTCGGCAAGCGCTGGTACGCCATCCACACCTACTCCGGCTACGAGGAGAACGTGGCGCAGAACCTGAAACAGCGCATCGAGTCCATGGACATGCAGGACAAGATCTTCGACATCATGATCCCGAAGGAGAAGAAGATCCGCATCAAGAACGGCAAGCGCAAGATTGTGGAGGAGAAGATCTTCCCCGGCTACGTGCTCGTGGAGATGATTGTCACGGACGACTCCTGGTACGTGGTGCGCAACACGCCGAGCGTGACCGGTTTCATCGGCACGGGCGTGGATCCGACGCCGATCGCCGAAACGGAGATCAAGGCGCTGCAGAAACGCATGGGCCTTGAGGAGCCGGAATTCAAGATCGACGTGGTCGTGAACTCGGCCGTGAAGATCACCGACGGCCCGTTCAAGGGCTTCGAGGGCAAGGTAGCCGAAATCGACGAGGCGCGCGGCAAGATCAAGGTGCTCGTCTCGATGTTCGGCCGCGAGACGCCGGTCGAGCTGGATTTCTTGCAGGTGAAAAAAATATAAGGACTTTCCCGACTTAAAGTCGGGACCCCGCCCCGCATTAAACTAAGATGAAAGTGGCGGGGCCTCCAGGTCAAAAAGATCTAAACCGAATGCAGACACCCCGGGCCGCAAGCCCGGGGTTTTGTTTTAGCGAAAGGCAGGAAACCGCCAAGTTCGTCGCATAAGAACTGCTAAAAACAAAAACCGGCCGTTGAAGGCCGGAAGGCGGAGAGTTCAGGACAGCAGGCGGACGATGGTCATGCCGGCGCACCAGCCGACCGTGAACACCAGGCCGCGGATAACGCTAGGCCAGAGGCCCTGACCGCGCCAGATTCGCCAAAGGGTGATGAGACCCATCACCGCGCATGTGGTCGCGACCCCGAGCAGCGCGCTGTTCAGGGGCGTGAGATACTGGGCGGCCGCGCCGCCGGCGAGACACATGACGAACGACACCGGTACTTCACCTGGACGAAGAGGGGCTTCCATGTCTGTCCTCCGAAAAAGAACCTTAAGGAGTTAAGCACGCCTACGCTAATAGTCAATGTTCCAAGTTGAGGCGACAAAAAAAGCCCCACCGAAGGGGCCGAAGAGACCTACCGTCCGAATTCCCGGAGCAGGCCGAGATCCACGAGCTGGGAGACCAGGCGGTCGTCGTAGAGGAACGAGTTCAGGCTCTCGGCCACGGACTTGCCATGGCCCAGCTCGATCATCAGCCGGCCCGTGTCCGCGCCGAGATGGCGGAACGACGAGAGCCGCGCGGCCAAAGTCGCGCCGCAGCCTTTCTGCAGGAGCCGCTGTGCCAGGGCGTCATGGTCGAGGCCGGTCAGGTAGTTGACGAGGCGAGGCACCACCTCCACATCGCCGATGGTGATCAGCGCCTCCGCGGTGCGGAACCCGAGCCGACCGAAGGAGCCGACGTTGAGCTCGAATTCCTTGGCGAAGCCCAGGGCGACAAGGCGCAGGGCGACCTCCTCGTTCAGCCCGCTGAACCGGCCGAGACTGTCGATCACCTGACGCGGGTAGCCGAGATCGATGAGGCGCAGGGCCACGCGCGCGTCGAGCAGGCGAAAGCGGTGCAGGTTGTCGAGCACCGCATGCGTGCAGTACTCGGCGATGAACCGCAGTGCCGTCGCCGGATGCCTGTCGTCCGGCATCTCGTCCACAATCTTGAGATCGTGGTTGGCGAGGTAGTACGCGACCGCGTCTTCAGGATTCCAGTTGGGCATGATTCTCTTTCCTCGTACGTGAAATGAGCGGCCGCAACCTATCATGTCCGGACGGCCACGTCAAGCCGACGCACAGCGGTCCGCCTTATTTTCCCATTGCCGACTGCGGCCAAAGTGCTAACATTCAGCGATGTCCTTTCACTTTCGAAGCGAGGTTACGCCATGTTCGATCCGCTGGCACTCGATGAGTTCGAATCCCGCACCGGCATCCGCAAAAGCGATTTTTCCGGCATTTGGGACCGCGCCGACCGCATCGTGGCCCTGCGGGACCTGGCCGCAGTCACGGGCGTGCAGGCCATGCCCTGGCCGTATCTCGAAAAGCTCATCCGCGGCGTGACGCTCGCCGGCGACCGCACCCGCCGCCCGTACCGCGACGGCCAGATTCGCCAACTCCGCATGGACCCCCGCGGCCTGACGCTCGGCCAGACCTTCATCCAGCGCTCCAAGTACCAGGCGCTCCTGGAGCACTTCGGCGATTTCTTCCGGGGCTTCTGCGTGACGAACGGCGTGGCCAAGTCGACGGCCGCCATCGTCCTGGGGCGGACAGCGGACGGCACCCCGGCCATCGCGCACTACCTGCCGCCGATCGTCGAGGAACACGACGGGAAGTTCATCCTCATGGACGGCGTGCACCGGAACTTCCTGGTCCGCTGCGTCGGCACGACCATCGAGTCGATCGTCGTCCGGAACGTGGCCGAACCGTTCCCCTGCGACGCCCGCCCGTGGGAAGAGGTCCAAGTGACGGAAGAGAAGCCGGCCAAGGACCAGCGTTTCTTCAACCTCCGTCCGGAACTCTTCCGTGACGTGAAGCACATCGGCATCGACGGCTGACTCCAGCCGTCTTTTTTTATCTCATGTGCCGCACCTGAATAAAAAAAGACCGGATCAGTTCCGGTCAAAAAAGGGCGGGAATCCGTCGTAGCGGCTGATTCGGCCGGCGCTGGCGCTTACGGCGCTCCGGCCTGAGCGGGATGGAATCGAATCGTTCCGACAGCCGGCGAACCTCGAGGAAACGCGCGGCCGGAATCGGCATCAGGACACAGCAGAGCCCCATGCCGGCTATCGCCAAACCGAGGAAACTCGCGCGAACCGACTCCCGAACCGCCCTCTTCAGACGCGTTTTGCGCATGTAAAGGCCTCTGATACGGCGTGTGGTGCGCATAAGTTAGACAAATAATTAAGGATTGTCAACCTAGCTGACAAGGTACGCGATTCGCCAGTGAAAGCAGCGCGTATCGCCAAAAACTCCACAAATATAAATGTGCCCTCCCCCGAAGCCGGGGAAGGGCACAGACTGCGTTCTTTGGCCCCAACGGGCCGTACGGGGTTTGGTTAGGCTCTGCCTTCTGCGATTTTGGCCCCAACGGGCCGTACTGGGTTTGGTTTCTTTGTTCGGCTTCATCACCGAACATCATAGGATAACACAAAAAGGCGTTTTTGTCAAGGGTATTTGACGCCATAAGAACGCCTTAATATAGCGAAAAAATAGACTAAAAACACGGCCAAATCTGGGCAATGGCTCTAGTGCGTCGCCTTTTTTGGTGAGGACGGAGAAACCAAACATCAACTGACCATCCCCGCCCGCCCACGCGCCCTTGCGCAAAAACCGTCTATAAGCTAATCTGGTGGTCGAATAAGCGGTGGGGCCGATGAGGCCCGCTTCTCGCCGCGACGTCACCTTATTGAACGTCGTTTTTTATTTTCGTATGGCCAAGAAAATCAAAGTCCTCATCAAGCTCCAGATTCCTGGCGCCAAGGCCAATCCGGCCCCGCCGGTCGGTCCGGCCCTCGGTCAGCACGGTCTGAACATCGCGGAGTTCTGCCAGAAGTTCAACGCCGCGACCCAGAAGATGGCCGGCGACATCATCCCGGTCGTCATCACCGTCTACGAGGACCGCACCTACACCTTCGTCCTCAAGACCCCGCCGGCTTCCGAGCTCCTGAAGAAGGCCGCCGGCATCCCGAAGGGTTCGGGCAAGCCGCTCACCGAGAAGGTCGGCAAGGTCACGAAAGCCCAGATCCGCGAGATCGCCGAAAAGAAGCTCCCAGACCTGAACACCACGAACATCGAGTCCGCCATGCGCACCATCGAGGGCACCGCCCGGCAGATGGGACTCGAGGTGACTCCGTAGGAGTCATCCCGAGCGCAGCGAGGGATCCCGTCCATTTCGCGTCGAGATTGCTTCGCTCCGCTCGCAATGACATAAGATATTATTCACGTGGGAGGACCGATTTAACGGCCCGCCCGTACCACGACATATATGGCTCGCAGCAAACGCTACAAGGAACTCAAGACGCAGGTCGACTCCAAGAAAACCTACTCCCCGGAGGAGGCCATCGAGCTCGTGAAGAAGACCGCCACGACCAAGTTCGACTCCTCCGTTGAGGTCCATGTCCGCCTGGGCATCGACCCGAAGAAGGGCGAACAGATGGTCCGCGGCACCACGACCCTGCCGCACGGCACGGGCAAGACCAAGAAGGTCGCCGTCTTCACCACCTCCCCGGACAAGGAGAAAGAGGCCAAGGATGCCGGCGCCGATCTCATCGGCGGCGAGGAGCTCGTCAGCCAGATCGTCTCCACCGGCAAGTGCGACTTCGACATCGCGGTCGCCACGCCGGACATGATGCCGAAGATGGCCAAGGCCGCCAAAGTCCTCGGTCCGAAGGGCCTCATGCCGAGCCCGAAGAACGACACCGTGACCGCCAAGGTCAAGGAGACCGTCGCGGCCCTCAAGAAGGGCAAAGTCGCGTTCAAGAACGACGACACCGCGAACGTGCACCAGGTCATCGGCAAGGCCTCGTTCGCTTCGGCCCAGCTGGTCGAGAACTTCAGCGCCCTCATGGATGCCCTGCGCCGCGCCAAGCCGTCCAGCTCCAAGGGTACCTATCTCATCTCCGTGACCCTGACCTCCACGATGGGCCCGGCGGTGAAGGTCCAGCTCTAATCAGTTATCCGATTCCGACTGGACGGCATATGGCGTATAATGCCATATGCCGTCTGCGTTTGGCGGCTAGTCCGCCTCACTGACATGAAACTTCCCGTCCGCAAAACCCTGGCCGTCGTGAGCGGCGCGCTGCTCACGGCCTCCCCGGCTTCGGCCGAGGTGCTGTTCACGGCCAATGCCCCAACCGAGACCGTCGTCACCGGCATCCTCCGTTTTGCCCTGGCGCTGACGTCGCTGTTCCTCATGGTCGGCGTCGGTCAGGCCTGGCACCAGCTGCAAAACCACGGCGGCAACGAGGAACGCAAGGCCGCGGCCCACGTCGCCTTCCGCGATGCGGTGCTTTTCTTCCTGCTGATCATCGCGGCCGGCTATGCCGTACCGTCGGCCGTGAACATCGCCTTCGCCGTGATCAATAACGGCGTCTCCATCAGCCTTTGATATGCGCCTTAACCTCACGCGCGTCGACCGGGAGCTCCCCCTTCCCGCCTACGCCACCGCGGGCTCCGTCGCCTTCGACGTCTACGCCCGGACGGAGACGACTGTCGCGCCCAAGACAGTCGCGCTCATCCCCACGAACCTGATCGTGCAGGTGCCGGAAGGCTACGCCTTCCTGCTCTGCTCGCGCTCTTCGACGCCGGTCAAGAAAGGCCTGCTCACGCCGCACGGTTTCGGCATCGTGGACCAGGATTTCTGCGGGCCAAACGACGAGCTGCGGGCCCAGGTCTACAACTTCACCGATGCGCCGATCACCGTGGCGCGCGGCGAACGGATCGCGCAGGCGCTCTTGGTGCCCATCGCCAAATGCGATCTGCAGGAAACAGAGGTCGCGACCGCCGCGAGCCGCGGAGGCTTCGGTTCCACCGGAAGGTAGCCCGGAATATCTTCCGGAACAAAAAAGCCCGCGCAAGTGCGCGGGTTTTGCGTTGCCTGACGGTCAGGCGCCGACGGCTACTTGATCTGGCCGGAAGTCAGCAGGCTGTTCACGAAGGCGTCGAGACGGTCGATGGCCTCGTCGAGCCGGCCGTCGCGGTTCACCACGACGAGCGACACCAGATCGGCGCGCTCCGTGACGAAACGCTCTTCGCGGGCCGCATTGCGGACGCGGCGCTCCAGGTCCTCCGGCGTGGTGCCCGGACGCTCCGAGAGGCGGCGCCGGATCTCGCGGATGTTGCCGGCGTCGACGAAGACGACGCGCGCCTCCGGCAGCACCCCCTTGATCGTCGCGGTGCCCTGCACGTCGACCACGCCGAAGACGATCGGATGGTCGATGCGCAAGCGCCGCAGAACCTCGCGCGAAGAGCCGTAGAAGTGGGCGTGGACTTCCGCCCACTCCAGGAACTCGCCGCGGTCGCGGCGGGCCGTAAAATCCTCGGGCGTAGTGAAATGGTAATCGCGCCCGCTGACCTCGCCGGGCCGTGGCGCCCGCGTGGTGGTGGTGATGAGGCGCGCCGCCGAAGGGTGGCGGCGCAGCATCTCGTCGACCAGAGTGGATTTTCCGGCGGCAGATGGGCCGGTGATGATGACGAAAGCGCCGAGTTGCATGGTATCTCCGGTTCAAAGAGCCTTGTATTTTGTTGGCGCTACCTTAGCGGCCCGGCGGCCAATAGTCAACGGCGGACGGGACCGGCGGACCGGCCAGGATTTGGGAGCAATAACCCCGGCTAACGCACCTCAATGCGGATCCTCTTAGCCACCTGGGGCAGACGGCTGGCCCAGACCGGCGAAACGGATACCGAGGCGGACGAGACGCCATCCAGCTTCTCCAGGTAGCGCTTGGCCGCGTCCGCGGTGATGCCGACCAGCTTCTCCGGATCGAGCGAGGGGTTAGCCGGCGACAGCACTGCGGTCCCATGCGCGGCGATCCGCAAGGTGGCGCGCCCGGCGGCGAGATCGGTTTTTTCAAGATGCAATTCCTCGTCTTTCTCCGCCACCTCGTTCAGGGCGCGGCCGCTGGGCAACTGCCGTTCCAGATCGCTCCGCACCGCCTGGTTCAATGAGTTCCGGTCATAGAAGACGCCCACGGCCTTGACCGTCACGGACATCTCGAATGAATCCGCCTCCTCACCTGGCTGGACGCTCGACTGCTCGCCGAGGGTCGTCAGCACGGTGAATTCGGCGTCGCCCGTCGCCGCCCCGGCCTCGCGGCGCAATCGCTCCTTGAGCGTCCGCGCCAGCTCGTCTTCCAGCATGGCCTTCGCCTTCTCCGTATCCTCGAGCGTGACGGCTTTGATGTTCTGGGAGCCGCCGCTGATGGGCTGGATGATCTGAACCTTGAAATAGCGGCGCAGGTCTTCGTTCAATCCGGGAATCGAAAAGTCGGCGTCCGCGGTCTCTCCCTGCCGTCCGGAGACCGTGGAAAAGACCTCGACCTCCGTTCCCCCGCCGCCTGGTACGGTCACGGTCTTCTTGGTGCGGTAGAGTCGCCCGTCAGCGGCCAACAGGCGAGTCGTGGCGACGAGCGTCTGGCTGCGCGTCAGCCGGCTCTCGATGCGCACTCGACCTTCGGCCGGCACGTCCATGTTGACGAGCGAGGAGGCGGGGAAAACCCGCGTCAGGGTATCGGTAACCTCGTAGACGCCACCGGCGATTTCCCCCGAGGACGGCGATTTCGTGACGTCCAGCAGGAAACTGTCCTTGACCGTCTGGGGCGCGGACATGACCACGACCGTGGCGCGGGTAAAGACCATATAGAGCACGAGCGCCACGAGACCGGCGGTAAACAGCACGAAAAGCGTCGCGATGCGCCGATAGACGGCGAGCGACGCGTTAGCCGCGAAAACGGCCGCCCCCTTGGGCGGAACCGCGGTCGGCGGCTTTACCGGCGGAGCGTCGGGCCTATCACCCGGCGGTTGTCCGTTACCGATGACCAACATAATTCCATATTAGCATAAGGTTTGGAGTCTTGGAGGTGTGGAGAAAGAAAGTGGCGGAGAGAGAAAGAGAAAAAGTGACAAAGTACGGCCTTTTTCACGGCACTCAAAGATCAAAAATCGCGCCTTATCAGCGCGATTTTTACATTCACTTTCACTCTCCATCTCTCCTTCTCTCATTCTCTATAATCCTTATTCCGCCAGCACCGCACCTTTACCGACCACCGCCTCAATGTCCGCAATCGTATCCGCCGAAAAAGCTATGGAATAGCTCGTGGCATAGTGCCGCGCCGCGCCGTTCTCGCGGATCTCCAGCACCACGCGCCGGTTGCCGGGGTGCTCGCCCATCACGCGCTTGAGCTCGTCGGCCATCTGACGCGGCAGTTTCGGAGGCACGAGAACGCGCACCTTGGCCTGATCGGCGAAAGTGGCGGAGACTGGTTCGAGCCGGCGATGGCCGTTGGCGTAACCGAGGCGCGTACGGATGTCGGCGAGCGACTCCTGTTTCATCTCTTCGGCCGACTCCACCAGAAAACGGTGTTCGCCGTCCTTGTCGCTGAACTTGCCCTCGATCATGAGCGCCACGTCCGGCCGCCAGAGCGCGCGGTCCTTGGCCAGCACGGAGGGGAAGATGACGCATTCGATGCTGCCGCTCACGTCCGCCACGGTAGCGAAGGCCATGGGGTCGCCCTTCTTGGTGATGATGTCCTGCAGGGTCAGCACATAGCCGCCGATGCGCACCAGACCGCCGCGGCGGTCCTTGTACGCCTGTGCCACATCGCGGATGGGCGTCAGCAGATCGCCGAAATAGTCGCCGTATTCCTTATATGGATGTTCGGAGACATAGAGCCCCAAGAGCTCGCGCTCCCAGGAGAGCTTTTCGCGCTTGGTGGCCGCGGGCACGGGCCGCAACGTCACCTCGGCCCGATCGGCGAGCACCGGCGCGGCGCCGAACAGGTTCGACTGGCCCGAAGCCGCATCCTTCACTGCGGACTTATGGTAGGACAGAATCTGGTCGATGTTCGTGAGCAGGAGGTTGCGCTCCCCCATCGCATCCAGCGCGCCGGCCTTGATGAGCGACTCGAGCGCGCGCTTGTTGAAGCCCTTGGAATCCACGCGAGCGGCGAAATCCGACAGGTTCTGGAACGGGCCGTGGGCCTCGCGCTCCGCGATGATGGCCGCGGCGATATCCGTGCCCAGGTTCTTGATGGCGCCGAGACCGAATCGGATCGACTTGTCGTCGATGTAGGTGAATTGCTGCTTGGAGGAATTGACGTCCGGCGGCAGGACGGCGATGCCGATGCTGCGGCAGTGCTCGACCATCTGGGCCACGGTCTCCACGTCGCCGGATTCCTCGGTCAGGACCGCGGTCATGTATTCGGCCGGCCAGTTGGCCTTGAGGTAGCTGGTCTGGTACGCGACCATGCCGTAGGCGCAGGCATGGGCCTTGTTGAAGCCGTACGCGGCGAACGGCTCGATGAGCGCCCAGAGCTGCTGCGCGACCTCGGGCTTCATGCCGTGCTTCACGCAGCCGGTCAGGAACTTGTCCTTCTGCTTGGCCATCTCCTCCGGGATCTTCTTGCCCATGGCCTTGCGGAACTTGTCCGCTTCCTCCCAGTTGTAGCCGGCCAAATGGATGGCGGAGAGCATGATGTCGTCCTGATAGGTCAGCACGCCGTAGGACATGCCCAGGATGTCCTTGAGCCGCGGGTCGAGGTAAGTGACGAGCGACGGGTTGTGCTTGCGGCGGATGAACTCTGGGATGGAGTCGATGGGTCCCGGGCGGTAGAGCGCGACCATGGCCATGATGTCCTCGACGCGCGAGGGCTTGAGGTCCATCAGGTACTTGGTCATGCCCGAACCGTTCAGCTGGAACAGGCCGATGGTCTCGCCGCGGCCGAGCATCTCGTAGGTCCGGGAGTCGTCGAGCGGGATGTTCTGCAGGTCGATGTCCACGCCCTTGGTGCGCTTGATGATCTGCACGGCGCGGCCGAGGATGGAGAGGTTGCGGATGCCGAGGAAATCCATCTTCAGCACGCCGGCCCCGTCCTCGCCGATGGCGCCCATGTCGTATTGGGTGATGAGCTTGTCGCCGCCGGACTCCAACTGCAGGGCGGTGTAGTCGGTGAGCGAAGTGGGCGCGATGACCACGCCCGCCGCGTGCACGCCGACCTGGCGGGCGCGGCCCTCGATGCGCTGGGCGAGCTCCAGGAGCCGCTTGGCCTGCGGGTCGGTGTCGATGAGGTTGCGCAGGTCCGCGGTCTCGTCGATGGCCCGCTTGATGGTCATGGCAAAGCCCTGGCTGCCCATGGGGATCATCTTGGCGACGCGGTCCACGTACTGGATCGGCAGGCCGAGCGCGCGGCCGACGTCGCGCACGGAACCGCGCGCGGCCATGGTGCCGAAGGTGCAGATCTGGGCCACGCGGTCCTTGCCGTATTTCTCGGTGACGTAGGCGATGACCTCGCCGCGCCGCGAATCCTCGAAGTCCGCGTCGACATCGGGCGCGGACGGGCGGAAGGGGTTCAGGAAGCGCTCAAACGGCAGGTTGTAGGTCAGCGGGTTGATCGGCACGATGTCGATGCAGTAGGACACGAGCGAGCCGGCGGCCGAACCTCTCGTGGTCGTGACGATGCCGTGCTTCTTGGCCCAGCTGACGTAGTCGGAGACGACCAAAAAGTAGGTCGAATAGCCTTTGGTCTCGATGATGCCGAGCTCATAGTCCAGTCGCTCCTGCATGGCCGGCGTGAAATCCGGTATCTTGGCGCGCAGCCCGTCGTTGGCGAGCTTGCGCAGATACTGGTCGTGGGTCAGGCCGTCGGGCACGCGGAAATCCGCGAAGTGCCACTTGCCGATCTCGATCTTCACGTTGCAGCGTTCGGCGATCTTCACGGTGTTCTCCACGGCCTCGGGCACGTCCTTGAACGCCTCCAGCATGTGGGCCTCGTCCGTGAGCGAATAGTCGGCGTCGGTCATGCGCAGGCGCCGCTCGTCGTCGAGCGTGCGGCCGTCCCCCACCGCCAAGAGCACGTCGTGCGCTTCCGCGTCCGATGGCTTGAGGTAATGTACGTCCTTCGTGGCCACGAGCGGGATGCCGGTGCGCTCCGAGAGGCGGATGAGGTCGCGGTTCCGGGCCACCTGCTCGTCGAGCTCCGGATGGTCCTGCAGCTCCAAAAAGAAATTTCCCTTGCCGAAAATATCTTCGTATTCGCGGGCGACGGTCTCGGCCTTGCCGAACTCGTCGTTGGCGAGAGCCTTGCAGATCTCGCCGCGCAGGCCGCCGGAGAGCCCGATGAGCCCTCTGTGGTATTGGCGGAGCAGATCCTTGTCGATGCGCGGGACGTAATAGAAACCGTCCAAATGCGCTTTGGTGGTAAGCTGAAGCAGGTTGCGGTAGCCCTCGTCGGTCTCGCAGAGCAGGATGAGCTGACTCGTCTTGTCGTCAATGCGCGGGCGCTTGTCCGTGTGCTTCTCGAGCGCGACATAGGCGCACTGGCCGATGATGGGCTTGATCTCCTTCTTCTGGCATTCCTTGAAGAACTCGATGATGCCGTAGGTCGCGCCGGAGTCCGTGAGCGCAATGGCCTCCATGTTCGCGCCCTTGGCAGCCTTAACCAGCTCGTCCACGGCCGGCAGGGCCTTGAGGAACGAGTAGTGGCTATGGACGTGCAGGTGGACGAATTTGGAGTTCATCGGGCTTGTCTGGCCGCTCCTCTCCAGCGGCTTCGTTCATCACCAGTCTACTGAATCCGGCGGATATAAAAAAGACCCCATAGGCAGGCAGCTGGCCGCTCGGGGTCTTGACTTTTCGGCAAAAATCCTTACAATCAGCCGAGCCATAAAAAGGAGGCCAAAATTGCCCAAAGACTTCATTTCCAAGCTGCGGCAGGACGAGGCGACCATCGCCAAGCTCATCACGAACGAATTTGGCCCCATGTTCGCCTGGGTCGGCATGGCGGACGACGACGCGCTGTTCGCCGGCATCCTGCTCTCGGAGACCGAGCGCCGCATCCAGCTCGCGGTCCGTTCCTACCTGGAGTGGCTGGCGAGCCGCGCATTCCGCGGCCAGGACTTCGGCCCGGCGGACCTCATCGAGATGCCAGAGGCCGACCTCTGGACCGCGGTCGCCAAGTACGGCTATGGGCCGGCGCCGCACGGCGAAGTGCAGCTCCTGAAGCAGACCGTCAAATGGCTGCGCTGGCGCGCCGATGACCGGCGCCTGCCTCCCCTCTCGACTGCGCTCGGCCAGCTCAAGGATGGCCAGTTCGTGCCGAACGAGGCGGCCGTCCGCGCCTGGGCGGCGCACTACGATTGGAGCAAGTGATCACACGGCCCGCTTGGGCCGTGTTTTTTTGTGGACGAATTCGTTGAACCATAAGCTGACGCCCGTGAGTCAGCAGCCGCTGGACGGGATGCTCTGCGCCAGCGGACCCAGCGGCTGCGACAAAAAACCGGCCCGCAAAGGGCCGGTCGGTTCAGCTGACGTTGATGCCGTGGAGGAGCAGGTACTCGAGCGCCTCCTCGGGCAGCCCGAGGCCGGGCGCGAGCGCTTCCCGACGGCGCGCCAGGATATCGCGCGCGTCCTTGGCCGTGAGCACGTCCAGGTCCTCGGCCAGCCAGTCGTCGAACGACTTCAGGTCGCGACCCTGGAGCACGGCGGCGAGCGCCGGACCGCAGGCCGAGGCCTGCGGCAGCATGGCCGCATCCACCGCCGCGAGCGGCAGGTGGCGCTGGCCGTCCCGGTCCTCGGCGAGGAGCTCGAAGGACTGCATCCAGGCCGCGGCGAGCCGGTCGGCGATCTGCTCGGCGTCCTCCCGGACAGTCGCCTCGTCCAGCTCGAGCAGGGGCTCGTCGCCGGGCAGGAGA
Organism: bacterium; assembly: GCA_021824285.1. GTDB lineage: Bacteria > Patescibacteriota > Patescibacteriia > SG8-24 > SG8-24 > JAKAKZ01. The sequence goes on from JAKAKZ010000004.1 coordinate 14,576, forward strand.
TGCTCGAGCACGCTGTCGATCTCGTCCTCGGTGACGTCCTTGCGCCGCAGGTCGGCGACGATGTCGGAGACGACCACGACGCTCGGGAGCGGCGGGAACGGCTTGGCGCTCCGCACGATCTCCTCGTAGAAGCGTCGGACGTACGGCTCCACGAGCGGCTTCAGGCCGTCGGACAGCTCCGCGAGGAGCTGGCCACGGTAGGCCGAAAGGCCGTCGGTGGACTGCGATTCGGTATCAGCTTCGTTCAGGTTCATCTTTCCTCCAGTTGGAAGGGGCGTATTTCGGGCAGACTATCAGAAAATAGGCTCGCTGTCAAGGTTGTCGGGCAATCTTATATTGATAAAAAAAGCTTAACTAACATAAAAAACACGGCTCTAGGCCGTGTTAAGGAACCCCGCCGTCCGCTTCCGGACAGCCGCGGCAATCGCACGAATTGTGCGTCTCGCAGAAGCATTCCTGGCGCTGCCGCCGATAGCACTTGTCGTTCACCTCGCCCCAAGCGATGTTGGCGCAGGAGTCGCGGCAGACTTCGGCGTCGCCGCACCTGGCCAGGCACTTGGCTTTCCAGGCTTCGACCTGCTCGCGGCAGGCCAGGTACTCGCGGTTGCGGCGGTCCCAGCAGGCGCTCTCGCAGTCGCGACCGGCCGCGAGTTCCTCCGCCAACCTGGCGCGGCAGGCATAGCACGCCTGGCAGTCCGCGGGCTGCTTACTGATGTGGCCATAACGCTCCTCGCAGCCGGTCAGGGCCAGCAGGAAAACGGCGGCCAAGGACGCGATTCCAGCATTATTTTTCAAACTTTTGTCCTTCTGGGTAAAGAGCGGCCGTCCGATGGTTATCGGTCCGATGACTGATATTTAGCCTTTTATTGGCTAAAAGTCAAGATGGCCGCTGGCTCCGGCCGAAACGAAAACGGCCCCGAAAAGGGGCCGGTCTGCCTGATTATTCCTCATCTTCCGCCTCCGCTTTCTTCCTCCGGCGTGGCCGTGGCTCCTCGCTGGCGGCGCGGCGCTGGGCCATGGCCCAACCGATGATTTCCTTGGCCGCCTGGGCAGCTAGAGTGAAGGAAGCGGCAGAACGCTCAACCTTGTCGTGGACCACATGAGCCAGATGATCGATGGTCTCCACGGCCTCCCGCACGCGGCGCATGATGATCTCCGCGTCGCGCACTGCGGCCATCAGATAATAGAGCAGCCAGCAAAGGAAGACGGTCAGCCAGATGACGCAGAACGCCAAGGTGACGAAGAGTAGGTCTTTGCTGGTCTCGATCATGGCCGTGGGGGCTTAAGTTGGCCTTATGGTCAGATTGTAGCACGCGACCGGCTGGGGGCGGAAGTGGCATGCGGCACGTACCGGACTGCGGCGCCAATCTTGACAGGCGGACGGAGTTCCGCTAGATTGTTTCCCGGCATCTGGGGTCAGACCCCGATGCGCGCAGTCCGACAGTCCCACCCGACGGAACACGAGGCAACGCGATGAGCAAGAAGGCCACCCAGGTGACGAGCTCCGGCTACGACCCGCAGTGCCCCTACTGCCGCGGCAAGAACAAGCACGGCCCGAGCCAGCGCAAGGCCTGCAAGAACGGCAAGTTCAAGACCGTCTCGAGCGGCAGCGGCACGACCGCGGGCAACAAGCCGACGTAGCACGCGACTTCTTAAGAAACACCGCCCCCATGAGGGCGGTTTTTTATAGTGTGAAGGGTGAAGTTGGGAGTGTGGAGTTAATGTAAAAATCGCGCTGCGGCGCGATTTTAATCTTGAATAACGCGACTCCATACTCCACACTCCCCGCTCCACACTACCGTACTGCTTTCAACGCAAAACTGAACGTCGTTCCCTTCCCTGCCTCGGAACGGAACCAGATGCGGCCGCCCATCCGCTCAACCAGCTGTTTGGTGATGAAAAGACCCAGACCGGTCCCGGGCGCGCTGCGGATGACCCGCTCGCCGGAACGGAAGAACTTTTCGAAGACCTGCTTCTGCTCCTCAGCGGCGATGCCGTAGCCGGTATCCTGGACATGGGTGATGATCTCGCCGTCCGCCGCCTCGTGCCGCACCGTAATCCGGCCGCCCTCGGGCGTGTACTTGATGGCGTTCGTCAGCAGGTTGGCCATCACTTCCTTGAGCCGCCCGGCATCCGCCAAAACCGGACTCGCGCCCGCAGCGAGATATTCCACTTCCTGCTTCTTGCTCTCCGCCGGCAGGCGCTGTTCCGCGACGATCGCGCGCACCGCTTCGCTGAGATCGCACGGGCTGACCTCCACCGAAAGCTTGCCGGCTTCGGACCGTGCGATATCCAGGATATCGTTCACGAGCTGGGCGAGACGGCCGTTCGCCGTCTTGACGTTCTCGATGTACTTTGAAGCCTCCGGTGTCACCGCACCGCCGCCGAGCTCGTCCAGCAGGCTCAAGTAGCCGTTGATCACAGTCACCGGGGCGCGGAGCTCGTGCGAGGCGATGAAGACAAACTCGTTGCGGAGTTCCTGCAGGCGCTTGAGGCCATCGGACATCCGGTTCAGCTCTCCGCCCAAACGCCCGATCTCATCCCGCGACCTGATCTTCAGCTTATTGTCGAACTTGCCTTCGGCGACCTCGGAAATGAAGACGCCGATGCGCCGGAGCGGCGCGCCGAGGAAAAACTGGGCGGTCAGCAGGATAAACGCGATGAGCAGCAGGGTGCCGACCGCCAAAATCCAGAAGATGGCGCCGAGCTGGCGGCTGACGGGCGCCAAAACCGCACCCACGACCGAATGCACTTCGGCCACGCCGCGCACGCGGCCGCCCAAGCTGATGGGCACGAAGATGTCCACGAACTGGCCGACATCGGTCTGCACGAAATCGGCATCGTCTTTCTGGCGGACGACGTATTCCGGCTGGCCGCTCGCCAAAACCCGCGTCAGGTCGGGGTGATCCGATGCGGTCCGGCCGATGAGCGACGGCAGATCGGAAAAGATCACGCGTCGATCCGTATTCCACACGGTCAGGCGGGCCGTCGTCGGGTCGGTCGTGTCCTGCAGGAAGGTCAGAAAATTGCGGCGGCCTTCTTCGCTATCCGGGTTCGTGAAATCCTCCGCGCGCAGGTGCTGAATGGCCTGTGAAATCACCAGCTCGCGCACATCGAAAAACTCCTCGCGGATCAGCGAGTTGCGGATCGCCTGCTCGGAATACAGGGCAATGAAACCCATGAGCAGAAGCGAAAACGTGACGATCGGCAGGACGATTTTAGTGACGAGCCTCATAGCTTTACCGCGTTGGGAGCGGCCCTGTCCGCCGCGCCCGGCGCCAAGCCCATGCCGTGCCCATGAGTGCGAAGACCGCCCCGACCGCAAAGGGCGCGGTGGCCGGCAGGAAGGCGGCACGGATATCGCGGTCCAGCACCAGCACGGGCTCGTAGACCTCAACCAGGCCGTAAACCGAGCCGTCGACGTTCCGAAGCGGGACGTAAATCTCGGCCGCAGCGGCGAATTCGCGTTCAGAAACGTGCTCGCTCTTCTTTTCCTCGATGGTCAGCACGATTTCGCCGCCGAACGCCTCCCGGACCTCCTCGTTGTCCGGAAACTGCTGGCCGATGATTTCGGCCAGATTCGACCAGAGCACGGTCCCGTCTTTTGCCCACACTTTCATGCGGAAAATGCGCGGCGATTGCACCGCGGAGTAGAGGGCCCGGAACGCCGCTTGAGCCTCGACGGAGTTGGGGGCGGCGAAATGCTCCGGTCGGATGAGGCCGGCAGCGCGCTCCAGGACCACGCCGGCGACCTCCGTCTTCTCCAGCTCGATGCGCGCGGCGCGACGCTGGGCGTAGTCCCGCGACAGCAGGGCAGCCGCCCCGACGAGAAGCAGGGCGGAAATAACGGTCAGGATGACGGCAAAACCGAGACGCCGATTCATGGCTATGCTGGTCAGGATGAATACGATTTCATGCATTCATTATACCATGCGCCGACATCCAGGGACGACCGGTGCGGCCGAACTGCCGACGGCACCGCGGGGTCACTTGTGCCGGGATTCGCCGCCATCAGCGGCGGGTCTGATGCTTCCGAGAAGGTAATAATACGAAAATCCGCCTGAGTGGCGGATTTATCGCGTGGACATTGACGCGCGCCGGACATCCTACCGTCCCGCTTCGACCAGTTTACCGTCCTCGACCTCCAGGTACTTCGAGGTGCCGACCGAGGGCGAATCGCTCATCGGGGCGCCGGCGGGTCGGTCGGCGAAGTTGGCGATGATGCGCCCGTCGCGGATTTCCGTGGGCTGCGGCGCGACACGGTCACCGAGCAGGAAGGCCCCGGTCCCCTTGTAACCTTCGACGGTCCAAAGGGCGGCGACGACATAGTAAAACAGTCCGCTGCCGCCTGCGTCTTCCGTAATGATGAAGGCCGCATCCGGCCGACCATCGCCATCCAGGTCACCGACGGCTTCATTCCCGAAATAGCGGATGACGCGCTTCGTGGCCGCGCCCGGTTCGAGCTCCTGCTCGAAAACCCCGTCCCGCATCGTGACGACCCCATCGCCCATCGTGAACGTCAGGTTCTTCAGCTGCGCGTAAAGCTCGGCCGACGCGGTTTCGCACTTCTCCTCCCAAATGCGCAGGCATTTCTGTTTTGCCTCGCACCAGGTGTAGCCGGCGGAGCCGATGCAGCCGTGGGCGTCACGGTCGCCGCCAACAAGAGGGGCGTCCGATCCGCCGCAACCGACGCCGGCAAGGGCCAGAAAGACGGACGAGAGCAGAAGGGTTTTTGCGGCAGTGCGCATAGCTCCGATGGTTACGTTATTATTTTCTATCATACGCCGTTCCGCTAAATGGCGCTAATGGGACGAAAAAGGGATCCGGTCGGATCCCTCTTCCGCAAAAGCGTGCGTTTAGCGGCGTTTCTTGCCGCCCTTCTTCGCCTTCTTCGCGCGCTTCGCCTTCTTCGCCGGCTTGCGCTTGGCGAGCTTCTTCGCCTTCTTCTTCAGCTTCTTGGCCATATGCGTAGATAGTTATTTTTTTCAATAATTAACCCTCGACCTTTGATTCCGGGCCGCGACTAAGACAAAAACCCGCGGCCGAAATTTTCTGAATTCAACATAACATGAGTCCGCCGCGAGACACAATGCTTTTTTGTGGACAAGTGCCGATCCGACGCGACCGACCAGCGCCGCACCGCCTCCCGTTGCGTCGGCGCGGCTGCCATAAAATGAAAATTTGTTCAATTAAAGGGATTGCGCCGAAATCCCGAAGGCCGGAAGGCGCGCGCCGTGCTCGACGGACAGGACCATCGGTCTCCAGGACCGCCGACAGCCGCGTCACCGCCTTGACCCGAACCGTTTTTTCCGCTATGGTGGCGGCGCACTTTGAGATCAGGAGGACGCATTGCGCCCGACCCAGACCCACGCCGTCGTGTTCGATTTCGACGGTACGCTGTTGCCGAAAACCCTGGCTTCCGCCATGCGCATCATCGAGCTCAAGCTCTACTCGCCGGCGAGCCTGACCCGAGTGGATAGGCACGTCGCCCGGCATAAGGACAGTATCGTGAACGGCACCATCACGCCGCACGATTCCGAGCAGGGCTGGCGTTTCACGCACGACCTCTACGCCCGCGAAGGCGTGACGCTCGGCCGCGTACGGAAGGCGCTCCGTGACGCGCGGCTGCGCGACGGCGCGGCGGACTGCCTGCGTCTGCTCCGGCGGCGCGGCATCCCGACGGCCATCATCTCCTGCGGCGTCGCGGCGTTAATCCCGCCCATCCTCGAAGCCAACGGCGTGGCCGATTGCGTGACCGCGATCTACGCGACGCGTATCGGCTTCGACCGGCGGAGCGGCGCCCTGCTCCCCTACGAGCCGCACCGCCACGTGAGCGCCAAGGACAAGGGCAACCTCTCCCGGGAGTTCGCCGCGCGGCACGGCGTGGCGCCCGCCAACCTGCTCGCCGTGGGCGACTCGCGCGGCGACCGCAAGCTGGGGCACCTGAAGAAAAACCGCCTGGGCCTGGCCGCCGACGCCGATGAGGCCGCCCTGCTCGCCCCGTTCATGGGCTGCGTACTCGTCACGAAAAGCTTCCGGCCGGTCACGGACTGGCTCCTCAAGAAACTCAAATCCGCCTAGTCAGGCGGATTTTTTCGTTCGTCATCCGGCGCCTTAGTGCGGGAACAGGAATTCGCCGGCAATCATTAAAATCCAAAAAGCGGCGATGAAAATCGAGGGAATCAGCCCGAGCCACATGGCCCAAGACCGCTCCCCGGCGCGGTAGGCGCGGACCGAGACGATGAGCGCGGCGATAGAGAGCCCCAAGACTCCGAAACCGAACAGGAAACCGACCGCGCGTCCGGCGGTCTCGCCGACTAAACCGTCCACGAACGGCCGACCCACGGCCGCAAAAACGCCGAGCGCCGGCGGGATAAAGAAGGACGCCAACCCGAAACCGCATGCCCACCAGCCGATGTCGGTCTTTGGATGTTCTCGGAAACGGCTGATGACGGTCTGCGACATGGGAATGCGGGACTTTATTTGATTGCGCCTTTCTTCACGAATGTCCCGGCTTCGTATTCGGCGAAGGCCTGCCGGATTTCCGCTTCGGTGTTCATGACGATAGGACCGTACCAGGAAATCGGCTCGCCGAGCGGGCGGCCGGAAACCAGCAGGACGCGGGCGCCGACCGGACCGGCGGTGAATCGCACGCCCTCCCCTGCCCCGAAGTGGACCACGTGGTCGGCGGTAATGTCCGTCGCGCCGACACCTAAATCAACCGCGCCCTCGGCCACATAGGCGAAAGCGTTGCGGTCGGCGGGAATATCGTGCGTGAAACCAGCGCCCGCCGGCAGCAGGACATCGAGATATTCCGGCCGCACGGCGAGATCTTCGACCGGACCGGTAACGCCGCGGTAGGAGCCGCAGATGACCTTCACTTTTACGCCGCCGTCGGAGGCGACCTCCGGGACCGCGGACGCGCGGATGTCCTGGTAGCGCGGATCGGCCATCTTGTCCTTGGCCGGCAGGTTCACCCAGAGCTGGAAGCCGCGCATCCGGCCCTCGAACACCTCGGGCATCTCCTCGTGGATGATGCCGCTGCCGGCGGTCATCCACTGGATATCGCCCGAACCGATGGTGCCTGAATTGCCGAGGCTGTCCTTGTGCCGCACGCTGCCCGCGAAGACGTAGGTCACGGTCTCAATGCCGCGGTGCGGATGCCACGGGAACCCGAGCAGGTAGTCGCGCGGATCATCGGACCCGAAGTCGTCGAGCAGGAGAAACGGATCGTATTTCGGCACTTCGTAATAACCGAACGCACGGTGCAGGTGCACGCCCGCGCCTTCGATGGTCGGCTTACTCGCGGCGATATGGTCGACGGGACGGAAGTTCATGGGCCGGAAAGTGAATTGCATTTTGAGGATATCATCTGGGAGGCACATCGGAGAATACGCCGGTCACCTGAAACGAAACCGCCTCGGATTGCCGAGGCGGTCAGCCTTATGGATTTAGGCGCGGCGCACCGCACCGAACTTCTTGGCGAGCTCGTCCATGATGCCGTTCACCGCCGCGTCGCATTCCTCGGCCGTCAGCGTCCGTTCGGGATGGGCGAAGGTCAGGTGCAGGGCCAGGCTCTTGCTGCCGTGGTCCACGCCTTTGCCGCGATAGACGTCGAAAAGCTCGGCATCGACGAGAAGCGGCGCGGCGCCGCGGATGGCCGCGAGCGTCTCGGCGTACTCGATGCGCTCCGGCACGATGAAGGCCAGGTCGCGCAGGACCGGCGGATAGAGCGGCACAGGCACGTAGCGGAGCGCGGGCTTGAGGAGCGCGACGAGCGCGGCGACATCCAGATCGAGCGCGGCCGCGCGCACGTCCAGGCCGAACTTCTGGCTGATGGTCGGGTGGATTTCCCCCACCGTGCCGACGACCTCGCCGTTCAGGAGCACGCGGGCACTGCGGCCCGGATGCCAGTGCCGATCGTCAGACACGCGCTCCAGAGACAGATCGCCGGATGCCGGCGGGACGAGCGCTTCAAGCAGTCCCTTCACCTCGCGGAAAAGCGAATCATCGGACGTGCGGCCGTAAGCCACTGCCAAGACGCGCGGCTTCTCCTCGGGCAGACCCTTGTCGCGCTTCAGGTAGGTCTGGCTGACCTCGAAGACGCGGCCATCCGGGAAGAGACCCTGATTCTGGCTCAAGGTGGAGAGCGTGGACGGGATAAGCGACGGTCGCATGAACTCGAAGTCTGACGAGAGCGGGTTGGCGATGCGCAAGGCGCCGTCCGGCGAGAAGCCGTAGCGCTCCAGCTGGTCGCGCGAAATCATCGAGTACTGCAGGAGCTCGGTGTAGCCGGCCGCGCGCAGGAAGTCGCGCAAGCGGTCCTCGAGCGCCAGCACCGGATCGGCCGGCGCGAGCGGCAGGGTACCCGTCGGCATCTCGGAAGGCAGGTTGTGGTAGCCGTAGATGCGGGCGATCTCCTCGGCGAAGTCACGCTCGTCCTCGATGTCGCGGACGCGCCAATAAGGCACCGTGACCTCGAAGCGCTGGCTCTTGCCCGCGCCTTTCGGCGTGACGCCGAAGCCGAGCGACTTGAGGATGCCGACCATCTCCTTTTTCGGCAGTTGCACGCCGATGAGCTCGGCGGCCTTCTCCGGGCGGAACTGGAACTTGTCCTTGTGGGCCGGAGCGTGGTCGAGATCGACGAGCGGACTCGCGACACGGCCGCAGGCGACCTTCTGGCAGAGCTCCACGGCGCGCGCGAGCGCGGCGCGGGTCAGCTCCTCGGGCAGGCCCTTCTCGTAGCGGAGCGAGGAATCGGAATGCAGGTTGAGCGCGCGGGCCGTGCGGCGCACGGACACTGGATCGAAGGTCGCGCACTCGAAGACGATGGTCGTGGTCTTGTCGGTGACACCGGAATCCTCGCCGCCCATGACGCCGGCGACCGCGACCGGACGGGCGGCATCCGCGATGACCACATGCGCCGCGGCCAGCTCACGCTCCACGCCGTCGAGCGTCGTGATCCTCTCCCCCGCTTTGGCGTGGCGCACCGTGATGGTGCGGTCCTGCAGCTTCTCGTAGTCGAAGGCGTGCATCGGCTGGCCGTACTCGAGCATCACGTAATTGGTGATGTCCACGACCGTATTGATGGGCCGGATGCCGGCCATGCGCAGGCGGCTCTTCAGCCACCACGGCGACGGCGTGACACACACGTTGTCCATGACCACGGCCAGGTACTTGGTGCAGACCTCCGGTGCCTGGTCCTTGACCGTGAGCGGCAGGACACGGACGGATTTGGACGGTGTCGGGATGACGCCTTCGCGCCAGAGGAACTTGCCGCCGAGGATGGCCGCGGCCTCGCGCGCCAGACCGATCATGCTGAAGGCGTCAGGGCGGTTCGTCGTCACTTCTATATCAAAAACCGTGTCTTCGAGGTCCAAAGCCTTGGCGAGCGGCGTGCCGGGCTTGGATTTGCACCACGAAAGGTCGAGGATCTCCTTCTCCTCGTGCGGAAAAGCGTCCGCCAGGCCGATTTCGTTGGCGCCGCAGATCATGCCCGCGGACTTGAGGCCGCGGATTTCGGCTGGCTGCAGTTCGACGAGGTCGCCCTGCCCATGCCAGCGGACCTTGGCGCCGACAAGCGCCACCGCCACCTTCATGCCCACGTTCAGGTTGCTGCCGCCGCAGACAATCTGCGCGACCTCGCCGCCGATGTCGGTCATGGCGAGGCGCAGCTTGTCCGCGTTCGGGTGCGGCTTGACCTCGACGATGCAGCCGACGACCATGCGGTCGAACGGCGGTGCCTGCGGATAGAGACGCTCCACGCCCGGACCGCACAGCGAAACCTTGCGCGCGAACTGTTCGGCGGTCTCCTTCAGGCTGACGAATTCCTTGATCCACTGGTAGGGGGCGAGGAGGTTCATATATGTTGGTTAGTTGAGAGTTCGAAGTTGATAGTTGAAAGTTCCGAATCGCAGATGACTTTCAACTTTTCCCGCCTCTTTAGGCGGGACCCCGCCTTCTTTGACTAAAGATAGGGGGCGGGGCAACTACGAACTTTCAACTGCCCGACGGCGGAGCGGGCGGCATGGGCGGCTGGACACCGCCGATATTCGGTCGTTTGACCATGAAATAATAGAGCAGCCCGGACAGCCAATGAAAGCCGAAAAACAGGCTGACGATCAGGGCCACCACCCAGGTGTTCTTTTCCGGCCACTCGCGTTTGAGGCAGTCGACCAGCATGAACACCCAGAAGACGAGCAGGGCGACGTTCAGAACCACGATGAAGAGCAGAAACAGCAGCAGGCCGCCCATGATGCCGGCACCGGCGGCGGCCGGAACGGCGTTGGTCAGGTCCACGGTCTGAGCGAATGCGGCCGTCGGCAGCAGGGAGAGGGCCGCGGCGAGGGCGAACTTGGTTCTCATATGATCGGAAGCTCCAAGCTTTCAGCTTCAAGCTCCAAACTACGTGATTAGAATTGTCTCAAGAACCGGAAATCATTCCGGTAAAGTTCACGGATGTCGTCGAGCCGCACGCCCGACTTCATCATCATGGTACGCTCCACGCCCCAGCCGAAGGCCAAGGCGCTCCACTCGTCCGGATCCAAGCCGCCGGCCTTGAGCACGTTGGGGTGCAGCATGCCGGCGCCGCCGAGCTCCAGCCAGCCCTCCTTGCAGAGCCGGCATTTGGCGCCGCTCGCCACGATTCCCGTACCGCCGCAGACGCCGCAGCTCACGTCGATCTCGAAACTCGGCTCGGTGAAGCGGAAGTGGAACGGGCGCAGGCGCGTCCGGCGGTCGGGACCGAAGAACTCCTGGGCGAAACGGTCGAGCACGCCCTTGAGGTTCGTGACCGCGATGCCCTTGTCGATGAGCAGGCCCTCGAACTGGTGGAACATCGGGACGTGCGACACGTCGATCTGGCGGCGGTAGGTCTTGGAGATGTTGATCATGCGCACCGGCAGGCGGCCCTTCTGGATCTCGCGCACGTCGCCCGAGGTCGTGTGCGGCGTGAGCACCATCTTGCCGAGCTTGGCGTCCGGCGACGCATCCATGAAGAAGGTCTCCCACTCGTCGCGGGCCGGATGGTCGCCCGGCATGTTGAGCGACTCGAAGGCGAACCAGTCCCATTCCACCTCCGGATGGCGCACGCGGGTGAAACCCATGCCGGCGAAGATGCCGGTGATCTCGCGGATGGCCTGGCTCGTCAGGTGCAGATGGCCCTCCGGCGGACGCTCCCCCGGCACGGTGACGTCGATCCATTCGGTCTCGGCCACGGCGGCCGCGGCGCGAGCGGCGAAGGCCGCGCGGGCCTCCATGAAAATGCCTTCAATCGTCTTCTTGGCCTCGTTGGCGCGCTGGCCGAACGTGCGCCGGTCCTCCGGCGGCAACGCGCCCAGGCTCTTCATGAACTGGGAAAACTCGCTCTTGCGGCCGAGATACTCGATCTCCAGCTCTTCGAGCACCTTCAGGTCGCCGACCTGGGCGACCGCGGCCTTGGCCTTTTCGATCAGTTCTTCGAGTTTGTTGTGCATATCGGCGGTTGAAAGTTGAGTGTTGGAAGTTGAGAGTTCCGGTCGATTGTTGAAAACAATAAACTTTTCACTTTTCCCGCCATTTGGGCGGGACCCCGCCTTCTTTAACTAAAGATAAGTGGCGGGGCAACCCTCAACTCTCAACTTCCCGCAAAACGGACGATGTCCTGATAGGTGACGGCGAGGATGAGCAGGAGCAGGACGGCAAAACCGATGTTGTGGACCACGGCCTCAAAACGCCGGTCCAGCGCGCGGCCACGGACCGCCTCCACCGCCAGGAAAAAGACGCGGCCGCCGTCGAGCGCCGGAAACGGCAGGATGTTGATGACCGCCAAGTTGACCGAAAGGAGCGCGGTGAACTGGAGCAGGTAGCGGAAGCCGAGTTTGGCCACTTCCGAAGTCACGACCGCGATGCCCACCGGTCCCGAGAATTCCGCGGTGACCTCGTGCCGCACGAACAGGTCGCGAATGAAACCGGCGAACGTGCCGACAATCTCGCTCACGAAGGACCAAGTCGCGCCGAGCCCCTGGATTGGCGCCAGATAGAACGGATATGACACCACGGCCGTGGTCATGAGCGCGACGCCGATGCCGGGGCGCCCGGTTTCGGCGAGCGTCACGGGCGTGAGCGGCACGGAAAGCAGCTTGCCGTCGCGCTCAACGGACATGCTCACGGAACTGCCGTCATGCTCCGCCGTGTACTGGCGCAGGAATTCGATATCTTTGACTTCCTGGCCGTCGACCGAGCGCACGGCATCGCCGGACCGGAGACCGGCGCGGTCAGCCGGCGAACCGGTCAGCACCGAACCGACGCGGATGCGCACTTCGGAAAGCCGGGCGTAGGCCGGCGGCTCGTCGATGACTTGCGGCAGTCCGACCATGTAGCCGACCGAGAGCAGGAACCACGCCAGAACCAGGTTCATAAACACGCCGGCGCAAAGGATCAGTGCCTTCTGCCAACGCGGTTTAGCGGCATAGGAATCCGGATCCGAGGCGTGCTCGCCGAGCTCGCCCTTGATGCGCACGTAACCGCCGAGCGGCACCCAGTTCACGGCGTAGAGCGTCTTACCGCGCTTCAGGCCGAAAATCCGCGGCGGAAAGCCGAAAGCGAACTCCTCCACGTGCACGCCGCAGCGGCGCGCCATGGCAAAATGCCCGTACTCGTGCACCAGCACGAGTACGGAGAGGACGGCGACGAAAATCAGGATAGTGGTAATCATCCGAGTCTGACGGTTTCGAGTTCAACCGGCCGGCCGAGCCAGTCGGAAGCGATGCGCGCGAACTGGTCCGTGCGGTCGCTGACCGTATAGCTGTCCGAACCGACGCGGTCGAGGGACTTGGCCAATTCCGGATTGACGGCCAGATGGCGCTTGAGTGCGGCCACGGTTTCCCGGGCCGGATCGATTAGCCGCACTCCCTTGCCCACCGCCGCGGCGATGACCGGGCGCAGGAAAGGATAGTGCGTGCAGCCCAAAATCAGGGTATCAATGCGGCGTAATTTTAGCTGATTAAGGTAAGTTCTGGCAACTTCCCGGACCGCCTTGGAGCGGTGCCAGCCCTCCTCCACGAATGGCACGAAAAGCGGACACGGCTCGGCGAAGACTTCCGCCTCCGGTGCCTCGATCTCCAGGTGGTGCTGGTAAGTCCCAGAACCGACCGTAGCGCGCGTACCGATCAGGCCGATGCGGCCCTTCGTGACCTTGACCGCCGCGGCCACGGCCGGCGAAATCACCTCCCAAACCGGCACCGGGAGCTCGGCCCGCAGCGTGCCCATGGCAACCGCGGAAGCCGTATTGCAGGCCACGACGATGATCTGCGCCCCGCGGGAGACCAAAAACCGCGCGTCCTCCAAGGCGTACTGGCTGATGAGCTCTTTGCTTTTGCCGCCATAGGGCGTACGGGCCGTATCGCCGAAATAGGCGATGCGGTAACCGGGCATCTGGCGATGCAGTTCTTTGACGACCGTCAGTCCGCCGAGTCCGGAATCGAAGACGCCGATCATGGTGGTGGAGGTTTGGAGGTGTGGAGGTTTGGAGGTGTGGAGTATTGCTTTCTCCAAACCTCCAAGACTCCAAACCTCCAAACCTCTAATTACGCTCTAATTAACCCCAAAAGCTCTTCCTGCTTGGATTCCATCTTAGTCCGCGATTTGGCTTCCAGATTCAAGCGCAACAACGGTTCGGTGTTGGAAGAACGGACGGAAAACCACCAGTCCTCCTCCGGCCGGACAGCATCGCGGAAATCATAGCGCAGACCGTCTATCGTGGTCTCGGTCGCTGCCTCATGCCCGTAGGACTCACGCAGGCGGGCAAAGACAAGGGAGGGGTCGGCGACTTCGGAATTGATCTCGCCGGAATGGTGGTAGCGGCGGAGCGGCGCGACGATTTCGGAAAGGGGTTTCTTAAGCCGCGACATCATGGCCATGATGAGCAGCATAGCCACGTCCGACGACTCGCAGCCGTAGAGGTCACGGAAATAGAAATGCAGCGACAGCTCGCCGCCGAAGATGGCGCCGGTCTGGCGCAGGAGCGGCTTGATCAGCCCGTGGCCGACCGGGCACATGACCGGATTGCCGCCCGCGGCCGCAATTGCCTCGGCCGTCGCCATGCTGGAGCGCACGTCGTAGAGAACGGTCGCACCCGGCTCGGCCGGCAGGAGCTCGGCCGACAATAGCGCGGTCAGCAGATCGCCGCGCACGACCTCGCCGCGCTCGTCCACGACGCCGATGCGATCACCGTCGCCGTCGAACGCGAAACCCACGTCCGCGCCCTCGCGCCGTACCCGCTCCGCGAGCATCACGAGGGTTTCCTCCTTGAGCGGGTTGGCCTCATGGTTCGGAAAATTGCCGTTCGGCTCCAGACAGAGGGTCTTATAGGTCACGCGGCGGCAGCGGTCCAAGAGGTCCTTGATGATGGCCCCCTCCATGCCGTTTCCGGTATCCGTCACTACCTTTAATTTGGCTAAGTACTGCGGTTCTACGGCCTCAAAGAGGCGGTCCAGATAATCGCTCCGAATGTCGGTTTCGACGATGGTTCCCGGCTCCCCGACTTCCGGATAGGGGCCGGCTGCGGCCAGATCGCGGATTTCCGCCATGCCGGTCGTCGCGCCGATGGGACTGGCGTCGCCCAGACAGAGCTTGATGCCGTTGTACTCCTTCGGATTGTGGGACGCGGTGATCATCGCGCCAGCGTCGTGCAGGTCATAGGCGCCGACGGTGAAGTAGAGCATCGGGGTCGTGACCTGGCCGATGTCGATGACGTCAGCACCGAGCGAGTTCACGCCGCGGGCTAACGCCTCAAACAGTTCCGGCGAGGTAGCGCGCATGTCGCGACCCACCACCACGGCCTTGGCGCCGGAGAATTTCACGAGCGCCTGACCGACGCGGTAGGCGGTGTCCGCGTCGAGCTGTCCGGGGGCTAGGCCGCGGATGTCGTAAGCCTTGAAAATTTTCTGGTCCATAAGGTAAGGGGTGCGGGCTGGCAGGGAACCGCGCGGCACCTATAGAAAATAGCACTCCCCGGCTCGAATCCTCAACCCCGCCGGAACATTGCAGCCGACGAAAAACACCCGCCGATGGCGGGTGCAAGACGAGGTGTTCAGCGACGGCGGACGGACTTCAGGACGGACCGACCGGCGGGGCCGGTGCGGGAGGGGCGGCGCCAGTAGCTCGCGATGATCGCGTCGGGGTCGTCGCCGGGCTCGGCCCGCAGGCTCCGGCCCTCGAACCGCGCCGTAACGGTCTGCTTGATGTCGTTGGCCAAGGAGACCATCCCCTGGGCCGCGGTCTTGATGGTGTCGCCGAGTTTCGGGTTGTAGGTGATCACGTTGTCCTCCAAAAACGGTGCCGTGCCTCCCGCACGACTGGGCCAGACGACTGCTGGAAGCTCAATCTAGCAATAAATGCGGTGGCAGTCAACTATTGGCCGCGTGATCATTCAAGCATAAACATATCCACTTTACCCTTATGCCCCACCATTTTATAATGAAAGGGTCTAAAATAAGGCTACTTGGCCTTATCCATATCTGCGGCGCTGGCCGCGAAAATTATGAACCTTATTCCGCTCATCCTGCTCGGGGCACTGGTGCTGCTCGTCGGCTGGCTTGTCGCCGTCTATAACGGCCTGGTGACCCTCAAAAACCGCACTGACGAGGCCTGGTCGGATATCGATGTCCAGCTCAAACGCCGCTACGACCTCATCCCCAACCTGCTGGAAACTGTGAAGGGCTATGCCGCGCACGAGGCCGGCACGCTCGAAAAAGTCGTGCAAGCGCGCAACATGGCCATGAACGCCCAAGGCACCGCTGAAAAAGCGCAAGCGGAAAACATGCTCTCCAACACGCTGAAATCGATTTTCGCGCTTTCCGAGAGCTACCCAAACCTCAAGGCCAACGAGAATTTCGCCCAGCTCATGACTGAACTCAAGGACACGGAAGACAAGATCCAGGCCGCGCGCCGCTTCTTCAACGCCAACGTCCGCGACTTCAACACCAAGATCGAGGTCTTTCCGAACAACCTGATTGCCGCGAAGCTGCAGTTCAAGAAATACGAGTTCTTCGAGGCCAACGGCCAGGAGCGCGAGGCGGTAAAGGTGCAGTTCTAAAAGCGTGAAGGGTGGAGCGTGAAGGGTGAAGCTTGATGAATTTTCAACTCCACACTCCCAACTCCACACTCCACACTCCCGATGACCACTTACGACTTCATCTCCGGCAACAAGCGCAAGACGGCCCTGCTCATGGCCGTCTTTGCGGCGTTTGTGCTGGCCATCGGCTGGTTCCTGGATCGGGTTTATGACACCGGCGGCGCGGCCGTCATCATCGCCGGCGGCTATTCGGTCGTCTCCGGCCTCGTCAGCTATTACGCGGGCGACCGGATGGCCCTCGCCATGTCCGGCGCCCGGCCGGTGAACGTCGAAGATGCGCCGCGCCTCGTGCACACCATCGAAAACCTCTGCATCGCTTCCGGCACCCCTCTGCCGAAAATCCACATCATCCCCGACCCGGCCATCAATGCCTTCGCCACGGGACGGGATCCGGAGCACGCTTCCATCGCGGTCACGACCGGCGCCCTGGAGAAGCTGGATAACGGCGAACTGGAAGGCGTGCTGGCGCACGAGCTGTCGCACATCCGCAACTACGATATCCGGCTCATGACTGTGGTCATCGTGCTGGTCGGCACGGTCGCCATGCTGTCGCAGATATTCTTCCGCTTCGGCAGGTGGGGCGGCCGATCACGCGATCGCCGCGGCGGCGACGGCGGCCTCCTCCTGCTCATCGGTGCGGTCCTGCTAATCTTCGCCCCGCTCATCGCGCAGCTGATCAAGCTGGCGGTCTCCCGGCGCCGCGAATACCTAGCGGACGCGTCCGGCGCGCTCCTGACCCGCTTCCCCGACGGCCTGGCCAGCGCGCTCCGCAAGATCCAGGTCGAAAACCAGCCGCTTCAGAACCGTTCCGCCGCGACCGCGCACCTCTACATCGCCAATCCCTACTCCGGCAGCGCCTTCGCCGACCTCTTCTCGACCCATCCGCCAATCGAGAAACGCATCACCGCGCTGGAGAAGATGGGACGGGCATAAAGTTTAGAAGTTTAAGAGTGTAAAGGTCTAAAGGTCGTGCGTCGCGCGACCTCTCGACCTCTAAACCCTTAAACCCCTAAACCCACATCACCATGGACATCCTCGACAAGTTCACTTCGCATCTCAAGAGCGTGCTGGCGAAATCCTATTCGCTGGCCGTGGAGGCCGGCTCATCCGACATCAACCCGGAGCATCTCCTGCTCTCCCTGCTGCTGCAGAAGGGCAGCCTTGGCGGCGAACTGCTCCGCAAGTCCGATGTCGGCGCGGAACCGGTCCGCGCCATGCTGGGGCGGCTGCGCGGCCTCGACCAGCCGGAAACGGCGACCCACGCGCACGCCCTGCCGAAACTCTCGCCGGACGCCAAGCGGGCCATCGAGAAGGCCGTGCTCACGGCCAACGTGCACGAGCATAAATACGTCGGCACCGAGCACCTGCTCGCCGGGCTCCTGGACATCAATTCCCCGGCCATCGAGGCCATCATGAACGACCAGGACGTGGATATCCTGAACCTCAAGGAGAAGGTCGAGGACAACCTGCGCGGCACGTCGCGGTTCCCGGAGATTACCGAGACTTTTGAGGCCGGCAAGGCCCCGCAGAAGGACAAGGCCGAAGCGAAGGAGGAATCCAAACCGGCCAAGAAGCAGAAGGCCGCCGCCAAGGCCGCGCAGAAGACGCCCGCACTCGACTTCTTCGCCGTGGACATGACCACGCCGGAATACCAGAAGAAGGTCGACCCGGTCATCGGCCGCGACAAGGAGATCGAGCGGCTGATCCAGATTCTCTGCCGCCGCACCAAGAACAACCCGGCGCTCCTCGGCGAGCCGGGCGTAGGCAAGACCGCCATCGTGGAGGGACTGGCCAAGAAGATCGCGCAGGGCGAGGTGCCGGACGTGCTCACGGGCAAGCGCATCTACTCGCTGGACCTCGGCCTGATGCTCGCCGGCACCATCTACCGCGGCGAATTCGAGGGCCGTATCAAGCAGATTGTGGACGAGGTGAAAGCCGACCCGGACATCATCCTGTTCATCGACGAGCTGCACAACATCATGGGCGCCGGCGCCACTTCCGGCTCCATCGACGCCGCCAACCTGCTGAAGCCCGCCCTGGCGCGCGGTGAACTGCACTGCATCGGCGCGACGACCCTCAACGAATACAAGAAGCACATCGAGAACGACAGCGCGCTCGAGCGCCGCTTCCAGTCGATAATCGTCGACCCGCCGACGCCGGAACACGCCGTCATCATCCTCAAGGGCGTGCGCAGCAACTACGAGCAGTACCACGGCGTGGAAATCAGCGACGAGGCCATCGAAGCCGCGGTCCAGCTCTCTGAACGCTACATGACCGACCGCTTCCTGCCGGACAAGGCCGTGGACCTGATTGATGAAGCCGCCGCCTGCGTGCGCGTCGCCCACTCCGCCGAGGCAGGCGCGCGCAAAATCGCGCTGGCCGAAGAGGAGCTGGAGAAGATCAACAAGAAGAAGCAGAAGGCCGTCTCCGGCGAGAACTTCATCGAGGCGCTGGACCTCAAAGCCCGCGAAAAGCAGCTGGAACACGAGATCGTCCGCCTGCGCCGCGAAGCCGCCTCCAAGGACAAGCCGAAGGTCGGCCGCATCGGTCGCGCTGACGTGGCGGCCGTCATCGCCCGGGCCACCGGCATCCCCGCCTCCGAGCTTCTCGCCACGGAAAAGGATCGCCTGCTCAAGATGGAGAAAATCCTCGGTGGCCGGCTCATCGGCCAGGACGAGGCCGTGGCCGCGGTCTCCGAGACCGTGCGCCGCGCCAAGACCGGCATCGGCCACCCGGGCCGCCCGCTCGCCTCTTTCCTGTTCGTCGGCCCCTCCGGCGTGGGCAAGACCGAGATGGCTAAACTCCTCGCCGAGACTGCCTTCCAGGACCCGCGCGCGCTAGTGCGCATCGACATGTCCGAGTTCTCCGAGGGCTTCAACATCTCGAAGCTCATCGGCGCGCCGGCGGGCTACGTCGGCTACAAGGAGGGCAACAAGTTCACGGATGTCATCAAGCGCAAGCCGCACTCCGTGGTGCTCTTCGACGAGATCGAGAAGGCACACCCGGATGTCCATAACCTGCTGCTGCAGATCCTCGAGGACGGCCACATCACGGACGCCACGGGCCGCAAGGTGGATTTCAAGCACACCATCATCGTCATGACCTCGAACGTCGGCGCCCAGCAGATGTCCGCAGGCAGCATCGGGTTCTCTTCGGCCGCCGATGGCGAGGTCAACGAAGAGCTGGCCGAGGAGATCAAGAGCCGCGCGCAGAAGGAGTTGGAGAGCGCCTTCCGGCCGGATTTCCTGAACCGCATAGACAAGGTGATCGCCTTCCGCCCGCTCGGCAAGTCCGACCTCGAGCAGATCGTCCGCCTGCAGATTGCGGATCTCGACGGCCGCATCTCCCGCGACTACGGGGTGCATGTCAGCGTACAGGCGCCGGCCGTGGCCATCATCGCGGAGAAGGCCTGGAATCCCCTCTTCGGGGCGCGCGGCGTGCGCCGCCAGATCCAGGAGCTGGTCGAGAATCCGCTGGCCAAACGTCTGCTCGAAGACGACTGCGTCTCGGGCGACAGCTTCGTCCTGGGGGCGAAGAGCGGAGCTCTAGCGCTCGTAAAGAAACAGACCCATGCCCGCGCCGCAGCCGCCAATTGAATTCCGACCGAAGCCGAAGCCGGTCTCTCCGACCGGCGCGGGAATAAGCGTCCCGGAACGCCCACGGGCTCAAGCCGCGGCGCCAGCGGCACCGGAGAATCAAGGCTACGTCGGGGAAGATGACGAGGAAGAGGCGGGGGAGCCGATGGAGGCCGGTGCCGAAGAGCCGGAAGATGTCGACGTGACCGATCTTTCGCAAATATCGCAGATTGCGGTCGGCGTCGGCTCCGGCGTGTTCTGGCGCTACGCGCTGGCCTATACGTCCTTTTTCATCATCCCGGCGGGAATCTTCTGGCTGGTCAACCTCGGTTCGAACCGCGACTTCATAACAAAATGCGGCCAACTCAAGCAGCTGAAGGATAAGCTGCCGACGGACCAGATCATCAAGCTCATTCCACCGCCCTACCAGCTGCTGGCCCGCGCCATTTCGCTGGCCATCGATATCGGACCGGGACCGCTCATCTTCGCGACCTGTCAGATTTCCGTGCTCCTCTCGGCTATGGGTATAGCCGTCCTGATGGTTTACGCGTTCTTCTTCTTTACGGTCGACTATTGCAAGGCCGCAAGTCACATCAATGAGTGCATCAGCATTTTCGGCTGGAAAGCGATGCTGAATATCCTTAAAGACATCTACGGCTAAGCCCGCCGTCACCAAATGCCCTTAGCGCCTCGCCTATGAACCTGAAACGCGTCGCCATCATCGCCCTATTCATCTTGGCCGTCGTGCTCGGCGGACTGGTGCTATACCGGATTTTTTTCCGGCCGCTCCTCACCATCCAACCGCCCGCTCCGGGAGCCGAAAACACCGTGAACGGCGGCGGGTTGCAGCCCTCCGTGAACGGCCGGCCAGTGACGGTGCCGACCAACGTCAACGCGCGGCCGACGACACCGCCGCCCGTGACGCCGACGCGACCGGCCGTCTCCCCCACCGCACAGGGCGGCGTAACGGCCGTAACCCAACTCGAAACGGCACCGACGGTCGGCGCGACGCTCGCTGCGGACGGTACGCTGCGCTTCTACAATAAAGATGACGGCAAATTCTACCGGCTGAACGCCGACGGCACCATGTCGACCATCTCCAATAAGACTTTCTTCAACGTCAGTGCCGCGACCTTCAACCCGCAGGGCAGCGGCGTCATCCTGGAATACCCTGACCGCACCAAGTTCTTCTACGACTTCAACGCCAACCGCCAATACACGATCCCCCAACACTGGGAGCAGTTCCAGTTCAGCCCGGGCGGCGACAAGATCGAGACGAAAAGCATGACCTTAGACGCGGAAAACCGCTACCTGGTCATCTCCAACCCCGACGGCTCCGGCGCCAAGGCGATTCAGGAGCTGGGCAACAATGCGGACAAGGTGGCGCTGGCCTGGTCACCGAACAACCAGATCGTCGCCACTGCGGCCACGGGCACCAACCAGGGGCTCGGCCGCACGGAAGTCTACTTCGTCGGACAGAACAACGAGAATTTCAAGTCCATGATGGTCGAGGGCATCGACTTCCGGCCCCAGTGGTCTCCGACGGGCAACAACATGCTCTACAGCGTGACCGGTCCGCTCACGGATTGGCGGCCGACGCTCTGGGTAGTCGACGCGAGCGGCCAGAACGTCGGGTCCGGCCGCCGGATGCTCAACCTCAACACCTGGGCCGACAAATGCAGTTTCGCGGGCGGCACCACCCTTTACTGCGCCGTACCGCAGACGCTCGAGCGCGGCGCCGGCCTCCAGCCTGACGTCGCCGATACCACTCCGGACGACATCTACCGCGTCGATCTCACGACCGGCACCCAGACCAAGATCGCCACGCCGGAGGGCGACCACACCGTGGACAAACTGATGCCCTCATCCGACGGCCAATATCTCTTCTTCACGGACCGGGGTTCGGGATTGATCAACAAGATCAAACTCGCACCGTAAGCTATGCGCACCTCACCTGCCGTTCCGGCCATCATCGGACTCGCGGCACTGACCGTGCTTTTGGTCTTCGGAATCACGGCCTATTCCGACTACAAGGCGGTCACGCCCGCGCCGACGCCGGCCACGGCCGACGGCACCGGCAACGCCGAGCAGAAAGCGCCGAAAATCGACTTTGCCAACCCCTCCATCGGCCCGACCGATGCGCCCTTGACCATCGTCGTCTACGGGGACTATCTTTGCGGCGCCTGCGGCGACCAGGAAAAAACGCTCCTCGAAACGCTCAAGGAATTCAGCGGCAAATTCCGGCTGGTCTGGAAGGATCTGCCGAATGAAACCGCCCATCCCGGCGCGGGCGCCATGGCCGAAGCGGCACGATGCGCCGGCTTGCAGGGGCAGTTCTGGTCCATGCATGATCGCCTATTCGCTAACCAGGATACGCTCAACGGATCCTCCCTGCCGGCCTTGGCCGAAGGGCTGAACATGGATACGAACGCCTTCCAGTCTTGCGTGACTGACCGCAGCGCCAAACCGCTGATCGACCGCGATGTCGAAGAGGCGGTGGCCCTCAAAATAGATGCGACACCATACATGTTCGTCGGCACCCGCCGCATCTCCGGCGCCATGGGGGCAGCCGAGCTGAAGACGGTGATCGCGGCGCAGCTGGAGGCAGCGACGCCAAAGGCCAAGCCATAATCGCCACAACCAACCTATGACCATTGCCAGCCACCGCCGTTCGACCAAACGCCTGCGCCCGCTCGCCGCCACCTTGGCGCTCAGCGCCGTTCTGGCGTTCACCGTGGCCCCGGTAGCCGGCTTCGCCCAGCAGGTTGATCGCTACGGCAACGACATGGGTGCGCAATACGCCGGCCAACCTTACAACGAACCGAACGCCACGACGGCCTATTCTTTTAGTCTTGGAGAGGATTGTGGCCTGCTGAACGTCGGGTATTCCTGCAACGCCAACACGAAATATTTCAAATGCAGGCCGAAAGACGGCGGCGCGACTTGCCAAGACATAAGTCCGGCCAAACAGCAGCCAGCCACACCGGAACCGGAGCAGATCCTGCCGAACCTATCCATACCGATTCCCGACCTGACGTTCAGCAACGCGGTAATCGCGACCCAGGACGGGCAGGCCGGCATCCAAATCAACTGGATCGCCCAATGGATCCAGGCCGTCTACCGCTTCGGCATCGGTGTCGCGACCGTGCTTGCGGCCGTCATGATGATGATCGGCGGCATCCAGTGGCTGACGGCCGGCGGCGACGCCAGCAAGGTCTCTGCGGCCAAAGAGAAGATCAGCGATGCGGTCATGGGCCTGGCGCTCTCGCTCGGCGTCTTCCTTATCCTGTCGCTCATCAATCCGGATATCCTGAACCTGAACTCGCTGTTTGTCAGCAAAGTCCCGGCCGACACGGTGGACTCGCCCTTCAGCGGCACCATGACCGGCGCCAATGCCGCGAACTGCGCGGAGGCCGTAAAGGCGGCCCAAGCAGCGAAGTGCGCCTTCGCTGAGGGCATCGTCCCGGCATCGCCGGGCAGCTCGCTGGCCTGCAATTACCATTTCAGTACGCTGAACTATGACTACACGAAGATAAACATGGTGGACTACACTGGCAACTGGGGCTCCGTCATCACCGCGCCCATCAACGGAACAGTCAAATACACCAAAGCCGACGGCATCTGCGGCAATTCCATCAGGGTCATAAACAGCAACGGCTACATTACCATCTGCCACGCGAAAGACTTCATCGGCGAGGATGGCAAGCAGCTGGCGAACGGGACCGCCGTCACGCAGGGCACTCCCCTTGGTCACGTCGGGGGCCGCTGCTGCAGCGGTGAGACCGTGCCCTCGAGCTGGACTCACCCGAATGCCGGCAGTTGGTGCCACTTCGACGGCCGCGCCTGCAACGATCCCAGTTCGGCGGAAAGCTGCGAATGCCAGACCTCGGCCCAATCCGGGCAGACCTCCGGCCCGCACCTGCATTTGACCTATCGGGGCTCGACTGGTTATCTGCTGTCCTGCATCAAGCAATAATCCCCTCCGGCCATGCCCAAAACCGCCGTTACCGCCGTCTACGTCTGCGCCCAATGCGACGCCCAGAGCCCGAAATGGAACGGGCAGTGCCTGGAATGCGGCACCTGGGGTTCGCTTCAGATCCAGGCCGCGCCGTCTAAGGCCGCGACCGCCAAAAAACTGGGTGCGCTCGTGGCCGCCTCCCCCATTACGGGTTTCGGCGATATCCGCGCCGAGGACGCCCGCCGCATCACCACCGGCATCGGCGAACTCGATCGCGTCTTCGGCGGCGGCATCGTACTTGGTTCCGTGACGCTTTTGGGCGGCGAGCCGGGCATCGGCAAATCCACGCTCTCCTTGGCGCTTGCCTCCTCCGTGGCCGCGCGCGGCCGCAAGACCCTCTACGTCTCCGGCGAGGAGTCGGCCGCGCAAGTCAAGCTCCGCGCCGACCGGCTCGGCCTGCGCCAGGACGGGATATATTTCCTCGGCGAAACGGACGTGGACGCCATCATCGCCACACTCGAGAAGGAAGGAGCCGAATTCGCCGTCATCGACTCGGTCCAGACCCTGACTGCCGCGGAACTGCCGTCCGAGGCCGGCGCGACCAACCAGGTACGCTACGCGGCCGCGCGGCTCGTCGGTTTCGCCAAGGCGCGCGGCGTACCGCTGATTGTCATCGGCCACGTCACGAAAGACGGCAACGTCGCCGGCCCGAAGACCCTCGAGCACGTGGTGGATACGGTGCTCTCTTTCGAAGGCGAACGCAGTCACCCGCTCCGCACGCTGCATTCGGCCAAGAACCGCTTCGGCTCCACGGACGAGACCGGCATCTTCGCCATGACCGAGACGGGACTCGCGGAAATCAAGAACCCGTCCGCCTACCTGCTCGACGAACGCCGTGCCGGCACGCCCGGTTCGGTCATCTGCTGCGTCATGGAAGGCACGCGCCCGATGCTCGTCGAGATACAGGCGCTCGTGCGGCACATGCAGTTCGGCTACCCGACGCGCCGCGCCACCGGTTTCGACCAGGCGCGCCTCGAAATGCTCGTGGCCGTGCTCGCCAAGCGCGGCGGCATCGACCTGGGCCAGCATGACGTCTACGTGAACGTGGTCGGCGGACTGAAGGTCCGCGAACCCGCGGCTGATCTGGCCGTGCTCGCGGCCCTCGTTTCCGCGTATCGCGACCGGCCACTGCCGGACGATGCGGCGGCCTGGGGCGAAGTCGGCTTGGGCGGCGAGGTCCGCTCAGTGCTCTCGGCCGACCGGCGGCTTTCCGAGGCCGCGGCGCTCGGCGTCAAACGCGTCCTCACCTCTCTACCACGCTCCGGCAAGATGAAAATGCCGGACGGGCTAGGCATCACGGAGATTGGCACCGTGGCCCAGTTGGCCGCCGTTATCGGGAAGAAGAACTGATGAGGCGTCGTGACGTCTGGTCAACCAAAAACGGCCCCGAGTGGGGCCGTTTCGCGTTCATTCCAGATGGACCTTGTTCAGTGCGTTAGAGGATAGTACCGCTTCCGCCGTCTTCTCCTGCTCACCTCCCAACATAGCCACGGCGGCCTTCACTTCCTGGATGAGCCGGGCATCACCGAGCGAGGCCACCCGGAATCCCGGAAACCCGGATTGCAGCTCGCCCAAAAGTTCGCCGGGGCCGCGCATGGCCAAATCCTTTTCTGCGAGATCAAAACCGTCCTGCAGCTCGACCATGGCGCGCAGCCGTTCCTTTTCCGCCGCTTCGTCGGTGGACGGCAGCAGCAGGCAGTAGGACTGGTGCTCGCTGCGGCCCACGCGGCCGCGGAACTGGTGCAGCTGGGCCAGTCCGAAGCGCTCGGCTCCGGAGATGCACATCACAGTGGCGTTCGGCACGTCGATTCCGACCTCCACCACCGAAGTGGACACGAGAGCCATGATCTTCCTTTCCAGAAAATCGCGCATCACGGCCTCCTTCTCCGCCGCCGCCAGGCGGCCATGCAGCAGACCGACCCCAATGCCGGGCAGCTCCACCTTGGACAGCCGATCGAATTCCTCTTCCGCGGACACCGTCTCCACCGCCTCCGACTCCTCGATGAGCGGACAGACCACGAAGGCCTGCCGACCAGCGGCTATCTGTTCCCGGATGAAATCATAGGCGTCGGTGCGGCGGCTGGCCGGCACGAGCCGCGTCAGGATCGGTTTACGGTCCTTGGGTTTCTGCCGGAGCAGGGAAAGGTCCAAATCGCCGAGGACCGTGAGCGCCAGTGAGCGCGGGATGGGCGTCGCGGTCATGGACAGCAGGTGCGGCTCCACGCCTGGTTCCGCGCCCTTCTCGCAGAGCAATTGCCGGGCCCGGACGCCGAAGCGGTGCTGCTCGTCCACGACCGCCAGCGCCAGACGGCGGAACCCGACGGCTTCCTCAATAAGCGCGTGGGTCCCAACCACGACCGGCACGCGGCCGGCCGCGATATCGTCCGCCAGTCGCGCGGCCTCGGCCTTGTTGGCGCAGGCGAGCTCCTTGCCGTCCGCGAAGCAGCGGCGATAGGCGTTGGTCCAAAGCGCCACGGAAACCGGCTGGCCGGCGAAGACCTTCTTGAGCGACTCGTAATGCTGCTTGGCCAGGATTTCGGTCGGGGCCATAAGCGCGCTCTGGCAGCCCGAAGCGGCCGCGTTAATCATGGCGATGGCCGCGACCACGGTCTTGCCACTGCCCACATCGCCGTCGAGCAGGCGGTTCATGGGTGCGGCCTTAGCCATGTCGAGCAGCGCCTCCCAAGCGGCGCGCCGCTGGTCGTCCGTGAGGCGGAACGGTAGTGCGGCCACAAGACGCCGGGTGACGGCCTCGTCGAACCGTACCGGAATCCCCTTTTTACCCTGCCGCAGTCGGCGCAACTCGGCCATGGACAGCTCCAGACGGAACAGCTCGTCGAAACCGAGACGGCGGCGGGCCGCATCGCGTCCGTCATGTGTCGCCGGAAAATGTGCCTCACGCACCGCCTCCGCCAGGCTGACCAGGCCGAAACGCCGCCGGACCTGCCCAGGCAGCGTCTCCTCCAACTCTGCGGCAAGCGGTTCGGCCGTGCGCACCAGGCGGCGCATCAGCGCCTGGCTGATGCCCTTAGGCAAGGAATAGACCGGGAGGAGCGGCGACAGGTAGCCGCGTTCGCTTGTCGTCGGCTCATGCAGCGGACTGATAAGCCGGAGCCCGAATTTAGAGGCAGTCACCTTGCCGGCCAACCTATAGGTCGAGCCGACGGTGAGCGACTTCTGCAGATACGGCTGGTTGAACCAGAGTGCCGTCAGTTTCCCGCTGTCGTCCTTGAGGACGGCCTCCGTGAGCGACATGCGCCGGCCCCAGGCCCGGCGGCTGCGGACCTTCTCCACTTCGGCGATGACCGTAACCTGCTCCCCCGCTCGCGCGTCGGCCAACTTCACGCAGCGGCTGAAATCCTCATAGCGGAACGGGAAATGGAAAAGCAGATCGCGCACGGTGCGGATTTCGATGGAGTTCAGGGCGGAAATGGCGCTGCGGCTTTTCGGGCTCAAGACCGAGACCGGGCTGGAGAGGTCCATATGCGCCTATATCGTATCGGGGACTGTCCCATTTAGGCAAAAATCAATCAAACGAAAAACACCGGTGTTCCCGGTGTTTTCCGATGGTGCGCCCGGCACGATTCCCCCGCCACCCATCTTTAGTCAAAGAAGGCGGGGTCCCGCCAACGGCGGGAGAACGTGCGACCTCATCCTCCGCAGGGGTCAGGCGCGAGACACGCAGCGCCTGGCGGGCGGCAAAAGCCGCCCGGGCTTGTCGGTTCTGTTTTTTGACCGAGCCGAAGGCGAGAAATACGCGCACGGCCTGACCAATATGACACATCGGCTGGTGGGACGGCTCCAGGCGCATCCCTGCGAAAACAGAAAACACCGGTGTTCCCGGTGTCCTCCGATGGTGCGCCCGGCACGATTCGAACGTGCGACCTCATCCTCCGCAGGGATGCGCTCTATCCAAACTGAGCTACGGGCGCGGCTTATTTTCTGCTTCCAAAGAAGGGGCTAACCGGCTCGGCGGCGACTTCCCCGCCCCAAGACTGACGCCGAATACGATAACACAACTCCCCAATTTTGGGAAGGGGCTTACCGTCCGACCGGTAGACTAACTCTAGAGCTTAAGGAAACGCCCGATGAAATCGCTGGCCGTTGGCTGAGTATTGATGCGGTCCTCCTTCAAAAACCTACCCAGGATAGGCCGAATCTCCTCCGGCAGGACATCCGACAGGTCGATGCCGACCTCGCCCTTGAACAGGTCGCGGGTGCGCAAATAGACGCTCTGAACCACGGGCGGCTCATAGACTACACGGAAACTTTCAATGGAAGAAAAGGGCAGGAACTCGCGGCCGATCTGTATTCCGCGTTCCGTAATGGCCATCCGCAGGACACGCGGTTCAGCGGCCGCGTTCAGGTAAATGACCAGGGCGAACAGCAGGATAAGCAGGGCGAACAGGAAGTTCGCAGTCGCGACGGCGTAGATGAGCAGGGCGATGCCCAAACCGGCGGAAATGCCGTACCAAAGCAGGCCGCGCTCATAGTGCGGCCGTTCCGAAAACTCCCAGGCGATCAGCACCTGCGGCTCCATAAGCTCGGCTACCTCTGTGGTCGCTTGGTCCTGAACTTGGTCGGTCATAAGCTTATTTAGGCTAACGCCTACCTCTTATTTATAGCGTATTCCGGTCATCTTGACAAAAGGCCCTAAATGGGCTAAGCTACGCAGTTCTTTAAACATGGAAAGGAGAACGGCGTGTTCGCGAACGAGTTTGGTATCCTGCCGCAGCTGTCTGACCAAGAGGAACCGATTCCCCTCCCCGGAGGGGTGGCCGACGAGAAACTGCTCGGCACCATCAACCACGTCCTGCGCCAGCACGGGCTCGACTCCTGGACGGCGATCCAGTTGGGCCGGCCCGACCGGTGCGAGGTCATCGACCTGAACGGCTACGCGACGCTCAACCCGGGCCGCGTCCGACTCAACCTGAAGATCAAGGACGGCGACCAGACCTACGATACGCACCTCAACGTCGGCGGCCGGTTCGCCTTCGTCATCCCGATCGTGACCCTCACGGAGCGGGACGCGAGCATCCGCCCGGAAGACGAGGGGCTGCATCTGCTGACTCGCTCGCGTCTCGAGGGGCGCCAGGAGGAGGCCGGCTGGCTGAAGACGTTCGGACCCGAAGAGGCCGCCACCATCCGGCAGTTCCACCTGCTGGGAACTTCCTGGGAGGCGCCGCGCAAGCTGCTCATGGAGTTCGACGAGAACCGCGAACTGGATCCGTTCGCCGGACCGGCCCGCGAGGTGCTGCAGAGCGCCTTCGGCGACGACTACGTGGCGGCTTTGGACCAGGCGTCAGTGATGCCGCTCGGCGCGCTGCGCATCAAGGGCGAGTTCGCCTTGGCCCGCGCCTACTTCTTCCGCGCCTGCATCTACGGCAAGCTCAGCTGGAACGACCTGCGAGGCCGCGTGATCCGCATTCCGCTCAAGAAGGTCAGGCCGGCGCTCAATCGGCTGGCTGGCCTCGCGGACACCGAGACCTTCGCCGTGCTGTCCTCCGCCATCCTCAAGGCACCGGCCGGAACCTTCGGCTAAACAGCCGCTTTTGACCCCCTTTCGGGGGTCTTTTTTATAGATTAGGCCTTCACAAAGGGCGTCAGATGTATTAGGATACCGCTTGCCGAATGGAGGGTTGCGCCGAATGGGTCGCCGTGAGACATCGAACGGCGACGGGCGGCAAAAGACGCCCTGGCTTCCCGGCTCATTTTTTTGACCGAGGCGGAGCCGAGACCTATAGGTTCTTTTGACCAAACTAACGCATGGAGGGTTGCGCCGAATGGTAAGGCAACAGTTTGCTAAACTGTGACCTCGAAAGGGGTCTTATAGGTTCGATTCCTATACCCTCCGCCACGCAAAAACCGGAGCCTTCTGGCCCCGGTTTTTGCGTTGTCAGACTGGCTCACGTTCCAGCTAACCCGCCTGATTTTCGGATCATGACTACTCCCCTGTCCGCCCACTCGGCCACCCATGTTTACTTTTAAAGCGGAGGGGGTGAGATTCCCCCGCCACCCATCTCTAGTCAGAGAAGGCGGGGTCCCGCCCCAAAGGCGGGAGAACTCACGGACCCTTGCGGGTCAACAGTTTGGCCGCCTGACGACTTTCCGGCGGAGGGGGTGAGATTTGAACTCACGGTGCCTTTCGGCACGGCAGTTTTCAAGACTGCTGCCTTGTTCGGCTCGACAATAATCTGAAGGTCTCGCCGAACACCAGGGCAGCCAATGCTGCCCGCAGACGCTGCGTCAACTCGCGTCCGCCCACTCGGCCACCCATGTTTACTTTTAAAGCGGAGGGGGTGAGATTCGAACTCACGGACCCTTGCGGGTCAACAGTTTTCAAGACTGTCCTCTTAAACCGCTCGAGCACCCCTCCACCCTAAAAATAAACTCCGCGGCTATCCTATTATATATGAAGGGGTTTGTTAAGCCTATCGGCCTAAACCTGGGCCGCCGCGCAAGACGGCCAAGGCGTACACTTGGCGCGCTCCTGCGGTTTTAAGCGCTGCGGCGCAGTCGTTCAAGGTAGCCCCGGAAGTTAGGACGTCGTCCACCAACAGGCAGGATGGGGGGACGCTCTGGCCAAGCCGCGCGGCAAAACTGCCGGCCCGCAGGCGGCGGCGATCAGCTTCGGGCGTGGCGGCCTGCCGCCGCAAAGAGAAGCGGCGGCGCAGCAATCCCACCTCGCATTCGGTGCCGAAATGCTCTGCAAAGGCGCGGGCCAGAACCGCCGCCTGATTGAAGCCGCGCAGGGCCAGGCGATACGGATGGAGCGGCACCGGCACGGCGACCGCCAGGGGCGCCAGTCCACGCCAGAACGGCGATGAATCCCAAGCTGCGCGGCAGAGGCCAAGAAGGGCACGGCCTTCCGCGAGGCCACCCTCGTACTTCCAGCGGCGCAGCAGCGTGCCCAGCGCCGGTTCCGCGTACGAACCAAGATACACGGCCCCATCGAGCGGCGACTTTCCGCACAAGCGCCGACCGCAGCGGCCGAGCAGCGCCGTATGCCGACCGCAGCCGGGACAAACAAAAACGGCCGCCAGGCGGCCGCTGATCTTGGCTCGACACCCGTCGCACATGACCGGCCCTTCGGAACCGCAACCGGAACAGCGGTCAGGAAAGACCGCCGCGAGTACCGTCCTCAATAATTCCTTTTCTCTCCCCAATCCACGGAATCCGTCTTCCATACGCCATCGGCTAACTTCATGACAAGTGCGGCATCCTGATAAAACAGCGAGGCAGTGCCGTCGGCCAGCGATTCGCGGCGCTGTGTCGTGACTGTGGCCTTGGCGATACCTCCGTCCTTATCGAACAGCTGAAACTGGACCGACAGGGCCCTGGTCGTGACGCCGTAGAATTCGGCGTTGACCGCCGACCGCTCCTTCTGCGCCGCCACGTAGGCGTCAGTCTTGGAAGCCAGTCCGGAAGTCATAAGCGGCTTCAGGTCGAGCAGGTTGGAGTAATCAGCAGTGTTCGAGAAACTGCCGTAACGTTCGACGAAAGCCATGGCCAGACGGCGGGCATCGGCCCGCTCGTCCACCGTAACGGCCGGCTGGGCCGGCTGCGGTTGGGGCTGCGGCTTGGGGGCAGGCGTGATATCCGTGACCGTGCCGCCGGCCGCGCCCCCGCTCGACGGCAAAGCCGCCGTACCGCCCTGTTCGGACGGTGCCGGCACGTTGACCGTTTCCGGAGCCTGTTGGGTCTGCCGCAAAAGCAGCAGCGCCAAAGCCGCCAGCAGCAGCAGGACGACGACGGCAATCCCGATTTTCTGACCGCGACTTAATGCCATATGCGTACGCTCCGCCGCTTCTTACATCCGCTGCCGGTCGGCGTCAAATCAAGCTCAGGTCTTCA
Organism: bacterium; assembly: GCA_021824285.1. Lineage (GTDB taxonomy): Bacteria > Patescibacteriota > Patescibacteriia > SG8-24 > SG8-24 > JAKAKZ01. The sequence goes on from JAKAKZ010000004.1 coordinate 46,137, forward strand.
TTTCCTTGGCCCGTTGGGCGGCCTCAAACTCCTTCTTGGCCTGCTCGATTTCCAGTAGCTGCTGCGGGTTCGTGGTGACGACCTGGTCCTCGGCATAGGAGGCCACGACCTTGATGGCCGCGTGCTTCATGCCGGCGAAGAATATGCCCTCGCCCACCCCGCCCTCAAGCAACAGGTATTTCTCCCCCTCGGTCAGCATGAAGGTCTTGGCGATGTTGTCGATAGCCGCCGGCGACTGCTTCAGAAGCAGCTGCATGGCGGAGTTGGTCACGATGGCCTGGCCGTAAGGCGAGCGCAGGAAGTCGTTGACGTCCTGGGTGATGGTCGTCACGCCGAGATAGTATTTGCGGCAGCGCTTCACGAGCGCGAAGATAAACTTGGCGGAGTCCTCGTGCTGCATGAGCCACCAGGCCTCATCAATCACCAGGATGCGTTTCTTGCGCTCGGAGCGGACCACGTTCCAGATGTAGTTGACGATGGCGTAGACCGCGAGCGGGCGCAGCTCGTCCTCCAGGTCACGGACCGAGAAGACGACGAGGAGGTTCTGCATGGCCACGGTGGTCGGCGAGTTGAACAGGCCGGAGAACGTGCCCTCGGTGAACTTCTTGAGCTTGATGACGATGTCCTTCGTGCCTTCCATTCCCTCCAGAACCTCAATGAAGTCCTGCATGATCGGCGGCTCGACGCGGGCCAGGTCGGCGTCCGGCGTGATGTCCTTCTTGGCGTAGGTTTCGAGCAGGGCGCGGTCCAGCACGGAGTCCTCTTGCGGCGTGATCGTGCCGAGCATGATGCGCAGCAGGCCCTTTACCGTGATGACCGCGCTGCGGATGATATCCTCGACCGAAACCTCCTCCCCCACCGGCCGCGGCAGGTCGAACGGGTTGATCTTGGCGTCGGAGGCCAACGAGATGTTGATGTAGGTCCCGCCGACCGCGTCGGACAGGTGTTTGTATTCCATTTCCGGGTCGATGACGATGACCTCGGTGCCCATCATGAGCGAGCGCAGGATCTCCAGCTTCACGGTGTAGGATTTGCCCGCGCCGGAAGTGGCGAACACGATATAATTCGCGTTCTGCATGGAGAACCGGTCGAACAGGATCAGACTGTTGTTGTGGCGGTTGATGCCGAAAAGGATGCCGTTGTCCGAGGTCAGGTCCGCCGAGATGAACGGAAACGAGGAGGCGCACGGCGACGAGTTCATGTTGTAGGTGATCATGAGCTCGTCGTTGCCGAGCGGAATCGTGGAATTGAATCCCTGCTCCGCGGTGTAGAAAACGCGCTTGGTGTAGATCAGCTTGCCGCCGAAAATGGACTCAACGTCCTCGCTCAGCTTGTCGAGGGCCTTCTTGTCCTTGGCGTAGACCGTGACGTAGAGGGCAAACTGGAAGAAGTGCTCCGTGCCCTGGGTCAGGCTGTCGCGGAGGTCCTCGACGTCGCGCAGGGCCTGCTCGGAAATCGGGTCGCGCGGCTTGCCCTTCTCGGCATCTGAAAGGATGGTCGCCTCGAGCACGCCGGCTTTCTTCTTGAGCTGTTTCAGGATGACGGGCGCCTTCACCGGATAGAAGAACATGGCCACGTCCAGCGGGTAGTTCATGTTAATCACCGGCGAGAACCAGCCCAGCGAGATGTAGCGGGGATATGTGACCACGAAGATGGTGCGCAGGAAGGTCTCGCCGAGCTGGACGAGCGTCGGGTCGACTTTCATGCCCGCCGGCGCGATGAGGTCACGAATGGAGACGACGCCCTTGCGGTAGACGCGCTCCTCCTCCAGGAGCTCGCGCTCGCGCGAGATCTTTTCGGTCTCCTGCCGCTTCTTCACCTCTGCCGCCGTGTCCTTCTTCGGAGGCGGCGCGACAGCTCCTAATTGTGCGGGATTGAAGGCCATACGTCAGATTTCGGTACCGGAATCGGTGACCCGGAGCTTGCCGGGGTCCTGGATCTTCTGCGTGTCGTAGGAATCAGGATTGTAGACGCGGTAATACAGCTCGATGAGGCCCTGGGTGTCGAGCGTCACGGCCGACAGGCCCATGCTGCGGAGCGAGCCGACCATGCGGTCGGCGCGGGTCATGAGATCGCCGCGCTGGCGCTGGAAGCGCTCCTCGGCCAGACGCACCGCGGCGCCGGGCATGAAAGCGGCCTGCAGGCGCTCGAAGAAGCTCTTCTGCCGGTCGGAAAGCGGATTGTACTGCACGACGACGAAAAACTGCTTCTGCATGATCTGGCCGAGCGACACGAGTTCCTGCACGAAGGCGCGATAGTCGGCGATCTGCACCTTGAGCAGCTCGTTGGACTGGGACTTTTCCTGCTCGCGCAGGCGATCAATGTACTTGTCGATGTTCAGGCGCCGCGACTGCACGACAATCTGCAGCGGAAACTCCAGCGAGTTCAGAAAGGCGACGTACTGCGCGATGATGGCGTTCTGCTCGTCTTCCGACTTGAGCGCAAAATTAATGGAGGACACGAGCATCACGGCGCGCATGGTACCGTCCTTGAGCACCACCACGCCCTCCTTGATTTCGGCGATGTCCAAGTAGCGCTGGGTGGCAGCGCCCGGTTTCGTGCCGGCAAGTTGCGGTGACTGCATGTCCATATCACTCTTCGGGGTTGAACACGCCGCCGGTGTTTACGACGAGCGACAGCTCGGCGAGTTTGGACGCGGCCAGGGCCTCCTTCACGATCTTGGGCTTGGGCGGCGGCGGTGGTGTCTCGCGGACGAAAGCCAGGACTTCGGCGTCGGTCGGTTCCTTATTCCAGACGCGCAATCCGGGCCGACGCGTGGTGAGAATCAGGTTGAGGACGAAATAATGGAAGGCCTGGCCGTTAATGCGCGTGAAGGCGAAAACGCTGAAGAGTATGAAGGTCGGGATACCGACGAGCAGGAACAGCGCGAAATCGAACATCTTGTAATACGCGAACTCCAGGCCCAGCATGGCCAATTCAATAAGGAACTGACGGGCCGTCAGCGGACCAAGAATCTTGTCCTCGGTATCGATGAATTGGGGAACGGCGTATTTCATCGGCTGGTCTCTACCTTACGTACATTTTTAACGCACAAAACCACGGCTATGAGGACCGTTTTAGCCTATTTTTAGGTTTATTTTAGGCTAATCAAGTATACCACGACCGGGGTGTGGACATCATCAGCCGAAACGGAGCGTCCGATTCAGGGTCATGATGGCATCGAACTGCGGTTTGCTGAGGTTGGGCTGCTTGGCGGCCTCGCGCGCGGCAATCACATCCAGCACCGGCTTGCCCTCGAGACTGGCGCGAAGCAGCTCCAGATACAGACGGTTGACTTCGGACTCGTGCCAGGCCTTTATCCCCTGCTGTTTTACCTCAAAGCCCTGATCCTCGAGCAAGTCGATCTTATCCTTGATCTTGAGCGTGGCCTCCGTCGGTTCCTTGGAGAGCCGGATGAAGTCCGCAAGCGTCATGGAGCGAAGTTCCTCGACCGGACCGGTGAGGCGCGGGGCCGCGATGATGTCGGCAACTATCGGTTTCTGCGTGGCGACTGGCTGGACCGGCGGTGCGGGCGGGCGCTGGGGCACGGAAACATAGCCCGGACCAGAAACGTGGGGCGCGGACGGTCCGCTCGTCGGCAGGTTCATCGGCGGCGCGGCCGTGGCGGTCGGCGGTTGCGGCGGTTCCGGCCTGGGGGCGGACGGCGGAGCCGGCTTGGCCGGCGGCGCTGGCGGCACAGCTGGCTTTGGCGCCGGCGGCGGCGTCAGAGGTGCGCTCGGCGGAACTGGAGGCTTCGGGGCCGCGGGGGCGGCGGTCGGAGCCGATTGGCCCACGGACGGTTGCTTCATGGCCGGGCCGGTGAGGTCCGGCAAGACCGGCTCTGGTTTCGGCGGCGGTGCGGCCGGGACGGCAGGACGCGGCGGAGCTGCCGCAGCGACAGCGGCTGACGGAGCTGCGGGCCTGGGGGCCGCGACAACCGGTACGGTGACCGGTGCGGAGGGAGCTTTCGGTGCCGGAGTCGGTGCGCTCCCCGGCGGCATCTGGATACCGGAACGCTGGACCAGATCCTGGTAGCGACGGTCTAGATCCTGCTTCTCCAGACGCTCGGTGCGCTCCTGCTGGAGCAGATGGCGGCGCGCCTGTTCGGCTACGAATTTCTCCTTGTCCGCCGCGACCTGGCCGACGGCCTGCGACAGGAACTGCTGGCGCAGCGGCTTAAGCGCGGTCATGACGCGGTCGGCGTCTGCCTCGGATAGGCCCAAGCCGCCAGTGGCGACCTGCGAAGTAAGTTTGGATTTCGTCTCCAGCGCGTCGCGCAGGTCGCGCAGATAAAGCGCGGATGCCATGCGAAAACGGTTGAGCGACTCTGGCGTCGGGCTTGGCAAGGCGGCCGCCTGCACGGCCCGTTCGACGAAGAAATCGAGGTCGCCGGCCGGCTCGGCGGCAGGCTCCATCGTCCTGCGCAAGGCCTCAACCTCCTTGATGTCCTCGACCTGGACTGTTTCGAAGGTGGGGACAGTGGGGAGGTTTGGAGGTTTGGAGGTTTGGAGGTTTGGAGTGGCCGTCGGCGCTTCCGCAATCGGAGGGATGACGACGGGTTTCGGTTTTTCGGCGGCCAGCACCTCATCGGGAACGACGACGATCGCCCTCGCCTCAAGCGCCTTCATCTCCTCTTCCGCAGCCGCGACAACAAGCGCGGCCTCATCGCCGTTCAAACCAACGCCCGACGTCTTCGCCGGACCCATGAGCGTCTCCGCCAGCTGTTCCACCTTGCGGCCGCCGAGGGCCACGGAGGCCAGAACCTTATCAAGGCGGCGGTCCAGGATGTCGTCGGAAACGACCACGCCGGACTTGCGGCGGATGACCGCGACGACGTCCGATGCCGCGACCTTCTTTTTGAAGATGTTAGGGTCGCCGCCTTCCTGCAGGATGAGAGCGGGGATGTCGGAATTCAGCCAATCCGCGATGTCCTGAAAATCATAGCCGAGTATCTTTTGGGCCACGTCAGGATAGCGGCCGTTCCCCTTGAGCAGGTCGCGCAGGAAGGCGAGGAAGGAGGACGGGGTAGTGACGCGGAAATAAACGTCAAACAGGGCCTCGGCGACGGCGAAGCGCTGACCCTCGTCGATCAGCGGGAAAATTTCCTCGGCGTACCGCTCAGCCAACTGGGCGTCGAAAATGTGCGCCCGAACCTGGTCGGGCAGGCCACGGAGCTGTTCAAGTGAGTATTTCGGCATGATATATGGCCGTTAGACCATGGTCCTAGCGACCGAGCTTCCGTTCGATGGCGTCGAGCAGGCGGGTGACTTGGGACTTGTCCGATTGGGATGAATCCTTGAGCTTGTCGACCAGACCCTCGAGCGCCGAGGTCTGATCAGCGCCGGCATCGTTGATCGCCTCAATCAGCTTGTCGAAATTCTCGGGGGTGGGCCGGACACTGACATCATCCAGCGCATCTTTCACGGCTCCAGAAACGGATTCGGCGACGCCGGAGAAGGCCCGCTCGATCTCCTTCTTGTCGATCCAGTCGCGGCCGCCGCGACCGCCCGACGAATCAGAACCGTAGGACCTTGGCGCTTCCGTCGGCCGGGCACCCGGACCGCCCATCTCTTTGAGCCGCGCGCTGGCGGCCTTCAGGTCTTCAGTGGCTTGCCGCAAGGCTTCGGTTAGTGCTTCTAGTGTCTGCGGATTGGCACCGCCAGTCTTGGCTTTGTCATATTCCTGCTGGGCCTGCTGGGCCTTATCACCGGCCTTCTTCACCACATCCTGCTGCATACCCGCCTCGGTGGCGTCGAACTTGGGCATCTTGTAGCCGCGCCGGGCAAGAATCTCCTCGATCTTTCCGATATTGTCGGCGGCTTCCTGACGCTCCTTATCGATCCGTTCCAGATCGCGTTTCTTCTGAAGTTCACCGCCGTTATAGTCGAAACTCGGCGTCGCCTGGATGCTGTCGCGCTCCGCGCCGAGCGAGAGGACTTTCGACTTCGCCTCGTCAGCATTCTTGAAGGCGTCCTGCGTTTCGCGCTCGACGCGCTTACGGTCCTTGACCCCGGACTCCCCGCCTTTCTCGGACACGATCTGCATCACCGGATTATTGATGGAGCGGCTCAAGTCGCGGTTGGCCTCGGCCCAGCCGCCTTTGATGGCGTCGGTTACCGCTTTGAGAAGCGCCGACTCGTTGGCCGATGCGGTGCCGCTCGCGGACTTCTCGGCCAAGCCGAGCAGGGCACCGCCTTTCATGCCGTCGATCAGCGCCTGCATGGCCTCCGTCGGCTCCCCGTCCTTGGTCAAGGACGATGCGTCAATCTTGGAAAGGGCCTCCGGGCCGTTGGACTTCACGAATTCCTGAAACGCAGCCTTGCCGAATTCGCTGCCGAACTGGCCTCCGGCGCCAAGGTCGAAGGCCTTGGCCGCACCGGCGGCATCTTCAGCCGTGCGGGCCACGGCCTGCCGCGCGTGCAGCGATTCCTCGGGGTGCTCGGCTATGTACTTCTCGTTCTCCTCGCGGTAGGCCTTTTTCTGCTTGCCTTCCAGCTTGGATTCGACGCGGTCGGCGTCATCCCGGAGGGCCACGTCATTGGCGTATTTGCGGATCTGCGCCTCGGTAAAGTCCTTGGGCTGCTGTTTGCCCTCACGCACCTCGCGGGCCATCTTGGAAGAGAGCTCCTGCAGCTTGTCCTCGAGAGTCTCCCCTTCTTTCAGGGCTGCCGGATCAAACGCCTCATCCGGGAAGTTCTTCTTGGCTGCCTCAACCGCGTCATCGACGGTTTTCTTGTCGGCGCCAGCTTCCTTCATGCGGCGGATGACCTCATGCGCGCCGCCGGCGTCATGGACTTTGGCGTTGCGCTTCTCCAGGGCCTGCTTGAGCGCGGCCACGCGTTCCACCTCGGTGAATTCCGCGGCGCGGCCGGTGAGGATGGCCTCGATGCTGTCTTTGCTGAGCTCCTTCTGGGCCTTGGCGTAGATGCCGGCCTGACCTTCCTTGCCGGTCTGCTGAAGCTGACGACCGATGCGCCGGCCTTCAGCTGCGGCCTCTTGGCCGGATTTCACGATGCCGGCGCCGAGACGGCCGCCGGTGACGCCCTGGACAGCGCGGCCGGCTGCCTGACGCAGGCCGCCACGGAGCAACGGCGTGACCCCCTCGCGGGCCTTACCGATTTTCTCGGTGTACTGCGCCGTAGTCAGGGCGATGCGCTCCTTGTAGCGGTCATCGCCGGCCTTCATCATGGCGCCGACGGCACCGCGCGCGCCTTCCACGCGCTGACGCAGACCGGTCCGCTTGTATATCGCGCCGAGGGCTCCGCCGACGACGGCACCAGGCGCGAGCTTCTTGGCCCCCGGCAGGCCGCCGCCGAAGCCGCCGCCGCTAAGCTGCTGCGCGAAATCCACGCCCAGATACATGATGGCCAGCGCCATGATGAAACTGAGCAACGAATCCATTTTCATGAAGTTCGTCCGGAAGACAGCGTCCGCTCCCGATTCCGCATTGAACTGCAGCTGCTTGACGGTGGCCAACGACAGCCAGAGGAAAAAAGCCAGCACCGGACCGGTGAGGATCTGGGACTGGAGGTTGGACCACCACTTGCCATAGTAGGACTGCGTAGCCTTGAAGGGCATGCCGCGCATGGCGAAGGCCAGAGGCGAAAAGATGACCACGCCCCAAAGAACGACGATGCGCTTGAGGATGAAGAGCGTCATGATGAGGATGACGCCGCAGGCCGCGAGCAGGAACAGGCAGGTCGCGAAATAGGTCAGGAACATCGTAAAGGTAGTCTGGGCAGCGGAGAGAGTCAGTCCGGTGCTGTCCGGGCTCATGACGTTCATCTGCGTGGTGTTCAGCGACGTGATGAGGTTCTGTGCGGCCGCGCCCTTGAAGCCGTTCACGAAAGTCAGCATGACCACCTGACCGATATCGATCAGCACACCGACGAAAGTCCGCGAAAAATTCACGAGAATCGCCATGATCAGCAGACGCGAGAGCTTCTTCCCCTTATAGCTGTATTCGTCCATGCCGAGAATCGTCGCGAATGCCATCACAAGCATGCTGACCACGATGAGCATGTTGGCCATGTCACGCACGACGAGCCAGCCGGCGGTGACGACGGGATTGTTCACGAAGCTGTTGTACTGGATGAAGAAAATCAGCAGTTCGATAAGCAGCGACAGGATCTGGCCGATGGCGAAGGCCAAGGCCTCGAAAACCCAGTAGATGAAGCTCTGGATGAAACCCTGCTCTGTCTGCGCCGGCGGCTTTTTTTCATCGGCGGCGGTATTCGAGGCCGGGGGTGTCGTGGCCGATCCTTGACCTGATCCGCCAGCGGTCTGTGCGAGCTGGACCGTGCGCACCGCGGACAGGTGGTTCCCGGCGGCCAGTGCCGGACGGGCAAAGTGCGGCAGGACCGAAATCAAAACGCCAAAAACCGCCACAGCGGCGATCATCCGCAATGCAGCGTGGCCCGAGGCGCGATGCCGGTTCTGATGGCGCGTGGCTTCGGGTTGGAAAAACAGCATGTTTCAGGTTAATTACGGCTAATGCGCCGAACTTGCGGCGACGCCGTTTCCTCTCCCTATATCATATCACGAATAAGCTCGGCTGCGGAGAAGAGATGTATACCTAATTTTAGGCCAATTTCAGGGGGTAATAGAGCGTCAAACACTTATCCACACGGGGACTGTCCCTTTTGCGGCAAAAAGGGACTGTCCCCTAACTGAAACCGCCGTCCTTATCTGGACGGCGGTTTTCTTGGTGCTTATTAAGGTTTGACGACGATTTCTCCGGCGAACGTGTCCCAGGCCGTGTTGTAGCTGTCGCAGACGCCGCCGCCGGCGTTGGTTCCGGTATCCGGTCCGACGCAGAGCCCGTTCGGGTTGGCGACCGTCTTGTTGCCGGCGGAATCCAGCAGCAAGCCGCTGCAGGAACCGCTGCACACGCCCCAATAATCCGTGAACTGGACGCGCGGCTTGAAGTGACACATGGAGCCGTCCTGGCACGGATACTTGTTGCCGTCGCAGGCCGGGAAGGTGGAGAGGTCGGAAGCCGTGCAGGTGTAGAGGATGGATTCGCGGAAGTACCGCGTGACACAGGACTCCGGCGTCTTGCCCCACTCGGTCGTGCCGGCGCAGATTTCCGTCGGGGCGGCACCAGAGGTGGCCGGCTTGATCACGCCGCGCTGATTCTTGTAGAGGCCCTTGGTCTCCACGTAGTCGGCGCTCACGATATTGGGATTTTTGTAAGTCGCGCCGTTGGCGTCGAAGCGCTTCTTGACGAGCGGCATGTGGTCCTTATCCGCGTAGCCGTAATAGGTGATGTTAGCCAAGTAGGAGCCGCCGCCGGCCGTATTGCCCACCTGGCCGCTCACGAAGCCGTCGACGGTCATCGCATTGGTCCCATCCTCTTCGCAGGCCCAATCGTTGACCGACGGATAGCAGCGCTGGCGCGTCGTGGCGGTAGAGCCCGAACCGATGATTTCCGGCGCAGTCAGGGCGGCGGCGACTTTCGGCTGGCTGTTCGCGCCGGCATCGGCCATGACCGCAGTCATGCCCCAACCGGTGCCGGACGACAGACCGTAGGCCGTGCCGGTAAGTCCGTAGCGGCCATAGGACTGCACGAACATCTTCTGGAGCTCCGCTTGGGTATAAGTGTTGCCGGCGGCGGCGAAACCGACGTCGAACCGCTTGACCGGAGGATTGGTTCCCATCGGGTCGGTCTTCACGAAGCCCTTATTGTTGTTGTTACCGGCGCCGCCGCGCAGGGCCGACCAGAGCGGCAGACCGGAGGTGTACGGTGCGTCGCTGCCGAAGACACCGTTTGCCGCCGGCGTGGCCGGGAACACGTGCCCGTAGGGGGCGATGTCCTGGGAAGTCTTATTGTCGGCATCCTCCGGATTGTAGATATCTACCGTAACTCCATAAGGGATGCCCAAGTCGTTGGCCAGCTTCATCTTGAACTGGTTGGTCTTGACGATGGCCGGGGTGTTGGTCGAGGAGCTGCCGCCCAAATCCGTGTATTCGCGGCACTGCTCGCGGAGATAGACGGTAACAGTGCCCTCGCGGTTCACGGTCACGCTGTGGTTCCGATCAAGAATTCCGGTGCCGGACGCAAAGATGTCGTGACCGACGCACCAGAGACTGCCGATGCTGCTTAGGGTGCCGTTGTCCCAGTTGGCCTGCGCATACATGCAGCCCTTGTCCTTGTCGATGGCGTCAGAGGCCCCGGTGGTGTTCGCCTGATCGCCGCACTTAAAGCCAGTGGCGTCATAATGCGGCGCGCAGAACGGACTGATGCCGCTACTGGTCCACTCGCCGGTAGACAGGAATTCCGTAGCTGGCGGCTGCGGCGGGTCCGCGCTCCCCTTCCAGCCAACCTCGAATTTCCAGCCGTTCGATGGCGTCAGCCAGAAATCAGTTATGGCGTTATCGGTAAAGTCGCGGCTGTAATGCTTAACCGAAATTTTGATGGCCGCGACATCATTGATGCTCAAGCCCACGGAACTGACATCAGAATTGTGGACGTCTTTTGTCGTCCAATTGGCCGCAAGCCGCTTTTCGCCCCAAATCCAGGCTGACCAGAACATGTCGTTCCACAACCATGATGGAGGGGCACCGCCAGGATTGTTCTCCAGTTCATACAGGCCGACCTGATACTCATCGGTACACTGATAGTCAGGCGAATTGCTTGTGTAGGCGTCAATACCGCCCGCGAGCATACCGATGGTGCATCCGACAAGCGGAACCGTGGCGCATGCAATCGCCATTTCAGACGCGATTCTTGCCCAGTTAGGGCAATTCCTAACGGTTGTAGACCAATGATCGGTCCAGATGATGTTTGAATACTGCCCGGTCGGCCAGCCCTTGGACGCGTACTTGCCCGGCACGTTGACCTTATCGGAGCAGTAGAGCAGCTTGTCGACTCCGGCATCGATGGCCGGATCGAAACCGGCTTCCGGATACTGGTTATAGATGTCCGGCTGGCCGGAGAGCTGGTCCACCGGGAGCCACTGCAGGCAATGGTACTGGTCCGGCGTGCCGTTGATGCGCGTGCCGTAGTCCTTGTCGATGCAGATGCCGGTCCAGCCGGTGGCGTTCCGGGCCTTGGTCTTGGCGGAGCAGGAGCCGGTGCTCGCGTCCGCGCCGGTCGCGGCGCATGACGCGTTGCTCGTGCAGGGCTGTCCGAGTTTGGTGGCGTCGCCCATGGTGCAGACGCTGTTATCCATGGCGGTGCCGACCGGCTTGAAGACCGAGAAGCCGGGACCGTAATCGGCGCGGCTGTAGGAGCAGTCGCAGGCGTTGTTCAGGCCGGACGAATCGCTGTCCAAGCAGAGATTGGCGCTCTTGAAATTGGAGATCGGCTGGCTCCGGTTGGAGTAGGTGCCGCCCAAAAGCACAGTCTTGCCGTAGGGCGAGTCGGATTCCGGATAGCCGCGGCACATCATGGAAGCGCCGGCGCTCCGGGTGTCGGCCTTCATGGCCGGACCGCCGAAGAGGTCGAAGGCACAGACGCCGTTCTTGGCCTGGGCGTTGGATTTGATGCAGCGGCCGTGGTTCTTGTTCGGATCGGGATCGTCGGTGATGACGCACTGGCTGTCGTTGGTGCAGGTCGTGATTATGCCGCCGACGTTGGAGTCGCGGACGATCGCGGCAACGTAATCCGGACTGCTGTCCTTGTCCGTGAGCGACAGCAGGGCCTCCGGCGGATAGGCGTTCGGGACGGTGTAGCCGGAAAATTCCGGTCCGCGATAGCTGATATCGCGGTCCGCGTACTTGTCCACGGTGAAACGGCCGTCCTCGGGCGAGCGCACGGTGAAGTCCACGCACTTAACGCCGCTCGCGGTCATCTGATACTGCTGGCAGAGCGCCATGGCGACGCATTGCGACTTCCACTTGGTGGAGCTGTTCTCGTCGTAGACCGGCACGGTCTGGCGGCACTCCAGCCACTCGGAGCACTCGCGGTCGCGGCGGACCTTCAGAATGACGTTGCCGTCGTTCTTCGGCGGTGCGGCGCTGATGTCACGGCAGACCGCTCCCTCGCACTTCTCGCCATAGCCGGTGCACTGGCTGTCCGCCGTGCAGAACTTGCCGGATTTGGTGCAGGTCTTCGGTCCGCAATCCGCATCCGCGACGCAGCTGCTGCCCCAAATATCAGTGCCATTCGAGGCGGTCCGGAAGCAGCGGTGGTCGCAGGCCGGATCGCGGACATTCGCGGCCGCCTCGCAGTTCACCGTGGGCACGCGGTCGCTGTTCTTGTTGAGATCCTCGTGGCGATAGGTCGCATAAGAGGAGATGCGCTTCACCGGGACACTGGATTGGTTGAAGATCACGCAACCCTGTTTGAGCGAAGCCGTGCCGGAACAGGAAGACTTGTCCAACTTGTTGTTGTCCATGTAGTAATAGGCCGTACCCTCCGGGTTGGTGTTCGAGGTCTCGAGCGGATCGATGAACTCCTCGCACCGATTGAACTGTTCGGGGCACTTGCCGACCCAGCCCTGGTAACCGCAGCCGGTCTGGCCGAGCGCCACGCTGCAGACCGGCGTGCCGGTCTCGGGGCAGGAGCAGCCAAGCGGTTTATTGCAGGCCGCCGCAAGATTGCAGGAGACGTCGCCCTGCTTGGCGATCGGATAGAGAATGCCGTTCTGCAGCTCGCCCGGGGCGCAGGGAATCAGGGCCCCACCCGAACTCTTGCGGAACCAGCCGTTGCGCTTGGCGCCATCCGGCATGATGATGTCCTCCTTGTATTCGCAGATCTTGTCGCCTGGATCCTTGAAGAACTTGAGACCGTCCGCGGAGTTGTACTCCTTGCAGCCGAGCGCGGCCTCGGTGCAGAGCTGCTGGTCGTACTTGGCTGGGTTGTTCTTGATGGCGACATTGTCCCAGCGGTCAATGACGCCGGCGCCGAGCGAGAGCGTACAGGAGGTCTCGCCTTTCTTCATCAGGCAGAAATTGCCGGTGGCCGTATCCGTGCACTTGCAGGCGTCGTATTTCTGCGAGGTGCAGCCGTAAGCGCCGAAGGAGCAGGAGTCCACGGTGGTGCAGACGGCCTGCTGGCCGGATTCGTAGTGCAGGCATTGCTTCTCATAGACCTGGTGGGACTGGCCCATGACGCGACAGCCCACAGCCTCGGCTTTGCACTGGTATTTGACGTCCGCGGCGAGATACAGGCGCTCATCAGCAGCCACGCGGACGCGGTCGGGCGTGGAGAGGAGACATTTATTCGCGGCACCGCAGTCCGTATCCGCACTGCAGAGCTTGTTCGCGTCGTTGGAGCACCGGCCGTCCGGCACGGAGACGTCCCAGCCGTCATAGTGGAAGCGGCAGGAGGTTTCGCCGTTCGGTACGCGGCAGACGTCTTTCAGCACGGCGGCCGGATTGCCGGAAGTCGGATCTTTGACCTTATAATCGCATGGCGTACCCAGGCCGGTCGCCGGCGAAGACAGGCTGCAGACCGCGTTCCAGGTCTCGGAGTACGGGTTCTGCAGGGTGTTCTGTGTGTTGACGTAGGTGCCGCAGCCCACGGCGCGGTCGCGGCAGAGCTGGCTGAACTGGCGCAGGGTGGAAACCTGGCCCTTGGTGTCGCGGTATTCGCGGCAGCCGAGCATCTGGAGCGGGGCCGGCGTGCCGTCCGGCGCGGTGTTGCAGGAAGCCGGCGTCTGCCAGGAATTCGCGACCGCGTAGATGTTCTCCTGGACTTCGCGCATCACGAAATTGTCGATGTAGGCTGCCTGACCGGAGGGGTGCAGGGAAAGCGAGGTCAGGGCCGCATTCAGGAAGATGGGGCCGACGGAATAGAGCTTCCAAGAAGGCGATAGCGTGATTGTCGGCAGGGACGGCGTTGCCGCGGCGGCCGGCACGACGGAGATGGAGAGATTGCCGCTGCCCCGCGCCCAGAAGCTGAAGGAGTAGGAGCGGCCGGATTTGGCGAGGCCCGCAAGAGAGCGGCTGGCGGTGGCGTTCGCCGTGATGACGAGCGAGTGTCCGCCGACGACCACCGATTCCGCAGACTGCTTGGCGTCGGCCGCGGGCGTCCAGCCGGCCGTGCCGGATTCGAAATCATCCAGCGCCACCTGCCGGACGTTGCCGGCGGTGTTGCCCTTGTAGGCGCGGCAGCCGGCCAAGGCCGCGGAGCAGGAATCGCTGCCGGATGCGGTGAAGCGGTAAACGCAGGTCAGGGTGGTTTCGTTCCAGACGCCGCGGCTGGCTTCGCAGTCGAGTTTCGACTCGGCGATGTCGGTCGTGCGCGCGGTGATGCGGTTGTAGCGGCAGTCCGCGGTCGCGAGCACGGTCTGCGACAGGCGGCGGTAATGGCGGTTGCCGTCCTGGTCATAGAACTCGCGACAGTCGAAGTCGCCCTGCTCGATGTCGGCGCGGGAACAGTAGCCGGTCGTATCCTGGTCGTTGCAGGTGAAGGCCTGCGTCACGGCGCTGCGCGTGAGCGCGGTGCATGGCGCAAACCCGGCATTGGCGCAGCTGCCTGGCGTGGTGCAGACATCGGAAGCGTTGTGGCCCGCGCTCTGGTCCGGAACCGTCGCGGCGGTCTTGCGCATGCTCCACTCCTTGATTTCGTAGCCTTGGGTGTCTGATCCTTCCCATGTATAGAAGGTCTGCGTTTCCGGATCCGTCGGCAGCTGGCACTGCTGCACTCTCTTATAATATGAAACCTGTTCGTTCTCGATATCCGTGAACTCGGAACAGCCGACGTCCGCGGCCGAACAGGCCTGGGCGGTCTTAGGGATGAAGTAGACCGGGAACTTGTCGCGCTCAAACGCGGTTGCCTCCTGCTTGAAGACGTCGTAACCGACGCACTCGGCCGGACAGCGATCACCATCGTTGACGATGGCCGGGACGGCCGGGTCGCCGTTGGCCGGCGTATAGCGGTCACAGCCGACTTCGGTCTCACGGCAGATGGCAGCGTAGTTGGCGCAGGCAGCCGGATCATTGCCCTCGCCTTTGCAGCCGAGTTCCGGCGGAGGAAGTTTGAGGTTGGCGTACTGCAGGTCGCCGCCGTACTGCTCATGGAAATCCGTCAGATTCCCCTCTTCCACCTGAACGTCGTCGGCCAGCAGGTAATCGTTGCCGTTGTTCACGAGACTCAACGTGGCGCTCGCCACGCGGTCGTCTGACACCATGAAGGAGCAGGAGAGGCGGTATTTGGTGAGCGCGTTGGCCGCGGTCAGGCGCACGCCGCCGCCGGTGGCGGTGCAGGTCGTGCCGCCCGGGGAATCCGTAAAGATTAGGGAGGCCGGGACGGTCAACGAAGTGCCTTGTTTGTCGGAGAACACCAGGCTGACCCTGGCATCGATGCCGGTCTTGCCGGTCTGAGTCAGGAAAACGGCGGAAACAGTGGTCGTCTTGAAAGGACGGACCGCGATGCCGACCTGGGACACGGATTGGGTGCGCTCGACCGTCATGGCATGGCTGCCGTGCGAAATCGGCTGGGGTGCGGTCGAGACGTAGCCGGAAGCGCCGGTCGCGGACACGTTGGCCATCGGCCACCAGAAGTTCGCGTGCTGGGCCGCACTGCCGTTGTTGTCGAAATCCTCTATGGTCTCGAAACCGGGGTTGCGCACGAGGTTCAGCGACGAGCCGGCCGGCAGCATGGCCACGGCGCTGCAGCCGTCGTCCGCCGCCTGGCATTTTTCGGCCTGGCGGTTCAGGTACAGCTGCGGCGCGGAATTCCAGGCCTGGTCCACGCTGGCAGGAGCGGCGGCGGTGTTGAGCGACGTGGAGTAGGCGGTGCAGCCCACGTTATCGCTGCCGCAGATGCCGGCATCGACCGTATTCAGCAGATAACTCACCTGTTTCTTCGTGGAAGTATCCGTGAGCGTGCGGCAGGAGGCGAACTGCGCCGGACACCGGTCGCCGTCGAAGCGCCAGACGTTCTTCTCCTGGGTGCAGTAGCCGTAGGAATCGCCGATGCAGTTGCCGGCATCGTCCTGCTTAAGGCAGGTGCGCTCATCGACGCACTCCTCGTTACGCTTCGGAGAATCCGGGCTCAACAGCGTCGGACCGAAGGCCTGTGCCTTGCACACCACCGGCGGTATCTTCACGACCCAGTCAGGATCGATCAGATGACAGTACGGGGTCGTCTGGCTCCAATGGCCGTTCTGATCGCATTCGGTGAAACGGGCGATGGCCGCACTGAGAGTAATCGCCTTGCTGGGATTGGTCTGGGCCTGCTGTGCGGCGAGTTCCCAACCGATCGGCAGGACACGGAGAGCGCGGAGTTTCTTGAGGTTAGCCTCGCAATAGCCGCTCGCGTAACATGTCCGGCTGCTGTCGGCCAGCGGATCGGTCGCGGGGATGAGTTTCCAGTCTCCGTGCAGGGCGCCGGTGGCGATCAGTTCCCGGACGGTCATCGGCTTGATGCGGGATTCGGTCAAGGCCTGCGCCAATTTGGCGTCGATGCTGCAGTTGTCCGGAGTGCGGCCCTGCGTTTCGCCGGGACAAATGGACATGTCGGCGACCGGGTCGATGGCCCCCGGTTCCTTGGGCTTGGCGACCGCATACTGCGGCGCGATGGCCTGGGCCACGGATTGCGGCGTGGCAGAGACAGGATTGCTCAAGAAGTCGTAGGGCAGGTTGGGGTCAGCGGCGATGAGCATCTCGTTCGACATCATGCCGTTGACCATCTTGTTCCAGAGACGCGAAGCGAGCACCTGGGCGAAAGTGGCGGCCGCGCCGATGAGCGCGCCGACGATGCGGTTGCCTGACACCTGCGCGTTCGTGGACTGTTGGCCGGCTTCGGCCGTGCCCTTGTCCTTGGCGTCCTTGGCGTTCTCGGCTTCCTGCTTGACTTGGGAGGCCGGCGTCTTCACGCGCCCGGAGACCATATCGTAGATGCCGGAAAAGCCACCGCCAGCCGTGGCCTCATACTGCCGCTTGGCGGTATCGAGCTCCTGCGACTTCAGCCCCTGGGATTTGAGCGCCTCCTGGGCGGACATGAAAGTATCCGCCGGAGACTGGCCGGGGATGAACTGCAGGGAGACGTTCTTCATCAGCTCGCTGGGCTTCAGCGTCGAGGCTGCGCTTTCCCAGTTCTTGATGACATTATTGAAATCGCACTTCGGCTTCGGCGGCTGGTATTCGTCCATGATGCCGAGACCGACGTTGAGTTTGAACTTGAAATCAATGCCCTTCGGTTCGCAGAGGTTCAGACCGAGCTTCTCCAGACCGGATTCCTGGGAGAAGGTGCCGATGGCCTCGCCGAGGCCGCCCATGAGCGCGTCCTTCATGCCGGATTCGAACGACTTGCTGTTCCAGCAGGGCTTCTGGCCCGGGCAGTCGCTCGTGAGCGCCACGGCCGCCTGATAGGCAATCTGGTTGATGGTGTAGGAAAAGAGGTTGCTGGCGGCGGAGGTGATGGCCGGGACCGCGAACTCCTTGATGGTGTCGATGATCGTGTCCTTGGTCTTCATGACGTTCCCCGGAACGTCCACGACCGGCAGGTCGGCGCGGGCCGGCTGCGGCGAGAGGAGGATGAACGAGGCCGAAGACACCGTCAGGGTGATGCCGAACAGCAGCGCGGCCAGCGCTTTCTTGAGCCGGTGGATGTAGCTGGAGGACTTCATCTCCGTGACGGTTTACGGATGAATGATGGCGACGGTCGGACCGGATTTAACCGGCATTATCGCGCTGGCTTATTGTAGCACTGATTCTGTCGGCTGTCCTGTGCTTTTTTGAGCTTAATTTCCGGCGGAAAGCTCGCCAATCGTGTCCTTAAGCAGGCGGCGCAGCGTGGCGTCGTCGTTCTTCGCGATGGCTTGCGGCGGCATACCGATGCTTTCCAGGAAGGAGCGCAGGTCGGCCGAACTCATCTGGTCGACCTTCTGGGCGATGTCCGCGTCGCTCATCTTGCTGATGTCGCCGAAAGCTTTGGTGAAGGCCCGGTAGACGGCCGCGTCGGCGGACGATGGCACGGCAGTTCCCGTGCCCTGCGCCGGGGGGCTAGCCGGAACTGGGGCCGGGGCGGCGGGAGCGGGGGCGGCTACGGCGCGGCACGTCTTGCCCGACGGACAGGTCGGATCGCCGCCGCTCCTGACCTCTACCCCATCCGGAATGCCATCGGAATCGGAATCGTCGTTGTAGGCGCTCGTATGATAGATGTACATCTCGTCGTAATCGGAAAGACCGTCGCCGTCAGTGTCGGTGTTCTTCAGCAGCTGGATCCGTTCCTGCTCCTGCTGGTCGAGCGTCTTGAAGACCTGGTTGGTCTTCGGCACGAACGGCTTCTTCATCTGCTGCGGCAACGCATACAGCTCAATCGCCACCGCCGCAATGGCGATGACGGATAACAAGATGGCAGCGATTTTCTGCTGTCGCGTCAGGTATGCCATGACAAAACCGTGATACTTACATCATATCACGGTTCTTTGGACCCAAAACTGTGGATTATTGCCTTTGTCTGGCCAGCCTTAACCAATCTTCGGGCAGGAGTTCTTCAGGTCGAGAATTTTCGCTAATTTCTGCTTTTTTTATGGCTTCTTCGGCATTTGCTGGCGTGCCAAAAAATCCGGCTAGAGTATTTCGCAGTTTTTTGCGCGGTGCCGCAAAACCAGCCCTGACCAGCTCAAAATAGCGGTGCTTGTCGACCTCACCGAAAAAAGACGACAATTCCGGTCCGGTCCGAACCCGGATATGGATGACCGCGGAATCCACTTTCGGCGTCGGACGGAAGGCGCCGCGCGGCACGTTGCGGACGCGAGAGGGGTCGCCGTAGGTGCGGACCAGGACCGCAAGCGACGACATCTCGCCCGCCCCGGCGAGCAGGCGATCGGCCACTTCGCGCTGGACCATCAGCGTCAGCGAGGCGGGCCGCGGCTCCTCGGTCAGGAACCTCTCGATGATCCGGGAGGTCAGGTTGTAGGGGATGTTCGCCGCGACCCGGTAGCCGCCGGCGCCGACACCCAGCGCGGCCGCCAGCGCGGCGTTGCCCATCTCATTGATGTCTTTATTTTCAATAATTAAAGACTGCCCGGCGAACTTCGCCTTCAGGTCGTCGAGGAAGCGCGCATCCAGCTCCACAGCCAGGACCCGCGCGCCGCGCGACAGCAGCTCCTCGGTGAGGATGCCCGGACCGGGTCCGATCTCCACGACCGCGTCCCCGGCCTGGAAGCCGGCGGCGTCCGCCAGCGCATGGACCGCCGCATGATCAATCAAAAAATTCTGTCCGCGATCATGGACGGCACGTGGGGTATTTTTTGGCTTGGTTGACATATTTATTATATTGGGACGCGGAGAGCGGAGCATACCGGCTTCGCATCTCCGCCTCTCCGCAACTCCGCACCGCTGTAACTTGCCGACCCTCAATCCTCCACTCCCCCATTTTCCTTGAGGAGCATGTAGCCGCCGGCGAAGGCCGTGCCGAGGATGAAGAGGGCCGTCCAGGCGGCCGACTGGCTTGGGGCGGCCGTGAAGATGGCGATGGCGAGCAGCGCGGCCATGATCTTGCCGAGCGCCAGGGCCATCTCGAAGAAGACGATGCTCTCCATGGCGCGGCCGCGGCGCGCGCCGTCATACACCATGGACGTGAGCGGCACCATGGCCGTGCTTTTCGAGACCCGATAGAAGGATTCGGCCAGGAAGACGCCGAACCCGCCGACGATCAGCGGACGCAGCAGCCAGGAGGCGGCGGTATAGGTCCCGCCGACGCGCAGCACTGACTCGCGGTTGCCTTCGTCGGAAAGCCTACCGACATAGAGCGTCACGAACATGGAGACGATAATGGCGACGGAGATGATGGCGCCGGCGGAAAGGTAATCGGGAATCGTGATCAGGACGAAAATCGGCCACAGGACGAGCGCGATGATCTCTTCCCCAAATCCCAAAAAAGACGCTAACTTGCGCAGATTCTTGCGTTTGAACAGACGTTTTACGGCCGCGCCATAACTGAAGGGCTGGGGCTCGAAAAGCTCGGGCGCGCGCAGCAGCGGAAGATTGGAAAGCAAGATGAGCGCAGCCACCAAGATGAAAAGCACCGGGTAACCGAGCCAAGTGATGACGGCGCCGCCGAAGAACGGAGCCACGGCGGAGGAGGCGGCGGCGAGCGTCTGGACGTTCGAGATTTCCCTGCCCTGTTCGGCGCCGTCGCCGTAATTGACGAGGTTGGAATGGTAACCGGGCCAGTAAAGGATCTTCTGGACCACAAGCGCGACAAGAGCGATGCCCAAAAAGCGGAAATCGTAGCGCGTAGCGAAGAGCGAAAGGTAATAAAGTATGAGGAAGGGCGAACTGTAGAGGATGGAATGCTCGTAGCCGTGACGGCGGCAGATGCGGCCGCCTAAAGGCAGGGCGAAAAAATAAAGCACGTACAAGGCGCCGTAGAACATGATGACCTGCACGAGCGACAGGCCGAGCCGGTAAAGATAGACCGGTTCGAACAGCGCGATGCTGGCCGTGGCGAAATTCAGGATGGACACGGACAGCATCATCTCCCGCACCTCACGGGAGGGATGCGGTGCGAAATAGTGCTCGAAATAGCGGCGGAGTTCGGGCATCTGGTGCGGTTGAAAGTTGAGAGTTGAAAGTTGAAAGTTATCGGCCGGAACTATCAACTCTCAACTCCGAACTTTCAACCCTTATTATTGGGCGACTGAATCGCTCCCTGTCTCAATACCTTTTATTTTACCACGGACAGCGGCAGCGATGGTGACCTACCGCCGGCGCGGTAGTCGAACCGTATCGAGCAGGAGATTCTGGGACCGGACGGCGGCCGCACAAGCTGACGCATGAATCGTCTTTATACGAGTTCAAATAGGTGGTGCGGGCGCCTCCACCATCACCCGCGCGCGCGGAACCAATCGACGGTCCGCTTGACGCCTTCTTCCACGGAAACGGCGTATTTCCAGCCTAAAACGCGGGCCGCAGCGCTCGCGTCCAGGACGGAACGCCGTTCCTCGCCGACCGCCGGCGGGCCGTAAAGCGATGCCGGTCCGCCGGCCTGCCGCCGGATCAGTTCGGCGATGCGGTTCACCGAGGTGCCCACTCCGGTGCCGATGTTGAAGATCCCCTCTTGCTCCGAAAAAGCGGCAGACAGGTTGGCGCGGACGACGTCGTCCACGTAGACGAAATCGCGCACCTGCTCGCCGTCGCCGAAGACCGTGGCTGGTTCGCCGCGCAAGGCCTTGGCCGTGAACAGGCCGATGACCCCAGCCTCACCCTTGAGCCCCTGACGGGGACCGTAGACGTTGGCGTAGCGCAGCGCAACCGAACGGAGACCGCGCGCGTGGCGCGCCCCGTTCAGGTACAGCTCGACAGCCATCTTGGCCGCGCCGTAGGGCGACACCGGACCCGCCGGATAGGTTTCCGGGGTGGGCACGACGCTCGGGTCATGGTAGGCCGCGCCGCCGGACGAAGAAAAGATGAATTTTTTTGCACCCGAATCGCAGGCACCGGCAATCACCCGCAGGGAACCGATGACGTTCACTCGCGCGTCCGCCGCGGGATCAAGCAGGGATTTGCGCAGGTCGATCTGGGCTGCCAGATGGAAGACCAGTTCCGGGCGCTCGGCCGCAAAGATCCGGGAGACGTCCGGCTCCGCGACATCGGCTTCGCGCAGGACCGCCTCGGAAGGGAGGTTGGCCGCGCTGCCGGTGGAGAGGTCGTCGATGACGACCGTGCGGAAGCCGCGCTCAAGCAGGGCCTCAACCAGATGGGAGCCGATGAAGCCCCCGCCGCCGGTGACGATGGCAGTTTTCATAAACCCGGTAAGCCCACGAGACTGCCAACCTTACGGCTGGTGCCGCAGTCCCTATTTAGCCGTATTTTGCCTAAGGTAAGCCTCAATAAAGGGGTCGAGGTCGCCATCCAGAACGCCCTGCGTGAGATC
>JAKAKZ010000069.1 GCA_021824285.1 bacterium
TGTTCCTGCTTGGCGCACTTTGCCTGATTGCGGCCGTCAGCGCCTGGGTGTTCGTGCTCAAACCGTATCAGAAGGACCGCCTGTCCGTGTTCATCAACCCGGCCACTGATCCGCAGGGCGCCGGATATAACATCCGCCAGTCGCTTATCGCCGTGGGCTCGGGCGGTTTTTTGGGTAAGGGGCTGGGTTTCGGCTCGCAAAGTCAGCTCCGCTTCCTGCCCGAACGCCAGACGGATTTTATCTTCTCGGTCATCGCGGAGGAGCTGGGCATGGTCGGGGTCCTGGCGCTCGTGGCACTGTTCGGCATTCTGCTCTGGCGCATCTGGCTGCGGGCGCGGCGCGCCAAGGACGATTTCACGATTTTCCTGATGGTCGGCATCATGGCGGCCGTGATCGCCGAAGTGACCGTGAACGTGGGCGGCGCCTTGAGCCTGCTGCCGCTCACCGGCGTCACCCTGCCGTTCATCAGCTATGGCGGCTCGTCGCTCGTCATGAAGTACGCCATGCTCGGAGTAGTGGAGGCCGTGGCGGCGCGGGAGTGATCGCCTGCAGATTGAGAGTTGAGAGTTTGGTCGACCGCGCTCTGCGCGGTTTTTTGTTTATGTATTTTGTTCATCAGTCTGATTGCATTATATTTGGGCTTTTGGCCGCGCGCCTTGTGTCATGGTGCGACTCAAAATTCAATCAATAACTTTCAACTTTAAACTCTCAACTTTCAACCTCACCGGCCTGTTGATATCTGACCATTGAGCGAGACCCTGAAAAATGGTAATATTAAGACATAAATGGAGTGGCCAAAATAAGCCGCCCCAGTGAAACCAAAACCAATATGCCGGTACCCATGCACACCTCCGGTCCTATTTTAGACGAGGGCGTCAAGCTCATCTCCTACTGCCCGCTCTGCGAGTCGAGCTATCGGCCCGAAGCGGCGCACGTCCTGGGAGAGAAAGAGGATAGCCACTTGCTGCACATCACCTGCGGCCGGTGCTCGAACGCCATCCTGGCGCTCGTGCTGATCTCCTCTGTGGGCGTCAGCTCTGTCGGCCTCGTGACCGACCTGAACTTCGACGAGGTGCACCAGTTCCGCCGTGCCGGCGCGGTCTCCACCGATGACGTGATTGAGACGCATTCGCTGCTCCAGGATTCCGACCTGCTCTTCAGCCGCCTGGCGGTCGCCTGAACAAACCGTTGAACCAGCCCCGGCCCACGCGCCGGGGTTTTATGTTGTTGCGGGCATCAGCTATCGGCTATCAGATATCGGATATCCGAATAGCCGAGCCGCAGGCGGCATCTTTACGGCGGCAGACATCCCGATGCCCTATTTCCGATCACCGATATATCGATCCACCAAGGCCCCCTTGCCTTTTTTTGGCGGAGGGTGTAAATAATAAGCCATGCCAATTTGGCCAAATTCTTGAGAATACGGTTATGGAGACCATTACGTTGAACGCGACTACGCGCACCATCAAGGGAAAACAGGTCAAGCAGCTCCGCGAGGAGAAGAAGCTTCCGGCTGTCGTCTACGGCAAGCACGAGAAGAACCATGACGTCACGCTGGACGCCGGTGAATTCGAGAAGGCCTTCCGCAAGGCCGGTGAGTCCACGCTCGTCGACCTCGTCGTGGACGGCGCCGCGCCGCTCAAGGTCCTGATCCAGGACATCCAGCGCGACCCGATTCTCGACCGCCCGGTCCATGCCGATCTGCGCCGCGTGAACATGAAGGAGAAGCTGACCCTCAAGGTCCACCTGAAGTTCGTCGGTGAGGCCCCGGCCGTCAAGGAGCAGGGCGCCATCCTGGTCAAGAATCTCGCCGAAGTCGAGATCCGCTGTCTGCCGACCGACCTCGTCCATGAGATCCTGGTTGACCTCCAGACGCTCAAGAATTTCAACGATGCCATCCGCGTCAAGGATCTCCCGGTGAACAAGGGCATCGAGATTATGCGCCGCGCCGAGGATATCATCGTCATCGCCAACGAGCCGATCTCCGAAGAGGAACTGAAGGCCATGGAAGAGAAGCCGGTGGAGGACGTGTCTGCCGTGAAGTCGGAGACCGACGAGAAGAAGGCCGCCAAGGAGGCGGAGGCGGCCGCCGCCGCGTCCGACAAGAAGGAGGAGAAGAAGTAGTCCGCGCGACCGCGGAGCGCCAGATGGCGCGAGTGCGGCTTTTAAAAAGCGTGGAGCGCGGAGTCAAACGCTCCCAACTTCTCACTCCAAACTCCCAACTCCCGATGAACCTGCCGAATCATCAAACCCCCCACCAGATATCCCGCCAGGGATGGTGGGGGGTTCGGCGTTCTTGGCTGACCGTGACGCGTCTGCGCATCATATTGGCCGCTGTTGCGGCCGTCTTGGCCGTGCTCGGTGCGCTGTTGTGGCATGCGGTCCTTGCCCCGAAGCCGGCGACTGAAGGAGAGCTGGCCGCGCCAGCCGCCGCCACCGCTGACCAGGTAAGCGACCAGGCCGTCAGTCCGACGGGCGAACGCCTGCTTTCCCGAGACATCGACGGCGTTTACGTGCCGCGCGGCCAGGAGCACCCTGATCTTGTGGCGGTCGCCATCGACAATATGGTCGATGCGCGCCCGGCCTCTGGCCTGTCCAAGGCCTCGGTCGTCATTGAGACGTTGGCCGAGGGCGGCATTACCCGTTTCCTGGCCCTGTTCCCGACGGACGGCGACGTCGCCAAGATCGGACCGGTCCGCTCGGCTCGTCCCTATTTCGTCGATTGGGACGAGGAGTACGATGCGGTTTTTGCCCACGTCGGAGGCAGTCCGGAGGCCCTGGACCGCATCGACGCCTCCAACCTGCGGGACGCCAACGAGTATTTTGCCGGTGCCTATTTTTGGCGCAGCCAAGACCGTAAAGCGCCCCACAACGCCTACATCGCTTTGGACAAGGTTCGCGAGCTTGTGGCGCATCGCTGGCCAGCCCGCGCCACTCATGCCCTGACGCCCTGGAAATTCATGCGCGCCTTGTCTGTCTCTGACCAGGCGTCGCCGGACATCGTCATCGACTGGTCAACGCCTGGCTACAAGGTCAGCTGGCATTATGATGCGGCTCTCGGACAATACGTCCGCTATCAGAACGGCGCGGCCATGCAGGATGAGGACGGTTCGGTGGTGCGCGCCTCCACGGTTGTGGTACAATACGCTAAGATGAGCGTTCTCGATGAGATCGGCCGCCGCCGGATCGTCACGGTCGGCAACGGCCGGGCTCTCGTGGCCGTCGGCGGAAAAACCGTCGAGGCGACTTGGGAACGCAAAGCACCCCAGGACCGCACACGGTTTCTGGTCGGCGAGGATGAGGCGGGTTTCGCCCCCGGGCCGATCTGGATCGAAACCGTGCCCTCGGCCATGAAAGTCGCGCATTAAGCCATCAAGTTATGCAGAACAATTCGCGTATTCGCGCCGCGGCCGCGCCGCCGCACGCCGGCATTACCGTCTTGGAGCTGTTCCTGGTCGTCGCTGGCATCATCGTCGTGA
>JAKAKZ010000031.1 GCA_021824285.1 bacterium
GGCGACACGCCGAAGGCGTACTTGGCCGTGATGAGCGACGAAGCCACGGGTTCCGCAGTGCGCAAATACTCGCGCACGATGGCGCGGAAAACTTCATGCTGGCGCTGTTCGACGGTCTGCGGCATAAGCTCCTGATTGAGCGTATATTAGCAGTCCAACACCGAGAGTGCTAATAGGATAAAACGGATGCAGAATGGCGTCAAGAGATAAGCGGTGGAAAAGACCGGCTCCAAGACAGCACGGTTGCCTTTTCGCTTAGATTGGGTCATATTCATCTAACGGAGGAATCGCCATGACGGCCAAATACCTGCTCTTTTGCCAGCTCTGGGAATCCCAGGACTTCGATGGCAAGGCGTCCTACGGCGGCTACACGCTGCACACCACGCCGCAGCATGTGCTCCGGGCCCGCCGCGGCTTCGGTCTCAACACCAAGAGCCACCCGGCCTCCGAGGCCGACCCGAAGCCGCACGGCCTCCCCTACCTCTGCGCCGTGGGCCAGGCCATGCGCGACGCGGTCGTGACCGCTCAAGCTCCGGTGCACAGCTTCGGCTCCCCGCCGCTCAAGCTCGAAGAGGATCCCTGGCTCGCCGGACTCAACGAGCCGGCCCGCATCATCGGTGGCTGACTTACCGGACGGACCGACTTGGTCCGTCTTTTCTATCTAAAACTGAAATAAACATTTTACCGCCTCGGCCCGAGAGCCGGGGTCCAGAAAGCGGCTGGGGTTACAGATAGGTGGCGAAATAACCCGGCAGCCCCTTCGATACTGTCATTGCGAGCGGAGCCGCAGCGGAGCCACGTCGCTCGCGAGCGACGTAGCGGAGCGAAGTAATCCCGACCGTGAAAGGACGGGATTGCTTCGTCGGCCTGCGGGCCTCCTCGCAATGACAGTATCACCAACCAAAAACCAAAAAACCGACCGCTTCCGCGGCCGGCTCTCTATATATAATATATCAGTCCTCGCTCCGCTCCTCTTCCTTAGAACCGCCGCTCACATGACCGATGTCCGAGAGCAGGACGTTCTCCACGAAGATGCCGCGCGGGTAGAAGATGCGCTCCAGCTCGTTCTTCGCGTCCACCTCGATCTTGTCGCGGTGGGTGGTGCAGATGTCCTGGTGATTATAGCGTGAGGCCACCATGCGGATGCGGCTGCGGATGGTCGGGCGCACGATCTTGGAGACGAAGTCCTCGCCGATGTTCTGCCAGATGACCGGCACCTGGTTGATGTCGAGCCGCAGGAGCACCGTGCCCTCGATGGAGATGCGCTTGCCGTCCACGGTCTGGGCCACGATGGGCTGGTCGCCCATGGACTGCTCGTTCTCCAGGTTCACCTTGCGGTTGATGGAGTACTCGAGAGTCTGGGTATTGAAGAGCTTGGCCTTCTGCCAGAACGGGATCTTCAGGTGCAGGCCCGGGGTCAGGACCTTCTTCAGCACGCCGCGGCCGAGGTCGTAGACGCAGGCCACGTAGCCCGGCGGGACGTAAATGAAAAGTCCCTTGAGGACGTCCTCAACCACGAACGAATACATGATCTTATCCAGGCTCTCGCTCATAAATCCACTTTGGCTAGCCCCAGGGCGGCACGAGAACTGCGGGGCGGCTTACGGTAGTTAAGGCTATCAGAAAACGGCCCGGAAGTCAAGGGTTCCGAGCCGTTTTTTCGCTAAACCAAGCCTAGTTTTGCGTCTTGACTAGAGCCTTGCGCAGGCCAAACACCACGATGGTGAAGATCATGGAAGTCAGGATGAAGACCGACTTCACGATGGGCAGCAACCAGAGCGCCAGGAACGAGAAAATCGGGAAGAAGATGAGGTAAATGACGTCCGACTTGGTCACGAGGTGCTCGCGCTGCTTCTGTTCCACGTAGATTTCGAGGAAAAGCAGGATGGCAACGATGCCGGGCCAGAGGGAGTTGTGTGTGAGCGAGAGGTCGTAGCCCAGGAAGGTCGGATTGACCGCAGCCGGCGGGATCACCCAGGAATAGAGCTCGGCCGGCGAGGAATAGCGGATGCCGCCCATGAACACCTGATAGAGCAGGATGAGCACCAGAAGCTGGGTGCCGAGCACGATGACCTTGGACCAGTAGCTGACCTTGTGCTGTTTGAGGAGTTCACGGATCTTCTCCTTGGCCATGACCGGATCGTTCTTGAAATCGCGCTGGATGGCTTCGAACCGCGCGTTGATCTTCTCGAAACGGTAGCGGTTGCGCTCTTCCAGGATGGAGAATGGGAGCAGCAGAAAACGGAGCGCCACGGTCAGTTCGATGACCGCGATGCCCAAATGCCCCTCCGCCGGCCCGGTGTAGAGCCACATGAGGGCGTTAAGTAGCGGGACGTAGAGGTAATCGTGCCAGAAATTGCCCATAGTTGAGCGGTTTTTCGGTAGTGGCCGCCATTTGACGGCGGCCGCGAGTCAGGCCGACCGGCAGGAAGCAGAAAAACGCGGTCAGCGTCTGCGCCCCAGCATAGCCGATTGGGGGCGGATTGGCAATCGGGAGCGTGGAGCGGGAAGTTTGGAGGGCGGAGCTGAAATAATAGAAAAAAATCGCACCCCAGCGCGATTATTTCTTTAACTCCACACTTCACTCTTCACGCTTCACACTTCCGCCAGCGGATAGACCGCTTCCGCGAACAGGCGCTCCTTGTCCTCACGGCTCATGCGGCGGAGCTGTTCGGCGCGGATTTCGGCGTCCTCCTCGTTCATGTACTCCTCGGAGTAGGCCAAAAAGACCGGCAGCCGCGCCTTGACATAGCTCGAACCGCGGCCGGCGTTCAGCTCCTGAACGGCGGCTTCCGGATCGTTGGTGATGGCGGTGAACAGTGAGCCGTCGGCGCAGCGCACGACGAACAGGTGGCGAGCAGGCATTTGGAGGGTGGAGTGTGGAGTTTGAAGTGTGAGGCGTGAATGTTTGGGTGTGAGGATGCGACGCGACTTTGCGCTTCAGACTTCACCCTCCAAACTTCCAATCAATGCCCCGTAGGATAACGCCGCTTGAATAAAAATGTAAAGTGCCCGGTTGTGGATACGAAAAACCGCGCCCCAGCGGGGTGCGGTCACGTTTTCGCGAGAAACGACTTGATGCGGATGGCGTAGGGCACGGGTTCGTCTTCGGTGCCCAGGATCAGCAGGGCGCCGTCGTACAGGTCGCGCGGATCGGGAAACCGCGTCCCCTCCTGGTTGCGGAAGGTGATGCAGTACATCCGGCCCAGGCTGCTGCAGACCTCGGCCTCGCCGCTCCACCGGAAATCGGAGCCGGGGTCGAGGCAGAAGCACTTCAGGCCCATGCACCAGGCGGTCAGCACGTCGGCGCTCGCGCCGGCGAGCTCCAGGGTGACGTCGATGCGGGAATCGTCGGGGGACACCACTTTGGTGCCCTGGATGCAGCGCAGGGCCATCCTTTTGCGGTATTCGAGACGGTCAGTCAGCCTGACCACGGCCGAGGCAGCGGACATGTAGGACTCCTGATGTCGCGTATAGAAGGAACTGGACGTTTGACCCTAGCAGAACAGGTCAGTCTGGTCAAGAGGCGGCCCAAGGGGGCGTTCCGCTCCCCGATACCGAAGAACCGCACCCAAGGGTGCGGTTCTGCTGATGTTCACGGAGTGTGACGGCGGGCCGCAATCAGGAGCCGTTACCGTCTTCCAACCGAGCGGCGATGTCGGCGTCTTCGACCTCCTTCAGCGCGTCGAGCAGCTTCTTTTCCGCGGCTTCCTTGCGGACGCCCGTCTCATTGACGAGCCCCTCGACATAGGCCCGAACGAACGAATCGCGCAGCGCCTCGTGGGAGGTCCGGACGGCGCCGAAAAGTTCCTTGGCCCGCTTCTGGATGAGATCCGGCGGCAGGAGCGTCTCCTCGGCCACGTTATGGATAGCGTCCTTCATCTCGTCCGTCAGTCCGGCCTTCCGGCCTTCGAGCAGCAGCGTCTTGGCCAGAATATAGGGCATTTTCTCGGCCTGGCCGGCTTCGAGCGCGGCCTTGGCGGCGATCTCCCCGGCCAGCCGGTCGAGTTCGGCCTTGTCGAATTTGCCGGCGTCAAGCGACTCCAGCACTTGCGGCATGGCCTCATCGATGCCCCGCTTGATCCGTTCCGCAGTCATGGTGCGGATCTCGGCCTCGGCCTCCTTTTCGGCCCGCTGGCGTTTTTCCTGCTTTTCACGCCGCTTCTCCGGATCCTCATTCAGCTTGTCGAGTTCCTCCTGGATGGCCGCACCGATGTCGAGCTTGCTCATAAAAACAGGGATTAGGAATGAATTTATTTTAGCAGAAAATAAGCTCGTTGTAAACCGGGAAACAGGGCCGGGCGCGGAATCGGATTGACTTTCCGGCGTACGCCGCGCATGATTTCGACGTTCTTTGCGAAAAAAAGGGGGTAGCCGAATGGGAATGCCCGTAGACCTGGTGCTCGTGCGCCACGGGGAATCCGAGGGCAACGTGGCCGTGGGCCGCTCGAAAAAAGGCGACCACAGCCTCTACACCGAGGAGTTCAAGTCCCGGCACAGCTCGCTCTGGCGGCTCACCGACCGCGGCCGCGAGCAGGCCCGCATCGCCGGCGCCTGGATCCGCGACAACGTCGGCGCGTCGTTCGACCGCTATTACGCCTCCTCGTTCCTGCGCGCCATGGAGACCGCGGCCCTGCTCGAGCTGCCGCACGCCCAGTGGTACGCCGAGTTCTACCTGCGCGAACGCGAGCGCGGCAACCTCGACGTCGTCGCCGACGACGAGCTCAAGGCCCGCTACGCCGACGACCTGCGCCGCCGCGGCATCAACGCCTTCTACTGGACCCCGTCCGGCGGCGAATCCATGGCCGACCTCTGTCTCCGGCTCGAACGGGTCATCGACACCCTCCACCGGCATGGCGAGGGCAAGCGCGTCATCATCGTCTGCCACGGCGAGGTGATGTGGGCCTTCCGGATGCGGCTCGAACGCATGTCCGCCAAGCGCTTCCTGGAGCTCGACGCCTCGCGCGACCCCAAGAACATGATGCACAACTGCCAGATCGTCCACTACACGCGGCGCGACCCGGAAAGCGGCAAGGTCGCCTCTTACGTGAAGTGGATGCGGTCGGTCTGCCCCACCGATCTCACCCGTTCGCGGAACGTCTGGGAGCCGGTGGAGCGTCCGCTCTACTCGAACGAGGAGCTCCTGGCCTACGCCGAGACCGTGCCGCGGCTCATCAGCGGCTAGCTTCCGACCGGACCCCGTGTCCGGTTTTTGCTTGGGCTTTTCCGGGAGAACCGGGCGGGGGCACGAGAGGAGGCGGGACCGGTGGGCCAATTGCGCCTGCAGTATGGAGCTTCGCACCCCGTCGCGTCCCCTCTCGACAGATCCGCGCGCCCATGCTAGCATTGCGTTACGAAAAACCAAAACGAGCCGTCCCATCCCAATCTACGAAAACTCCACGCTCCAAGCTTCCCGCTCCACCCTCCCGCATGGTCCCATCGTCTAGCCCGGTCCAGGACGTCTCCCTCTCACGGAGAAAACTGGGGTTCGAATCCCCATGGGACTACCACAAAACACCCCACCGCTCGGTGGGGTGTTTTGTGGTTATTCTCTCGATGGGGATTCGAAGGGTATCCGAGGACGTGCCTAGTATGGCACGTCCGAGGAACCCGGGCTCCGGAGGAGAAGCGAGCACTTGGGGCTGGGGCCCCAAGTAGTGAGCTTCGGGGGAGGAGGAATCCCCATGGGACTACCGTCACCCCATATTGTGCCCTGAACCCAACCGAGACATTTGTCACCGAAGTACTGATCTTAGTCACCAAGATATATTTTTATGTCACCTCTACACCGCCCCCGGGCGGTATCTAGGAGGACAGCGCTGAACCCCAAAAGGCCTCAACCACATCTGCCCCAAGGTAGTCGAACAAGTCTCCGGTTGGCCGCGCCTTCCCAAGTACCCTCCCAAGCCGCGTTTTCCAGAGCTCTTTTCCAGGATCAAGGATGCTCTGCAATTCAGCGATGACTGGCTTAATGTCATAGAACTTCCTGTCAGAGGTGTTTGCCACACCCTCCAACGCGTCCTTCTTCGATGCATATTCCGGTGCTTTCTCCAAGATTGCCACCTTCGCCGCATCCCAAGAAGCATGACCCATAGCGCTGAGAACCTCGGAGGTGAGGTACAGGTTCTCAACCTCCCTGCAATTCAGCTTGATTACCTTAACGAACTTCTGAGACTGGTCATGGTTGACGGGGTTGCCATCGTCACGGTCTTTTAAGACGTAGGCGGAAGCGGGCTGCGGAGTCGACGGTGTCATGATCGATCCAAAGATAGTTTCCAGACTTTTTCGGAACTCGTCGATGCGCGACCCCTCGCATGGGATGACGGCCAACCTCAGGACGTGCGAGCGGGTAGCCTGCGACCACACCACATAATCATCATCACCTTCAACCAAGAGTAGCGGGGACGCAAACAATGGCCCCATCAGCGCGTGTCCACCAAGACACGTTGCCATCTGCCGCATGCTCTCATTGAACGTGATTGCGCGGTACTCGACCTGGTTACGGTTCAGATAGATAATAGCTGTTCTATCACCGCCATGATGACCCAACGCCGAGAGCAGCGTGGTGCTGTGCGTGGCCACGAGCACCTGGACGTTGAACTGGTCCACCAGTTTAATAAGAAAATCCGCAAGGTGGTGATGAAGGTCTGGGTGGAGATGCGTGTCGGGTTCATCAATCAAGAGAACGCATTCCGTCTGCCCCTCCGTTTTCCACATCGCACAAACGGTCAACAGATCAATTCCGAGAGAAAATATTTCTGCCTCACCGCTACTCATCTGTTCTACTCCACCGACCTGAGATCCACCCTCCCGATGAAGTGCAAAGTATGGAGGCGTGTGTTTCAAAGTAAAGACGAACTCGGGGAGCAGGCGATTCATCAGCTCTTCAAACTCAATGAGGTGCTTTTTGTCACTATCGTGAAAACCGCGGCTCACGAAAAACGCGTTCAGGCGTGTGATGGCGCGTTCCCTGAAATCCACCATGGAGTTTTTCATCCTGAACTGCGCGCGCCCAGCTCCGGTCGCCTCTTCTTGAGCATGACGTGCTTGATAGGTAATGTCACCGGCCCGTTCCGGAGCAGTTAAGTGACGCTTCGTCTGATCACTGCCGCCGAGCGCCTTAAGCAAGGCGCTCTTGCCGGCACCATTACGACCAAAGAGAACCGTAACATCCTTCAGCCTACTGAGTTTCCATGTGCCGCTGCCGAGATGAGAGGGGCGACCCGCTTCAAGCGCAGTGTAATGAATTGCCATAATTACGGTCAGTGTACTGCTGGTGGTATCCATAGGCGGCCGTCACTTTCACTGCCCACATACTGCCCACGCGATGATGAAAAATACCTATCAGTATCCACGGATGCTCACGGATGAGAATACGGATTCTTTCCTCCGCTGCACAGATATCTAGACATCAAAAGACATACCTTCTATTTCTTTGCAAATAACTCTCGGCTCTCTCGTTCGTACATATTTATCTCATCCCTGCTCAGCAGCTGATACCAAGGATATGAGGTATCAAAGAAACCATCATGATAATTCCGTTTTAGACTTTGAAGTTTTCGAAATAACTCGATCTTGGGATTTCCATCAAGCTCCTCAAAAATAGCCTTCCTTAGGTCTGCGTTAATTTCCGCGATGGTTTTTTGTTGATATTCGTATTTTATCTTGAGAGCGTCTGGATCATCTTCGCCGTCTTTTTCTAGCTCATTCCAATAAGCGAATTTTTTTCGAAAAATTAGTCTAATCGCCGCGTTTATTTTTAACTCCTGATACAAAAATTTATCGTTAATTCTTTTATAAAAAAAGATACAAATGGCTAACAATGCAATAAAATCCAACAATGTCATATGAGTGCTAATAAATATTACGTTACCGTTTTGCCTAGTTTGTATTGCGTTCTGGCTAGAAAGTCATCCGTAATATTAATTCAATGATACTATTATTCCAAATTTCTACCCCATGGTACACAATCAAGTTCTCCACCCCACAAACAGAGCCGTGAACTTCTAACCCCCACCCCTACCCAAACCCCCAATACTCTGCTACGATCCGCCCAGTTCAACCAGCCGTTTTAAGGAGAACAGCGACGTGAACAGCTCATTGATACTCGGCGGCACGAAAGGGCTCGGGCGCGCACTTGCGGCCAAGTCGCTCCAGCGGGGCTTTCCCACGACGGTCGTCGGCCGGTCAACGGCGGACGCGGCCAAGGAAGCCGACCTGGCTGCGGCCTCGCTACGCCAAGCCGACCTAAGCGACCCGACCGCGTTCCGCGACGTCCTCCGAGAGGGCGATCGCTTCACGCACGTCTTCCTGGTCGCCGGCAACTTCCTGCGCCGGCCGCTCGTCGAGACGTCCTACGACACGCATCTGCAGATGGCCAACCTCCATCTGCTGGCGCCGATCGAGCTGCTCAAGGCCTTCCACCGGTCGAGACTGGCCGCGAAGCCGCTCGCTGCGACGCCGGGCCAGCCGTACCATCTGGTCGTCATCTCCTCGACCTCGTCCTACCGGATCAGGGAGAACGAGGAGATGTACTGCGCGCTCCAGGCGGCCAAGGCGCACTTCACGCGCAACTGGGCCGGCCGGATGACGCGCGACCTGCCGGGCTCCAAGGTGACGCTCGTCCTGCCGGGCGGCATGAAGACCGGCCTGTTCGACGGCACCGGACAGGACACGAGCGGCTACATGGACCCGCTCACCGTGGCCGACATCATCTGGGACCGCGTGCTGCAGCAGCAGGAGCGGTTCCGGACCATCGTCATGGAACGCCGCGGCAGCGAACCGGATGTGAGCGACCACGCTCCGGCGCCCCACGACCCGCTTCCGTAATGTCACTACCGGCCACTCGGCCGGTTTTTTGTATCCGTGCAAAATCCCCCTAAAACACGGCTAACCTCGCCTTGCGATACTTCCTCATAAATTCCCAAATTTTACCTAACCTTAGCCAAAATTGCCGCCGCGACAACCTTGACAAAACCGGTTTTTTATGCTATCTTAAGTAGTTCTGACAGAAAGTGGTCAGGCCCCATAAGCCGGGGAACGGCGAGGAGTCCTTTACAAGGAACGTACCGTGGGAAATCTCACGCAACGGCAGATCGAAGTCGCAGTAGGGTGGTGGTGCAGTCTCCTGAACGGCGCGCAGGCGTTTTCTGCGCTCCGCCCCGAAGAGCGGAACGACCGGGAAAACGAGTCCACCGCGCTGGCCGAGATCAAGGCCACCGTGGCCTCCGGGGACGGCATCGACGCGCTGCGGCTCACGCTGTTCCGGGAGAAGCTCTCCGCGATCCTGGCGAGCAACGAGTTCCGCCCGGAGCACGACCTGCTCCACGTCGACTACTCCCCGGAATGGTTCCTCGCCCAGGCGCTCGAGGCCGCCGGCATCCCCGTCGGCACGACGACGCTCCCCTGGAAGACCAGCATGATGTTCCGCGATGGCGGCGTCGTCGCCAGCCGCGGCGAGGGTTCCCCGGTCGAGACGCTGCTCTAATCGCTCTCGCGCACCCGCGCGGAAAGAACGCCCCGTTCTTTCTCCGGGTGCGTTTTCTTTTTCCGGCGGCGGCCTCCTTCTCGAGGCCGAGCATGACGGCCGCCCCGATCCGCCGCGTTGACTCACCGCCGCGGCACTGCTATGGTTTTCCGCACAGTGCCACGCACAGCCAGAGGAGGCCCACCGTGAGCAGCACGCAGACCGACACGTTGGACGACCTTCGCAATAAGGTCGAGGAGGAGATCAAGGAGCACCCGTCGTGGTGCGGCAAGGACTGCCAGACCTTCCTTCCCGACGCCTACCGCGAGGCGCGCATCCAGAACGGCTACAGCGCCGAAACCGTGCAGCGCGACTACGATCTCTGCCACATCTGGCGCTGACCTTCCGACCCCGCGATTCCGCGGGGTTTTCACTTTAACGAAAACGCGCCGCGCGGCGCGTTTTTCCGTATCATGTTTCTGCTCCCCTGCCCTCACCTAAGCGCGAACCTCCGCGCGGCGGCGCTCCGCGAAATTTGCATGTAACAGTAGAGCGGTCCGTCGGCTTTCGGGCGGTGGCAGATTTCGACGCCGTCATTATCGCCCTCGTACGTGTCGCAGTAGCCGTGGTCCTCGGTCGGCATCCGGCCGCTCCGGGCGCCCGGCAGGCCGCCGCCGAATAATTGCGCTCCCGAACCGTCTGAAGCGCCGTAGATGCAGAGCCCCGACGAGCATTCGGAATTGATGACGCACCGCTTGCCGCCGTCCTTGGCCGGATATTCGCAATTCTGGCCGAAAGAATGCTGAAAACACCTCCGACTCGCGATCTTGGCGCGATAGACGGCGAACGACCCCGTCCCAAGGACAATCAGCAAGAGAACCGCGAGCAGGACAAAGAGCCGCTTGCGCGACGTAACAGGCGCTGGTGGCGCGGCGGATTTAGTCTCCGGAACCGAAGCGGTCTGGTCCATAGCGGCGAGATTATTGAATATGCATTCATGATAGCACAGCGCCTGCGGCCGCGAAAAAAACAGCCCAAGAGGGCTGTTTCAGTTGAGCAGTCTCTGATGCTCCTGGTCGAACCGCCGCCGCTCCAAGACGAGCAGGCGGACGGTCTCGGGCGGCACGGACTGGCCGGGCGGCAGAGCGGCGCGCACCTGGCGCAGCACGGCGCGGATGTCCTCCGCGGTCACGTCCTGGCCGTCGAAGAGCATGGCAATAATGGCCGTGGGGTCGAAACCGTCGAGCGGCGGCAGGAGATCGCGGTCCAAGAGCGGAAAAACCGTGGCCGGATCAGCATCTTCGGGCAAGGCAGCCTCCAGGGTGTCGAGCCAACCGCGCGTGAAGAGGGCGGCCGCTTCCTGGACCCAGCCGTCGCGCGCGGCGCCGATCTCGGACTCCGACATGCGGCCGCGGCCCCAGAGCATCCGCCAGGACAGGGCGGCCAGATTCTTGAGGCCGACGAGCAGTTTCCCTTCCCGCTTCAGCGAAGACAGGAGGAACAGTGCCATCGACGGAACGGCGAGCCAACCGAACGCGGCCTGCTTCTCTTCGGTGCCGAACGGCCGTCTGGCCCAGGCGACCTGCTTCGGCCCGAGCACTGCCGCCACCGCCGGCCGGAAACGCGCCGCGAGCGCCAAAAATAGGCGTCCCGACTCCTCATTCAATTCGTCCATTTTTGTTCACCTGGTCAAAGAGCGCTCCAAGTAAAGCAACCTCGCCAACGTGAGTCAAACGTGCGTCATCTGCCCTTTGTCCGCCTATATTGACAAAATTGGTGACGCGTGCCAACCTGCAGGCGTCCTTTTCCTCTCGGGAGCGCCATGGATCGCCTCGTCTACCAGCTGACCGTGCTGACCATCTACCTCGCGCCGTGTTTCCTGCTCATCTGGCTGTTCAACCGGCTGACCGGCATCAGGCATGAGGCCGGCGCGGTGCGGACCGTGGTCCACCATCTGCCGATGTTCTTCTTCGGTCTGCTGGCGGCGCAGCCTCTCGGCCTAGGCCGGCTAGTGATCATGTTGCTTGGCTTCGCCGTCCTTGGCGTGATCGCGGACCGCCTGGCCCGCATCGACCACAAGGAGAACGTCTGGCGCACCGCGGTCCACCACATGCCGATCTTCCTGCTCGGCATGGCCCTGCGGCACGCCGTAGCGCGCTTCTGAACGGCTGCCTGACTTCCCGCCCACCGGGAAGTTTTTCGTTTTCGGCGGTCCGCGGGCACCCATTGACAAACTTGAATTTTTGTGCCAATCTAGGCGCAGATCCTTCCACCGAAAGGCACCCATGCCCACCGCCGTCCTTGCCGTCGCGCTGGTCTTCACCGCGTTGGCCTACCTCCTCTCCCTGGGGATCGATCGCCTGCTTGGCTACCGGCACGACGCCGCCCGCTGGCGCGTGGCGGTCCACCACCTGCCCGAGGTGCTGTTCGGCGCCGCCTGCACCATCGCGGTCATCCGGCTGCGGAACGAACCGGTGCAGTTCCTGATCGCCGTCCTGGTCATCATCACCGTGAGCGCCGCGATCGGCACAATCGTGGACCGGCTCGTCGGCGTGACGGACCGCCACGAGTCCTCGCTACGCACCGCCGTGCACCACATCCCCTTCCTTCTGCTCGGCTGGGCGCTCACCGGCATCTGCCTCGGCTGACGCTGCCGGACCGCACTCTTCCGCCGCCCCACTCGGGCGGTTTTTTATATTTGCCGCCAAAACAACGGTAAACCGGAAGCAGAGCGCCCGGTCCAGCGGCTGCAAAAAAACGCCCCTCCGAAGAGGGGCGCGAGTTCAGAACTACTGGCAATACGTGATCAGCAGATCGGAAGTGAAGCTCGTCATCATGCCGGCGGACGTCCCCAAGAGATGGGACGAATCGCACATCGGCGTGAACTGCGGACCGTAGAACGCATCCAGGAAGCAGGCGGTCTTCACCGTGCCGGACCAGCCGTTCGCCGCGTAGCGGTTCCGCAGGTCCGAACGGACCGTGACCACGTCGCTCACGGTGATGCCGTCGTTGCTCTGCGGCTCCTCATCCGTGAAGAGGACATGGAGCTGGTCGGCGCCATCCGGCACGGGCAGGTCGTAGATGCGCCCGTTCAGATGGCCGCCCGAGAGCACCGAATTGCAGATGGTGCCGGCCGGCCAGGAGGCGGCGTTGCCGTACTGCCCGCCGCAGCGCTGCCACTCATGCTCGTAGAGCTGGCGACAGATGCTGCCCGTGGGCCACTCCGTTGTCGGCCGCGAGGAGCACAGGCCGAAAGCCACCGTATCGATGCTTGGTTCGAGCCAGCCGCAGGATGACGGCACGCTTTTGACGGCCGCGCGGAAGGTCGCCA
Source organism: bacterium (assembly GCA_021824285.1). Classification (GTDB taxonomy): domain Bacteria; phylum Patescibacteriota; class Patescibacteriia; order SG8-24; family SG8-24; genus JAKAKZ01. Next base: position 12,798 of record JAKAKZ010000031.1, read on the forward strand.
GGTCGGTGTATCTCTGCTGGACCCACGACACGTTCGCTGCGTTGTCCGGCAGCAGCACGAGGCCCCACTGGATGTCCGTGGACTGGTAGAGCGGCGGCAGGTTCTGCAGGTCATCCAGGAACTGGGTGATCGCCGCGATCTTGTTGGACATCGAGCCGGAGCAGTCGAGATGGAACAGGACATAGATCTTGTGCCCGTTCCGCACGCCGTTGTCGGCGACGCCGTCACAGTCCTGGTCGAGGCCGTCGCAGGTCTCGGGCCGCGGCAGCTGTTCGCCGACGCAGACCGAGGTGTCCAGATGGCCGCTGCGGCAGAGGTGGAAACCCGGATGGCACTCCCCGACGAGCGGATTGCTCGCCGTGGCGCATTCCGAGTAGGCACCGGTGCCGTCGTCGACTAGACCGTTGCAGTCGTCGTCGAGCCCGTTGCAGGTCTCCGGTTTCGGACCGACTTCGCCGATGCAGGTCAGCTTGCCGGCGCTGCAGGTCGGATGACCGGCCTGGCAGATGCCCTTGCCGATGAGCGCTGACGGCACGAGGCCGGTGGTGCATGTGCCGTCCGGCCGGATGCGCGGGTCGCTGAAGTTCGGATCAGCCGTATCCACCCGGCCATCGCAGTCGTTATCCTTGCCGTCGCAAGTCTCGGCCGCCTCCGGATGAACCGTCGGATCGGTGTCGTCGCAGTCCAGCTTGACCACGTAACAGGTCTGGCCGGAGGGGCAGGCATCGAACGAGTGCGGGCAGGCAGCCACCCGACCGTCATACGGCATGGTGGCGTCGCAGTAGCCGTCGCTGTCGTCGTCGCAGCCCTCGTCCACGCCGTCGTCGCCCGGACCGCAGACGATCCCGTCGCGGTTGGTGTCGCCGGTGCAGTTGCAGTTGTCGTCGGCGTTGTTGCAGACCTCCGGCTTCTCGTGGTTCGCCGGAATCTGGCAGGCCTCAACGGCCGTCAGGCGGTCGTCGTGACAGGCCGAGAGGATCAGGCAGAGTCCGCCCAAAGTCACGGCCGAAACACGGAAGGGAGCGTCCTGCAGGATCGCCAGGAACTTCCCCTGCTGATTTGCGTGCTTCATTTTTGGCCTCCTTGAGCCTAATTCCGGGGTCAACCGGGTATTCGCCATTACTGAAAAGAACGACATTCGACCGTAGCATAATAACCATCCCTTGGCAACCTGCGGCGGTCCGACGCTTTGGTCCGCGGTCGAGAAGCGTTTAGACAGACAAAAACCCCGCACCAGGCGGTGCGGGGCGGAAAGACGCGGGTGTCAGAGCGGACGCGGGACGTTGATCCGAAAGTACAGGACGCCGGCCGCGCCGGCGAGCAGCGCGCAGCCCGCAGGCGCGAGCAGCATGCCGGCCGAGATCCGGGAGAGCTCGCCGCCGCACTGCCACCAGCAGCCGTACACGAACGACAGGAAGCCGTAGAACGAGGCTGACAGCATGACCATCTCCAGGCCGAAGACGGCGAGGCGCAAGGCGGTTTCGGAGCGCGACGGCACCCGGTTTTCGATGACGTGATCCTGATCCATGTTCGGTCCTCTCTTCGTGGGCATCAAGGTGCAACGCGTAAATCTAGCAGAAAAAAATGCTCCGGTCAAGATGGCCGGAGACCGGTGCGGGAGACCTGGAACGCCGCGGCCGCTCGGCTGCCCGACAAAAAACCGCGCCAGGTGGCGCGGTCGAACCGTCAATTTGTCGGACTGGCCGCGGCAGCAGACAGCGGCTTGATGCGCCGCAGGTCGCGGGCCGCATCGCCCAACTTGACCCAGGTGCCGGTGACGAAGAGCGTCTGGCCGCACTCCGGCAGGAGGATGGCCCGGAAACCGGTGAAGGACTTGCCGAACTTGGGGTCGACCGTCCGGATCACCGTGATGCCCTCGGCCGGCTCGAAAAGGACGGTGTAGGGCAGGGCGTTCGGGTCGGTTTTGCCGACGTCCATGACCGCCATGACCTGCGTGAAACGCTGGGTCTCGAGCGCCAGGAACGCCAGCGGCTCCGCGGTCCGGTAGAGCGTAATGTCGTACTGACCGGCGCCGCCCGTGTTCCCATCCTCGACCGTATCGTAGAACGGATGGGTGCAGGGCTCGGCGCCGTCGGTTTTGGAATCACCCCAGCGCTCCGGCACCTGGATGAGGTGGCCGGCAAGACTCACCGACCGCATGCCGCTGTCCGGCTGCGGAACCGCAGCCGGCGCACGCTCCTTGGCGCAGCCGGCGGCAAGCGTCATCGCCAGAAAAATGAACGTATTCCGCATCCTCTCCTCCGTTTCCTTTCCGTGACGGCCGCGGATGCGGCTGCCGCCTTTCTCTTAGCATGTAAGACGGTCCGCGTCAATGAGCGACGGGCCTGCCGCCGTCCGAAAAAAAACCGCCGGCCTTCAGGCCGGCGGTCCGCCTACGATTTGGCGCCGTCCGCTAGTATTTCCAGTCCTTCTCCACGCTCACGAGCAGCTGGTCGGCGTTCATCGGGTCGGCCATCAGCTCCTTGGTCACACGCTCGAGTTTCATGCCGCGCGAGGCTTTGACGAGCACGGCATCGCCCTTATGAATCTTCTCCTGCACGAAGCGTCCGGCATCCTCGACTTTGGAGAAATGGAAGGCCTGCTCCTTGGGATGTCCGGCGGCGAGCGCGGCCCGGTGCGCTTCGCCCATCAGTTCGCCGACGAAGACCAGATAGTCGATACCGCAGTCCACCGCGGCACGGCCGA
>JAKAKZ010000070.1 GCA_021824285.1 bacterium
TCCGCTCGTCGAGTGGCGTCTGCCAGTCCCAGTCCAGACCGAAGCGCTTCGGCCGGCCCTCGAACGGGATTTTGCCCTCGAAGGCCGGGTAGGAGCTCGACCAGACGTCGAATTCCACGGCCAGCGCGCTGCGGCCGAGCCGCTCGGTGAGCCGGCGGGTCAACGACAGCACGTAAGTGCTCTTTCCGGAGTGCGGCGGTCCGCCGACGATATACCTTTTGGTCATGACCACTCCTTGCAAGGAACTGGCGCTATTTTGCGGCGCACCGGACGCAATGTCAAAAGAATGGTCAACGCCCGCCTGTTCCCGACTTGCTTTCCGGGGCCGGCGTGCTAAGTTCTGCAGGTTCTTTGAGCAATGCGAGAACCCATTTTTCTCCTGATTGGAGTCTTCCCTTGGCGCGATACTGGCGTCGCACGCGGCTGACGCTCATGCTGCTGCTGTTCCTGTTTCTGCTCGTCATCTGGGGCTGGACGCACTTAGCGTCCCTGTCGCTGTACGCCAGACTGCGGTGCAAACCGCGGTCTTGGCAGCGCAAAGCCGCCGCCCGCTGGCAGGTCTTCTGGGCGCGTCTCGGCCACTTCCTGTGCCGGACCGTCGGCGGCATGCGCATCGTCTACGACGGGCCGCATCCGAGCGAACTGCCGAAAGGCAGCGGGCCCTACATCGTCATCGGCAACCACTTCGGCGTGTTCGAGGGCATCCTGATAACGCTGCTTCTGGCCGAGGCCGGTACGGGCGATTTTCGTCCGGTTTCCAAGATGAGCGTCTCCAAGATGCCGATCTTGGGTCGGGCCTGGAAGATGCTCGGTGCAGCATTCGTGGTGCGCGATCACCGCCCGGAGGACATCCAGGCCGTGGCCACGATGGCCCAGCAGGCCGAGGAGGACGGGGCCAACGTGCTCATCTTCCCGGAGGGCACGGTCTACCATCGGGACAAGCTGGGAGACGGCTACCGCCATGTCCTGCCGCCGCGCCACGGCGGCTTCCGCCGCATGGTCGGCCTCCTGCCGGAGCGTTCCGTTCTCTGCGTGACCATGCGCTGGCATGACTTCGACCCGTACTGGCTGCTCGCCGGCGAAGGCGTCGTGCCGCCCGGCAGCGGAGTCTCCATGAGCTGGCGCGTGCTTCCGCCGCCCGGTCGTGAGGATCCGGGCGCGTATCTGGACCGCGTCTGGCGCCAGGTCGATGACGCTCTCGATGCGGCCGGCGGTCACGGCCGCTCCTGAATCGACGCCTCCGCTCGGAGGCGTTTTTTTGTTTTCAGAAAAGTACGGTCTCGACCGTTGACTTTTTGGTGTTTTATCCCTAACGTGTTCATGCCCTGAACGGGCTGTACCTTGCAAAGGAAACGTTTCATGAAGAATGGATTCGAACCAGGCGTTTCGCCTGTCATGAGCGCGTCTGCGGTCAGCCGGCGCGCCACGCCGCGCGCCGGACTGGATGCCGCGGTCGGTACTGTGGCCGACAAGGCCCGGGAATTCGCCCGGCTGGCGCCGGCCCGCAAGGCCGAACTGCTTCGCGAGTGCGTGGCCCGTCTCCGTCAGGTGGCCGAGTCCTGGACGTGGGCCGCTTGCGAGGCCAAGGCCATCCCGTTCGACGAGCTCATCGCGGCCGAAGAGTGGCTCGGTGGGCCGGTGGTCACCATCCGCAACGCCCGCCTCCTGGCCCAGAGCCTGGAGGAGATCGCCGAGGGCAGCCTGCCGCTCCGCGGTCTCAAGATCGCCGAGCGGACCGACGGGCGCATCGAGTACGGCGTCTTTCCGACCTCGGCGCACGACGCCGCACTCTTTTCCGGTTTCACCGGCAAGGTGCTCGGCGAGCCAGGGCTCACGTTGGCGGAGGCGCGCCGCGGCGCCCGCGCCGGCTTCTACACCCGGCACGACCCGCCAGGCGAGACCGCGCTCATCCTGGGCGCCGGCAACGTCTCGTCCATCCCCGCGATGGACGTCCTCGCGCTGATGTTCATCGAGGGCTGCACCTGTGTGCTCAAGATGAACCCGGTCAACGAGTGGGCCGGGCCGTACATCGAGGACGGTTTCCTGCCGCTCATGGACCTCGGCTACCTGCGGGTGGTCTACGGCGGCGCGGCGGAGGGGGAGTACCTGTGCGTCCATCCCGGCTTGGACCGCATCCACATCACCGGCTCGGACAAGACCCATGACGCCATCGTCTGGGGTCCGCCCGGGCCGCGGCAGTTCGAACGGAAGAGACTGAATGCCCCGGTCTGCCAGAAGCCCGTGACCTCGGAGCTCGGCAACGTCAGTCCGGTGGTTATCCTGCCGGCCGAGTACACGTGGACTCAGCTCGACTTCCTGGCGCGCAACGTGGCCACGATGGTGACGAACAACGCCTCGTTCAACTGCAACGCGGCGAAGGTGCTCGTCACGTCCGAAAACTGGGACCAGCGCGTGGATTTCCTGACGCTGCTCTCCCTCGAGTTCAGCCACCGGCCGCAGCGTTTGGCCTACTACCCTGGTGCCGCGGACCGCCGCCGGACCCTGCTTGCCGGCCGTGAGGCGCGTGCGGTGGGGGATTTCGGCCGGGAGACGCTCGGCGGCCTGCCGTGGACCATCATTTACGGCGTGGACCCGGCGAGCGACGATCCGATCTTCCGCACCGAGCCGTTCTGCAGCCTGGTGGCCGAGACGACGTTGCCGGAAAGCGACCCCATCGCCTTTCTGCGCTCGGCCACGGACTTCTGCAACCGGAAGCTCTGGGGCACGTTGAACGCGACGCTCATGGTGCCGCCGCAGCTGGAGCGCGACCGCGAGTTTACCGCGGCGCTGGACCAGACGGTTCTGGAGCTCCGGTACGGCACCGTGGCCATCAACCACTGGGCCGGACTGGGCTACGGGCTCGTTAGTCCGCCCTGGGGCGGCCATCCGAGCGCGCGGCTCCACGACATCCAGAGCGGCCTCGGCTGGGTGCACAACACCTACATGCTTGACCGCATCGAGAAGTCGGTCATCCGCGGGCCATTCGTGGTCCGTCCCAAGCCACCATGGTTCCTCGACCATCGCCGCGCCGCGCAAGTGGCCCGGCGGCTCGTGGAGTTCGAGGCCGCGCCAGGCTGGGGCAAGATTCCCGGCATAGCCTGGAACGCCTTCCGAGGATAGTCTTTAACCCGCCGTCGTCGGCGGGTTTTTGTTTGCGCCCACTTACATGCCATTCCGGCGGAAACCGGAATCAAGCAACCACCTTTTTTTGCGTCATTGCGAGGAAGGAGCCGCGCGACTGACGAAGCAATCCCGCCCAGTCAAGCTCGGGATTGCTTCGCTCCGCCTCGGCTCCGCTCGCAATGACATTTTTAATGAAACCAATCCGCCGCTCCAAACCCTCACACCTCTCTCTCTCTCTCTCTCTCTCTCTCTCTCTCTCTCTCTCTCTCTCTCTCTCTCTCTCTTTTTTTTCCCTCGCGCGCTATATTATATATA
>JAKAKZ010000032.1 GCA_021824285.1 bacterium
GATCTGAGGAGTGGCGCCGGAAATCATCCGGCCGCTCCCGTTGACGGCGCCGCGCGGCGCCGTTATCGTTTCCGTAGGCTGAAGCCGCTCTTTGACCCGTCGAAAGGACAGCCAATGCTCGTTTCTCCGAAAAAGCTCCGGACGGATTTCGTCATCCGCGCCGATTGGTTCGCCTTCGGTTGGCAGTCGAAGATCGAACAGGCGATGAACCACGGCGGTCTTTGCCACGACTTCGGATTTCCGGCCACGGTCGTCCATCCGAGATACGCGAGCGATGCCGGCAACGGCAACGACCCTACGCGCGCGACCGCGCTCTTCGCCATTTTGAGCATCGAGGAGGTGCGCGACGAAGGCAGCACCTACATCTCGTATCCGGTCATTCAGGTACTGACCAAACGGCTCAGTGCCGACGGCAAGATCGATCCGAACGGCGAACTTGTCTTCTTCGAGTACGGTGAGCTGGAGGACGATCCGCCGCAGGTCGACCTCGTCGGCCAGCTCAACCTCGACCGCACCCGCGTGTCCTACGTCATCCCTTGAAACGGTCCCTCCTCGGGACCTTTTTTCGTTGCTGCAATTGAATATTTATTAAAGATTAAGCGGTTTTTCGGCACCCCGCCATGGCCGGCATCCCGTTTCCGCCGGGCACTTGACACGTTTCCCGGTCTCTCTTATACTGCCACACGAGCTGATGGGCCCCGCCTAAAAGCGGTCCGCCAAGCTCTATTTATTTCCGCCTCAAATAAGGACTTGACGCCTTTCGGCCGATACCTTATGATGCGGGAACGACTGGTGGATAAATCGCCGGTCACAGGGACTTTGACAATGTGAACGAGACAACCTGAATAAGGGTTCTTTTTCCGTGTCAAGCGGAAAAAAGAATGAGATCATCGTCTATTCTCTAAACTGACTTTTCCGGCGGCCTTAACTGGTCACGGTAAGGTATGGAAGCGTTGCCCGCCAGGGCAATGTCTTCTTCTGAGAGTTTGATCCTGGCTCAGGATGAACGCTGGCGGCGTGTCTAAGGCATGCAAGTCGAACGGGCAGATTAATTCCGCAAGGATTTGATCTGTCAGTGGCAAACGGGTGAGTAACACATTGGTAACCTGCCCTAAAGTTCGGAACAACCCCGCGAAAGCGAGGCTAATACCGGATGTGGTCCCGCATCATAAGATGCGGGAAGAAAGCCCAAAAGGCGCTTTAGGAGGGACCTATGGCTTATCAGCTAGTTGGCGGGGTAATGGCCCACCAAGGCTACGACGAGTAACGGGTGTGAGAGCACGACCCGTCTCACTGGGACTGAGACACTGCCCAGACACCTACGGGTGGCTGCAGTCAAGAATATTCCACAATGGGGGAAACCCTGATGGAGCGACGCCGCGTGTAGGATGAAGGGCTTCGGCCTGTAAACTACTTTTCTAAGGGACGAAGCTTCGGCTGACGGTACCTTGGGAATAAGAGGTTGCTAACTCTGTGCCAGCAGCAGCGGTAATACAGAGACCTCGAGCGTTATCCGGATTTATTGGGCGTAAAGGGTCCGCAGGTTGTCTGTTAAGTTTCTCGTCAAATTTCTGGGCTCAACCCAGGGACCGCGGGGAAAACTGGCAGACTAGAGGGTGGGAGAGGCAAGCGGAATTACCGGTGTAGTAGTAAAATGCGTTAATATCGGTAAGAACACCAAAGGCGAAGGCAGCTTGCTGGAACACTTCTGACACTCAGGGACGAAAGCGTGGGGAGCGAAGCGGATTAGATACCCGCGTAGTCCACGCCCTAAACGATGGATGCTGGATTTTGGGAGTATCGACCCTCCCAGAGTCGTCAAAACAAGCTAACGCGTTAAGCATCCCGCCTGGGGAGTACGGCCGCAAGGCTAAAACTCAAAGGAATAGACGGGGACCCGCACAAGCGGTGGAACATGTGGTTTAATTCGACGGTAAGCGAGGAACCTCACCAAGGCTTGACATGCTACTGCAAACTCCGTGAAAGCGGAGCTCCTTCGAGGGTGTAGCACAGGTGCTGCATGGTTGTCGTCAGCTCGTGCCGTGAGGTGTACCCTTAAGTGGGGTAACGAGCGCAACCCCTATGCCTTGTTGTTTTTTCAAGGCAGACTGCCTCGGATAACGGGGAGGAAGGCGGGGATGACGTCAAATCAGCATGGCTCTTACGCCTTGGGCGACACACGTGTTACAATGGACGGTACAATGGGTCGCCAAATCGAAAGATGGAGCTAATCCCAACAAAACCGTTCTCAGTTCGGATTGAGGTCTGCAACTCGACCTCATGAAGCTGGAATCGCTAGTAAATGCGTATCAGACACGGCGCATTGAATACGTTCTCGGGTCTTGTACTCACCGCCCGTCACGTCAAGAGAGTCGGTAATGCCCGAAGGTACGCGTCCGCGTGCCGAAGGCAGGGCCGATGATAGGGACGAAGTCGTAACAAGGCATGTGTAGCGGAAGCTGCGCATGGATCACCTCCTTTCTAGGGAGTAGAACTTCGTCGAGGAGCGCTATAGCCTCCTTGACGACAGTCTCTCGCAGCAATGCGGGAAACTTCTAGGTCGGTTCCGAGAGCCGCAAGGCTCACGGAATGCAATACAATCTCAGAGATAGACGATGGCTCTTGTCTCGTTCACATTACCAAAGCGGAGAAACCGCCCCCAAAGGGCGGTTTTTTCGTACTAAAACGGTAGCTGCTACTGTAAAAAAAGACCGCGCATTGCGCGGTCCTCAAGTGGAGGTTCAGCCCCGTGTTGGGACGGCTGCCAGTCGGATTCACTAGCCCTTGGTGAGCTTTGCCGATAGCGGCGACTCGTTGAGCTCGAAGCGGATCGCGCCGTCACGCGCGCCGACCAGGATCTCCAGCTTCGCGGTCGGTCCACGCTTTTTGGCGCGCGTCAGCCTGACGGACTCCACCATGGAATCGATGCGCTCCTGCTCCAGCCGGCAGACGACCGACCCGGGCATGGTCCGGTAGAGGCCGATGTCCTCGTCGAAGATCCAGTAGGCGCCGTAGCCGTTGCCGGCCCCGCTCTCCTTCTGGTAGATTCGCACGAACCGCTGGAACCGTTTGGCGTCCTCTTCGGACGCGAAACAGAGCTTCTCGAAGCTGTCGTCCTTGCGGACATCGATGCAGGCGTACACGCGCGACCTCCTGGAAAGAGCGTTGGTTGACAGGAAATTAGCAATTTTCGCCTCTCGTGTCAACTTCGGTAGCTACTACCTAGGTAGCAGCTACGAGACGAATATCCTGTAAGCTTGTCAGCTTGTAAGCTACAAAAAAAGACCGCTGATCGGCGGTCAGTAGATTCCGAGGCGGTCCACCCAGTCGTCGATCTTCATGACGACGGCCGTGCGGACCGTATGGCACTTGGCGCCGTCCTTGGCCGTGCCGTCGGGCTCGGCGTCCAGGTGGCGCACGACCGTGAGCGTCGCGCCGTTGTCCGCGATGACGCGCGCGTCGCCGAGTTTGCGTTCCTCGTTGGTGGCAACCGGGTGCGGCGCGAACACGCGGCAGAGGTCGCCGACCGTCGGCCGCTGGCGCGGCGGCAGCTCCTCGGTGCGGAAGACGATGGCCCCGTCGAGCGTGCCGTGGCGGATGGCCGCCGCGACGGACGGCGGATCGGCGCAGGTCCGGGCCACGAGCACGGCGCACATCATCTTCTGGAGTGCCGGATCGTCGAGTTTGGCCGCGCTTTTCTTCGGCTGGACCTCGACGCGCACGACCTGCTGGTCGAAGAGCCAGTACAGGCCGCTAGCGCTTCCGGAGCCGGATTCGAACATGAAGGTCCGGACGAACTCCTGGAATCGCGCGGCATCTTCACCGGTGCGGAAACACAGAGTTTCGTGGCCGTGGCCGCGGTAGGCGTTGAGCGTGAAGGGCATGCGGTGCTCCTTGGAAAGACCGATGTTTCGGCTAAAATAGCCAATTTTCGGCCGAATGTCAACCGTCCCGAAGCCGTCTGGGCGGCGGGCCCTTTTCCGTCCGAGCGGTTAAAAAAGACCCGCCACAACGGCAGTGGCGGGTGTCTTTTCTCGTTCCGGTTCCGGATGGAGCCGGTCAGGAGATCGGGTCGGCGACGATGATCGGCAAATCGTCCTCGGCGTCGGCGACCGCGTAGTAGGTGATCGTCTCGCGGATGCCCGGGGCCGGCTCGTGGGTGGCGTCCGGAATCATCTGGAAACGCCTTCCTTGGAGTCCGCTCCGTAGGCGGGCAATCGCCTCGGCGAACTGCTTGCGCCGCAGTTCCTGGTCGCCGGAGAGCCGCACGAAGATGACGTACGGATCTTTGGACAGCACCTCGAGTTTGGCGTGATTCGACTCGACGTGCCCGTGGAGGGCGCCGGCGTCCTGGCAGACGGTCCGGCAGTACCGGCAGACGTGGTGGCCCGGCGCGCTGAAGAGGTGCCGGTCCAAGTCCGCCTGGGTTCCGAAGGTCTGGTCGCAGGTTACCAGTTGGCAGCAAAGTGCGGCTGTTTGGGACTTCATCGTGGAGCTCCAGAATGCGGGTTTGGGAATTGAATGTGCGGCAGATGTTGGGCTAAGACTAGCAAAAAAATATAACTTTGTCAAGAATGTTCCCTTTATGGGTCAGACCCCGGTAGGCGGAGAAAAAAAACCGCCATATCAGATGGCGGTTTCGAGCTTTTCGAAGCGATAGCGGCCGTTGCCGTTCTGGTGGACGCGCAGGACCGTGCCGCGCACGTGGGGCATGGAGTAGCGGCCGTGCATGATGACCGTCCGGCCGTCCTGGAAGTAGAGGACCGAGATCTCGATCTTGCGGTAGTGCGTGGTGTGCACCATCGCTCCGCTGCGTTCCGAGACCGTGTAGTAGCCGTATTCCATCCGGTCGAAGGTCCCGGTCAGCACCGGCTCCCATTGCCGCTCGCGTTGCCGCGAGGCTCGCTCTACGCGGACGAGCACGACGATGAGCAAGGCCAAAAGTGCGGCCAGCGCCAAGATGACTATCGTGCCTGGTTCCATGGTTCACCTCGTGGAAAAGAACGGCAATAATTTAGATGAACTCTGACGAAAAATCAATAGGCCCGTCCGACAAAAGAAAACCGCGCCCGCAGGCGCGATTCCCGTGTTCCTGTTCTGGACCCCGGCTTTCGCCGGGTGGGGGGATGGCATCAGACCGTCATCTTTTCTTTCTTCTCGTTCTTCAGGTTGTCGGCCTCGTCCAGGTTGATGGACAGGAGCATCGAGGTGCCGTCCTGGCGCATGGTGACGCCGTAGAGGACGTTGGACTCGCGCATGGTGTAGCGGTTGTGCGTGATGACGATGAACTGCGTGCGCGTGGCCAGCTCGCCGATGATGGCCGCGAACTTGGCGGCGTTCGACTCGTCGAGCGCGGCGTCCACCTCGTCGAGCACCACGAACGGCGACGGGTTCGAGACCATGATGGCGCAGATGAGCGCGATGGAGACGAGCGAGCGCTCGCCGCCGGAAAGCACGGCGATGTTCTTGATCTTCTTGCCCGGCGGCACGGCGTGGATCTCGATGCCGACGATCTGGTCGCGCATCTCATGTTTGGGTTTCTCTTGAGCCGCGGCTTTCTCCTTGCCCTCGGCCTCCGGCGCCCCTTCCTCTTCTTCCATCTCGTCTTCGGCGCGGATCTGGATGAGCTCCGCGTGGCCGCCGCCGAACAGCTGCTTGAAGTAGCGGTCGAAGTCGCGGTTCAGGTTGCGGAACGCGGCCTCGGAGCGGGCCTTGATGGTGATATCGAGTTCGGCGATGACGCGGTCCAGGTCCTCGATGCCCTTGCGCAGGTCCGTGACCTGGCCCTCCAGGAACTCGTGGCGCTCCTTGGTCTCGCCGTATTCGCGCACGGACTCCGGGTCGATGCCGCCGATGAGCTGGAGCTGGTACTTGAGCCGCTGGATGCGCGGCTGGATCGCCTCCGGAGCCTCGGCCGGCATGGCGGATTCGAAACCGGCTTTGACGCGGTCCGCGCGTTCACCGAGCTCTGCGGACATTTCGGCCTCGAGCGCCTCGCGGCGGGCTTCCAGACGGGCTATCTCCACGCGTTCCTCGTTCAGCCGGCGCTCCATGGCGTGCGCCGCGCCGATCTTCTCCTGCAGGACGCGCTGGAGGCTGAAGAACTTCTCCTTCTTCTTCTGTTCCGCGCCGGTGAAGGCCTGGAGCGCCTGTTGGGCGTTCTTCAGCCGCTCGGCGATAGCCGCGCCGGCCTCGGAGATCCCGGCCAGTTCCTTGAGCAGCTCCGGATCCTGTTTGGCCTGCTTCGGCTCTTCTGGCGCCGGGCGCTCCAGACGCTGCTTGAGTTCCAAGGTGTCCGTTTTGAGCGTCTCGAGTTCTGCCGCCAGCTTGGCCACCTCGTCCAGGGATTTGGCGGACCGCAGCTTGCCGACTACGGCGTCGAGGCGTGCGCCGACGGCGCCAACCTCCTCGATGATCTTGGAGAGCGGCAGGGTCGTGGCCGTGCGCCGCTGGACCTCCTGCGCGACTTCCAGTTTCGCCCGCACCTTCATCTCGCGCTCGCGCAGCTGGGCCCGCTCCTCCACGGCCTGCTCGTAGGCGTCCTGCAGTTTGGCGAAAGCGTCCTTATCGGATTCCTCGACTTCCAGCTTGGCCAGTTCGGCGTTGGCAGACTCGCGGACCTCATCCTTCTCCTTCCACTCGGCCTCCAGCTTGTCGAGCGCGGCCTTGCGCTGGCCGATCTGGTCGGAAAGCCCCTTCCAGAGCTTGCCGTAATATTCATGCGAAATCGCGTGCAACTCCTCTTCGAGCGCGCCGCGCTCCTCGAGGCGCTTCACCTGGCGGGCGAGCGAACGCAGGCGCGGCTCGATTTCCGCGATGAGCATCTCGGCCTGGGCGAGGTTCTCGCGCGCGGCCTCGAGCTTGTTCACGGACTGCTGGCGCTTGAGTTGGAACTGGCGCACGCCTGCGGCCTCGTCGAAAAACTCCTTGCGTTCGGCGGGGGAGGCGACCAGGATGCTGTCCACCATGCCTTGGCCGATGACCGCATAGGAGCGGGCGCCGAAGCTGGCCTGCGCCAAGAGCAGCTGCACGTCGGTCAGGCGGACCTTGTTCTTGTTGATCAAATATTCGGACTCGCCGTCGCGGTAGATGCGGCGGCTGATGGAGACCTCGGAATAGTCGATCGGCACTTTGCCGTCCTCGTTGTTCAGGAGGAGGGTGACCTCGGCGAAGCCGGACCGGGCGCGCTTCTCCGAGCCGGAGAAGATCACGTCCTCGGCTTTCTTGCCGCGCAGCAGCTTGAGCGACTGCTCGCCGAGCACCCAGCGCAGGGCATCGGCGACGTTGGATTTGCCCGAGCCGTTCGGACCGACGATGGCCGTCACGCCCTTAGAGGTGGAGGAAGGAGGGAGGAAGTCCAGCTGGCATTTTTCCGCGAAGGACTTGAAACCGACGATCTCGAGCTTCTGGAGGTGCATACGGTCTGTTGGCCGGGCTGTTCTGGGCGCAAATAAGCGCGATTTATGCCTAAAAAGTGTAGCAGTTTGGGGGATTAGAGCAAGTTTGGTTTTAGGGAATAGGTGGTAGGGAATAGGGAATGGATTGAGGCACAGGTATTTATGACTATTACCTATTCTTTCACTAAAATATTGACCCAAACCGAACCCGTTGATAAGCTTAAACGTTCCCTATGGACCTCAAGCACCGCTTCCACCAAGCCCACCACGCCCTGACTGCGGCCAAAAACGTGCTGGTCATCTCCCACCGCAAGCCGGATGGGGACACTTTGAGCGCGGCCTGCGGTCTTATGACGGTGCTCGCCAAGCGCGGTATCGCCGTCCAGGGGTTCTGCGCCGACCGCTTTCCCGATCAGTATGCCTATCTGCCGAGCAGCGAGCGGATTACGGATGATCCGTCCGTGTTCGCCGCGCCGCGTGACCTGGTCGTGGTGGTGGATTCCGGCGATCTGGCCTACGCGGGCGTGGACCGCCATTTCGCGGCGCTGCCGCCCGGCATCAAGGTCGTGAACATCGACCATCATGTGGTCAATACGATGTTCGGACACGTGAATGCCGTGGACACGCAGGCCTGTTCGGCGAGCGAAGTCGTCTACCGCGTCTTTTCCTCCAACGGCGAGCCGATTGATGCCGATGCCGCGACCTGTTTCCTGACCGGCATCCTGACCGACACCAACGGCTTCAACAATCCGGCCACTTCGGCCCGGACCTTCGCTGCCGCTGCCGATCTGCTCAAGGCCGGCGCACGTGCCCAGCTGCCGTGGAAGCGGCTCATCCGCAACCGGCCGCTGCCCTCGCTTCGCCTGTGGGGTCAGATCCTGGCGCGCCTGAAGTTCGATGAGCGCCACGGACTGGCCTCCACCGCGCTGTTCCGCAGCGATTTCAGCGCCCATGCCGAGGACGAGAGCCTCGAAGGCGTCTCCAATTTCCTGAATCTCTACTTGGATGTGCCGGTGGTGCTGGTGCTCAAGGAGAACGCCGACGGCAAGGTGAAAGGCAGTTTTCGGTCTACGGGGCGTAACGTGGCGGCGCTCGCCGAGCGTTTGGGCGGCGGCGGTCACCGTCTGTCCGCCGGGTTTTCGCTGAAGGGACGGATTACGGAACGGGAACACGGGTGGACGGTAGAGGCCGACTAGAGCGCCATATTCGAAAAAATAGCTCAATTTAGAGCTATTTTAGTTATCGTCAGTTTTGCGATGCCCATGTTTTTTGCGCCCCAAACCCCGCCGCGATATACTTCCACCGAACCCCCTATATATGAAGAATCCCTACGCCCTCAACTCCAGTTTCCTCATTCCGACGGTCATCGAGAAGTCGACCTACGGCGAGCGCGCCTACGACATCTATTCGCGCCTGCTCAAAGACCGCATCATCTTTCTCGGTGATGCCATCGACGAGAACGTCTCGAACATCATCGTGGCCCAGCTCCTGTTCCTCGAGAGCCAGGACAAGACCAAGGACATCAAGCTCTACATCAACTCGCCGGGCGGTTCCGTCACGGCCGGCCTCGCCATCTACGACACGATGCGCTACATCAAGCCGGACGTCTCCACCATCTGCATCGGCATGGCCGCTTCCATGGCCGCGGTCCTGCTCGCGGCCGGAGCCAAGGGCAAGCGTCTGGCCCTGCCGAACGCCGAAGTGATGATCCATCAGGTGCTGGGCGGAGCCGAGGGCCAGGCTTCGGACATCAAGATCAGGGCCGAGCGCATCCTGAAGATGAAGGACGCCCTGAACCAGATCCTGGCCGAGCAGACCGGGCAGACTTTCCAGAAGATCGAAAAGGACACGGACCGCGACAACTTCATGAGCGCCGCGGACGCGGTGAAGTACGGCCTCATCGACAAGATCATCTCCAAGTAGACTCGATTGCGGTCAAGAACGAAAAAAAGGGCCCGTATCCGGTCGGCTGAGATTGCCGCGTCGGCCAGCGGGACTCCTCGCAACGAACGAAAAAACGGCCCGTATCCGGCCGTTTTTTCGTTCAGTTCAGGCGTTGCCCTCAACACCACAGGGAGTCGCGCTCAAAGGTGCTACCCGTAGGAGTTTTCGAGCCGGAGCCCGAAAGACCCTTTAGGTAGTCCCCATGCTTGTCGTGAGCGCGAATCTTTGGGGTGTTGAAAAGTCCTTCGCCCTTCACTAACACCGCACCTTAACAGATGTTGGGAAATATGTCAAGAGTCTTTGACTGGCATTCATCCAGGCGGGCCGTATTATCCCAAAATTCGCTATTTTTTAGCTAAACTTAGGCAAGTTAAGACCATTGACAAAATCATAAAAATATGTCATCCTGATGCGTTACCCGTTTCTGTCAGTCCGCCACAAGTCTTACGGGATTGGTCCCGCCCGGCCCGCTGAAGTCCTTCAGCCGTCCAGGCGAGGTCAATACCTCGGGCAGTACCTTCAAACACATGGAGGCAACAATGGAGGCCGTTGCGATGATGCAGAAGATCGGTTTTTCCGATCCGGACCGGGCCTACGACTGGCTCATGGAACGCCGGATGTACCTGAACGCGGCGCAGGTCGCCCAGGACTTCGAGCTCCCCCGCGAGAAGATCGTGGCCGCCGCCGAGAAGGCGCACGCCCAGATGTACCAGAGCGGCGAGCACGGCGCGGCGCGCGAGATCGTGATGCGCTTCAAGCTCAACATGCTGGTGGCGAGCGGGGCGCGAGCCTGAATTTCCACCACCCGCGTTTTCCTGGACGCGCCGACCGGCGCGGAAGAAGGGAGGCAGACGAAATGTCCGCCAACGAGGAAAAGAAGCCAGCATTCCCCATCGTCAGCGTGCCGATCGAGGTCGACCAGCGCGTGAAGATCACGTTCTGCCCGCTCGGGGAGTTCCCCAGCGCGCGCGTGAACCTGACCTTCGCGGATGCGCAGTCGGGCAAGACGGTCCGCTTCTACATCTCCGGCGGGGTCTTCAAGAAGCGCTACGAGGACGGCCTGGACGGCGAAGAGGAGACGGTCAACGAGCGACTGCGCGTCACCACCCGCCTCTCGGACAAGAAGAGCGATGACCCGTACGTGTCCATGGAGGTGCACTACCGCCTGGCCGACGGGACGAAGGTCGAGGTGAGCCTGGAGCCCGAGAGCTGCGACGCCATCATGGGCGCCCTGCAGTCGCTCGCGCACAACCAGCCGCACCTCAAGCTGATCCTCGGGATGGTCACGGACCGCTCGAAGAGACAGCGCGTTCGCCGCTGAGCGCCTCGCGAAAAACGACGTTCCCCAAGCCGCACCCGCGGCTTGGGGAGTTTTTTTGTCTTGAAGATACGGAGTTGCGCAGTGGCGGAGGACCGGAGAACTACGTGATTTGACTCGCCACCTCCCTCGCTCGAGTATCCAAGGCGGCTCCGCGGCTTGCCCAAACGAGCGGCATCGGCTTAGATTCATCCAGTTCTTTTGATTGAATGGAGTGCCGATGACGGGCCACAACCATCACGGGCCAGCAGGCGGCGGACAGGGCACGAAGGCCGCGCTGGCCGTGACCCTAGCCGTGAATCTGGGCCTTACTGCCCTCAAGTGGCTGGCGTTCTTCCTGACCGGCTCGCCATCGCTCTTCGGCGAGGCGGCCCACTCCACCGCCGATTCGCTGAATCCGATCCTGCTCTGGATCGGGTCCAAGCGCGGTCGGCGTCCGGCGGATGCCGCCCATCCGGCGGGCCACGGGCGCGAGACCTTCTTCTGGTCGTTCCTGGCCGCGCAGGCCATGTTCCTGATCGGCGCCGTGTTCACCGCTCTGAACGGCGTGGAGACCGTGCGTCTGCGGCGCGTGCCGACGCCCTCGGGCGTGGCCATCGCCATCATCTCGATAGCGCTTTTGGCCGAGAGTTATTCATTCTGGCGCGCCTGGAAGGAAATCCGGGCGCGGCTCGGTACGGTCACCTGGCGTGGACTGCTCGGCTCGCGCGACCCGCTCCTGCTCGGCATCCTGGTCGAGAACGGCGTGGATATGGCGGCGGCCGTGCTGGCGCTCTGCGGTTTCGGGCTTTTCGCCCTGACCGGCGATTGGCGTTGGGACGCTGGCTTCTCCTTCGCCATCGCGGCAGCCATCACGGTCTCGGCCTTCACGCTGATGAACCGGAGCCGGTCCCTGCTTGTTGGCGAAGCCGCGCCGGCAGAAATGCTGGAGCGGATCAGGCGGACGGCCGGTCTTCAGCCTTACGTCCGTCGCGTGCTGTCCGCACAGGCCGTCATGGAAGATCCGGAACGCGTCCGTTGTCGGCTTCATGTCCTGCTCGACGAGGAGTGGTTCCGTGAGGAGTGGGAAGAGTCCCATCCTAGCGTCGTCATGCCGGCCTTCACCATCCACATCGCGCTTTCCGCGCTGGAAACCACGCTGTGGCACCTGCGGCTGACCATTCTCGGTGCCGTACCGGAAGCGGCCAACCTGGAGATAGAGTTCACTTTTAAGGACCCCAACTAGGGTCCTTTTTTTGTTGGGTGTAGAGGTTTAGCGGTTTAGAAGCGTAGAGGTCATGACGCTTAGACATCAAAAAATCGCGCTTTCACGCGATTTTTTACATCACCCCTAAACTCACCGAACATTTAATTACCCGCCGCTCCGGCGGTATCGGCCGACGGCACCGTGACCTCCGACTGCTGCGGTTTGTTCGGATCGATGCCGACCAGGCACACCTCGCCCCATGGCCTGTAGCGGCTGAAGAAGTCCTTCTTCACCACCGTACCGTCAGCATAGGTCACGGTGTAGGTGAACTGCGCGTCCGAGCCCTCATGCGCCTTCTCCGTGCACTTCTCCACGCCCGGCGGCAGGTCTGCAGTCTCGGTGATTTTCTTCGGCGGCGGCGGCTTGATGTTCCAGACGCGGGAATCGGTCTGCTCGGCCTTGCGGCCGTCTTTCGCGCCCCAGAAAGTGAAGGTGGCGCGGTTGCCCTTGATGGCCGTGCGGATCAGGATGGCTGCCGCGGTGTCGTTCTTGAACTTGAAATCCGGCGACGGGTCGTAGATGGTGGCGTCCTTCCCCGGTCCGATATTCCGGCCGCTGCCGTCCCGCTCATAGTAGGGGACGCGGTAGGAGTGGTTGCGCCGCTCCGTCACGGGCAGGCCCGATGCCAGGACCGCGCGGAAGGTCGTCGTGCCGATCTGGCAGAGGCCGCCGCCGAATTCCGGCTCCGTCTTGTTGTCCTTGATGACCAGCTCCTCGAGATAGCCGTTGGTCGCGTCCACGGTGCCGAGCGTCTTCATGGTCGAGAACTCCTCGCCGGGCATGACGAGCACGCCGTCGAGCGCCTTGGCGCCGGTGGCGATGTTGCGGCGGCGGTTCGTGGGGCTGCCCGCGAAATTCGTGTCGCCGACGCCAATCACCTCCTTGATGCCGTAGGGATTCGAGGCCAGGGTGTCGATTTCCGGCTTGATGGGCGCGATGGGCAGGTCGAGCGGCGGCTCAACCGCCTGGCCGTCAGGTCCATTGCCGGTGCGCAGGAACGACCCGATGAGAGCGATGCTCTTCGGCAGGTCGAGACCCTCGCCGTCCTCGCTGGGGTCGAAAGTCGCCACCTTGCCGCCCAGCAGCTCGAACACCGCGTTCTTCGGAGCGATACGGATGGCGTTGGTTTTCTTCTCCAGATAGCCGGAAGCTTTGGCGGGGTTGAGCCCGACCTGTACCTGGCCACCGGCACCCTCCGGCCGCTCTACGGTCAGCCAATCGGCCACGGCCGAGGCCGGCACTGTCCATTTCTTTCCTTTGGCCATGATCGTGAACGGCGCACGGGCCATCATGACTTCGGCCTCGCCGCTCACGGAGCGCGCTTCGGCCGTGGTGATCGTCGGGTATTCGCGTGTCGCGCTAAGCGGGATAATCGCGTTGGAAAGGCGCTCCAGTCGGGCCTGGGCATCGTTCACGGCGGCGCTGTAGTCGATGGTCATCCCGATGCGCTCCTTGGCGATGGCGATGTCCGGCGTCCCGTCTGCGCGGACGCTGACCCGGATATCGGCGTTCTCGGCACGTGATACGGCTGCGCCGAATTCGCTGGTCAGCAGACGCAGGAGGCGGTTGCGGTCGAGTTCGAAAGGCACGCTGACCGTGTGTCCGGAGAGCAGGGCGGCGAAGCGCGCGGCGGTGGCCGCGACGAAACTCGGGTCGCGTCCGAAGCCCAAAGCTTTCTGGACGGCCTGGTCCACTTGGAAGCGCACCAGCGGCGCACCGTTCGGGTCAACGTTATTGGCTTCCACCGAATAGGTCTTATCGTCGAGCCTGAAGGTCAGGCGAAAACCGCCCATGGATTCGGTGATGAGCCTGGCCGCCTCCGCCTTGGTCAGCCCGCTCACGTCGGTGCGGCCGACCGTGACTCCTTCTGCCATGACATCCGCGCCTAGGCGGAACAGGTAGCCGTAGGTGCCCATGGCCGTGAGCAGGAGGATCAGCAGCAGGAACGCCAAAACAGAAGCCGTCCGGCCGGAGCGGTTCTTTTTCCTTTTGGCGTTTGCTGTCGCGGTCATATCGTTCGTTGCGGTAGGTCGGTCGGCCGGATCGTCCGTCATCAGCGTTCGCGGACCGTGATGCGACGGGAACGTTCGATTTTCGGCATGCGGATGGTCAGGATGCCTTCCTTGAGGGTGGCGCTGATGTGTTCGGCATCGACTTCGACCGGCAGGATCAGTGAGCGGGAGAACGCGCCCCAGTGGCACTCGCGCACCACAGCGCGGCCTGACTCGACGGTCTCCTCATCATGGCGCGAGCCGCGGATCGTCAGCATGTCGTTCTGCACGAAAACGTCGATGTTTTCGGGCTTCACGCCGGCGATAGCGGACTTCACCACGATTTCGGTCTCGGTTTCGTAGACGTCCACGGCCAGCTGGCCCTCATCCTGTCCCATCGGCCAAGCTTCCGCGGCGCGGTCTGCGGCTTCCGGAAAGAGGCTCAATTCATCGTCTTTTTCGTGCTTGCGGGCTGGGGCGGTGGCCATAGCGGTAGGAGGGCCGGAGAGCGGCCCGTTATCGCCACTAGGATAACATTGCGGTCGTGGACGGACAAGTAAATATAAGTAAGATACGGAGGTGCGGAGAGACGGAGATACGGAGTAGTGAGTCGGAGTTATTGCCAATTCTCCGTATCTCCGCATCTTCGCATCTCCGCAACAGCCTCTTTACCTCCTACCCCCAAAATGCCTATAATCAGCCCCGATATGCCCCTACGCCTCGTTTGTCGGCCCGGCCGGACGGTAACGTGGAAAAAGTTTCAGGAGTATCCGACGCGCAGCATCGCCCTGGACGGCTATTGCTCCGGACGGCCACAGGCCACGAAGGATGGCCTGCGCATCAACATCAACCACCACGAGGACGTGGATCGGTTCGCCACGCGGTCGTCCTGCGACCAGGCGCTCATTCTCGTGAAGATGGGCCTTTACGAGCGCCTGCAGGAGGACGGTGAGCCGTCGGCGACAATTTACGTCAACGACTCCGATCAGGATGTGGCCTTCGCGACTTACGTCCTGCTGCACCCCAACCACGCCGACCGCCCGAAGCTCAAGCAGCTCATCCGGCTGGAAGATCTTCTGGACATGTCCGCTGGCCTTTACCCGGTGCG
>JAKAKZ010000033.1 GCA_021824285.1 bacterium
CCCTCACACCTCTCTCTCTCTCTCTCTCTCTCTCTCTCTCTCTCTCTCTCTCTCTCTCTCTCTCTCGATTTTGCCCCACGCGCAAGCTATAATGTATACATATGGAAAGCGAACAAAGCGTCTCCGCTAAAATCGCCCAATACAAGGAATTGGGCGACAAGAACAAGAACATCAACGTGGCCGCGCTGATGATTAACGCGCTCGAGCAGTCGCGGCGCGAGGAGATAGCGCAGAAAAAGCGCAGCCGGGCTTACATTGTTTCCGTGACCCTGCCGCCCTTGGGGCTGTTTTTTGCCGCTTGGTATTGGTTCAGCGGCCGCGAGGAGGGGAGGCGTGTGGCCAAAATCTGCCTGATCCTTACGGCCATCTCCGGCGCGCTCGCCTGGGGCCTGACTGCCCTGATCTCCTCCAGCATGACCGCGGACCAGACCGCCCAACTCCAGACCTTCCGTCCCGAGGACGTGACGTCGTTGTTTAAATAGAATAAAGTACTATGACATTTGATTTGTTGTCAGATTTATATTTGTTCTGGTCTGTTGAGTTTTTGTTGCTGTGTTTAGTTTTTGTTGGCTTTTTAAAGGATAATTTTTCAAGTGGGTTTATAACCGTGAAGAGGGGCCCAGAGAGTTGGAGCTATTTTTCGATAGCATTTGCTATCTTATCGCTTATTGTCAGCCAAATTGTTGCTGTGGCGAACGTTAAATATATTGAAAATCATAAGGTGCTAATTTCAATTATTGATTCATTGGCATTGATTTACCTCTGTTATTTTAATGGCTGGTTCAGAAATAGGATTGTCGGTGGTGTAGGTAAGGCAAGAGGTAAAACCGAAAAACTTGTGTAAAAATACGAATTTGAGTCCAGTATCTTATTTGACTTAAGTCTGCAGCTAGCCCGATTGACAACCCCGTCAAAAACCGATAGTATCGCCCGTATTATGGCTAATGACAGCGTTGTCCTGCGGTTCCAGGAAGTGACTTTCGACTACGGCGAGACCAAGCCTATCCTGCATGAGGCGAGTTTCAGCGTGCGTAACGGTTCGCGCGTGGCGCTCATGGGCCAGAACGGCGCAGGCAAGACTTCGCTCTTTAAGCTCATCCTCGGCGAGAATCAGCCGAAGGCCGGCAAGATTTTCCTGACGCCGCCGGATGCCAAGGTCGGCATCGCCAAGCAGGTCATCCCGCCGGACCAGCTGGATCTGACC
The DNA here is from genome assembly GCA_021824285.1 of bacterium. Taxonomy (GTDB): domain Bacteria; phylum Patescibacteriota; class Patescibacteriia; order SG8-24; family SG8-24; genus JAKAKZ01. The sequence continues at coordinate 1,205 of JAKAKZ010000033.1, forward strand.
GTACGCGACTGGTTCGCCGGCACCTTCGACCCGGTACCCTACAATCTCGATAAGCGCATCGCGGACGTGCTTGATGCCGTGAACCTGAAGACCGATACGGGCAAGAAGCTCCGCCAGCACTCCGGCGGCCAGCAGGCGCGTCTCCTGCTCGCATACTCGCTCATCCAGGATCCGGACGTGCTGCTGCTCGATGAGCCGACCAACAACCTGGATCAGGCCGGCATCGAGCACCTGACCGGGTTTCTGATGATGTACGAGAAGACGGTCATCGTCATCTCGCACGACGCGGACTTCCTGAACGCCTTCACCGACGGCGTGCTTTACCTCGACGCGCGCACGCACACCGTGGAACAGTACGTCGGCAACTACCTGAACGTGGTGGAGGAGATCGCCGAGCGCATCGAGCGCGAGCGCATGCAGAACGCGCGCGCCGAGTCGGAAATCCGCAAGAAGCGCGAACAGGCCGAGGTCTTCGCCCACAAGGGCGGCAAGCTGCGTCTTGTCGCGAAGCGCATGCGCGAGGCTGCCGAAGAGGCGGAAGAGAGCATGGTGGACGAGCGCCAGGAGGACAAGACCATCCGCGAGTTCGCGATTCCGGTACAGGAGTTCGCACCGTTCTTCGACGGCAAGATCCTGACCATCAAGAGCGTCGGCATCGTGAAGGACGGCGAGCCGGTCACCAAGGAGGTGGATTTCGAGCTGCGCCGCAACACCCATATGCTGCTCTCCGGCCCGAACGGCGTGGGCAAGAGCACTTTGCTTGAAAAAATCTACGCGCGTCTGGCCGAAGGCGCGACCATCGGCGAGGGCGTGCGCGTCGGCTACTACCGCCAGGACTTCGGCATGCTGGACTTCGAGCAGAAGGCCTACGACTGCCTCTGGGACGCCATGCAGCAGAAGGACGAGACCAAGCTCCGTTCGGTCGCGGCCGGCTTCCTCCTGGACGGCAAGGCGCTCGGCAACCAGATCAAGTACCTCTCCGAGGGGCAGAAGGGCCTTCTGGCCTTCACCCGCCTCGTGCTCATGCGTCCGGGGCTCCTCATCCTCGACGAGCCGACCAACCACATCAATTTCCGCCACCTGCCCGTCATCGCCAAGGCGCTCAACGCCTACGAGGGAGCGCTCCTTATGGTGAGCCACATCCCGGATTTCGTCTCGCAGGTGCGGATCGATACGGAACTAGACCTGGGTAAGCTCTAAAACGGATGCCGGGCGCGGGCCGCCCGGTTTTCATCTACTTATGCGGATCGCGATTATCGGCGGCGGCGCGGCGGGCCTGATGGCGGCCGCGGCCGCTCTCGAAGCCAACCCCACGTTGCAGGTGACGCTCATCGACCGCAACGCCGAACTCGGCAAGAAAGTGATGATCTCCGGCGGCGGTCGCTGTAACGTCACGACCGGACTGCGCGATATCCGAGAGGTCCTGAAGCGCTACCCGCGCGGCGGCAAGTTCCTGAATTCCGCGATGCGCGCCTTCCCGCCGTGGACCGTCCGTACCTGGTTCGAGGAGCGCGGCGTGCCGCTTAAGGCCGAGGCTGACCTGCGGGTCTTTCCCAAATCGAACGACGGCCGCGACATCGTGGGGGTGTTCGAACGGCTGTTCGCGGCCTCCAAAGTGAGTATTCTGCTCAATCGTCAGGTAACTACGGTCACGCGCCAGGGCACCGGCTTCCGGCTGACTTTTAAGGACGGCGATACCCTGGATTGCGACCGTCTCATCCTCACGACCGGCGGTCAGGCTTTCCGCCACACCGGCTCCACGGGCGACGGCTACGCCTTCGCCGAATTCTTGGGGCATCGCATCACGCCGCTCGCCCCGAGCCTCAACGCCTTCTACGTGCGTGAGCCGTGGATCAGGGAGCTGGCCGGCTACGCCGTGCCGAAAGCGACGATAACCGCTGGCGAAAGGGGCGAATACGAATTTACCGGACCGTTTCTCTTCACCCACCGCGGCGTGACTGGCCCGGCGGTTTTTGCCGTCTCCAGCCAATGCGCCTACGAGAAGTACGGCCCGGAACGGCCGATGAAGATTCTCATCGACCTGCGGCCGGACGAGAAACTTGAGGACTTGCGCGACCGAATCGCCGCATCCGGCCGACAGAACCCCAAGAAGGCACTCGTGAACGTGCTGGATTTCTTCATGCCTAAATCGCTCGCCAGCCTGGCCTGTCGCGAACTGAAACTGGATCCGCAGCGTCATGCCTCCGAAATATCGGATGCCGACTATGGCCGCCTGGCCGCCTGGCTTAAAGGCCTGCCGCTTTCGGTCATCGGCCGCGACGCCGGCGAAGAGTTCGTCACCGCCGGAGGAGTGGATCTCGCGGAGGTGGACCAGCGCACCATGGAGTCCAAGCTCGTGCCGGGGCTATTTTTCGCGGGCGAACTCCTGGACATCGACGGCTTCACCGGCGGTTTCAACCTCCAGGCATCGTGGGCCACGGGCCGCGCGGCCGGTCTGGCGGCCGGCGAGTGATGTCGCCTGGATCTATGGATATTTTTGATCCGAACAATGACCCGTATCGGGCCGAAGTCGAGGAGCGATGGGGCAAGGACGCCTACGCGAAGTCTGCGGCCATCGTCCGCTCGTGGGGGCCGGAAAAATTGGCGCGCATCAAAGCCGAGGGTATCGAGATCTCTAAGGCTTTGGCCGGCGCGGCGGATCAGGCACCGGACAGCGCGGCCGTGCAGGCGGCCGTGGAACGCCACTTCCGCCATATTACCCAATTCTACGATCAGTCCTGGCCGCTCCTGAAGATCTACCGCGGTCTCGGCGACCTGTACGTAAGCGATCCGCGCTTCGCGGCCAACTACGCGAAATTCCATCCCGACCTGCCGGCATTCCTGCGGCAGGCGATGATTTTGTTCTGCGACCGCCAAGAAGGAAAGTAGAGGCGCGGTATGGTAACATCACGGGGTACGACCTTAACCGTATCCTATGACCAAGAAAAAAAGCCGCCTCACACACGAGGAGCTGAACGTTCCGGCCAAGGAACTGCCGATTATCGAACACGAGAAAGACTTCCGCTCGTCGTTCCATTGGCGCGTCTTCCGCATCATGGCGGAGTTCGTGGACGGCTGGAATTTCCTGGCCGAAGTGAGGAAATGCGTCACGTTTTTCGGTTCGGCGCGTTTTACGGAAGACAACCACTGGTACAAGGAAGCCCGCAAGCTCGGCAAAATGCTCACGGACGGCGGTTACAGCGTCATCACGGGCGGCGGTCCGGGCATCATGGAGGCCGGCAACCGCGGCGCCACGGAAGGCGGCAGCCCCGGCGATTCCTTCGGCCTGAACATCAAGTTGCCGTTCGAGGCCCGCGTTAATCCCTACGTCGAGAAAGGCGTGGCTTTCCATTACTTCTTCGTCCGTAAGGTGATGCTCTCCTACGCCGCCCAGGCTTACGTCTATTTTCCGGGCGGTTTCGGCACGCTCGACGAGCTGACCGAGCTCATCACCCTGATTCAGTGCAAGAAAATTTCAGTGAAGATCCCGATGATCCTGGTCGGCCGCGAATTCTGGACGCCGTTCCTCGAATGGATCGAGAAGACGGTCCTGACGGAGTACCGCGCGATCGACAAGGAGGACCTGAAAATCTACGAGCTGGTGGATACGGCGGAAGAAGCCTTCCGGATAATCAAGAAATCTCCGGAACGGACGGAATTCGGCTAGGAGGCATGGTTCCAGCAAGCAAAAACCGCGTCTTCGGACGCGGTTTTGAAGTTACGGACCCTCACTGGCGCGGTCAGCTTTTCGGCAGGCGGAGGAACACAAGCGCGTCGCCCGGCATAAAGTCGGTCGCGTGGAGCCAATGCGGGCTCCGGCGTCCGGCTGGACCGAAGCCGGACGAGACATAGTAGCCGTCCGACTGTCCGCCGAGGTAAGTCAGCATGCCGGTCTCCACGGGGTTACCCTGACGGTAGAGGACGTACGGCGTGTCCTCCAAGCGCCCGAATCGCCCATACGACTCGAAGCTGTCCGCCAAAAGCTTGGCGTGCAGTTCACCGGAGCCGTCCGGCTGGCCGCCTGGCGCCAGGCGGACTGGCGCCAGGAAAAAATTGCGGCCGTGGCGTTCGACGACTTCGATCAGCAGTGCTTTGGGAAGGTCCATCGTCCGTCTCCTGTAGAAAAAGCGATTACGTCATTCTGGCAGGTGGTGAGCCGCCCGTCAATCGGCGCGGCAGGCATGGCTGTCAGGCTCCCGCCGTCACAGGGCATGCCGTAATCTGCTTTTCTTGGTGCGCAGATAGCCGCGGTTCTCCTTAGTCGGTCTCGTGATGAGCGGCAAACGCTCGCTTACCCTGATGCCGGCGCGGCGGAGATATTTTATCTTGTCGGGGTTGTTCGTCAGGAGCCGGACGGAGCGGATGTCGAGCAGACGGAGAAGGTCGGCGGCCGCTCGGTAGTCGCGGGCGTCCACGGGCAGCCCGAGCAGTCGGTTGGCCTCGACCGTGTCCGCACCCTGGTCCTGCAGATGATAGGCACGCACCTTGTCGAAAATGCCGATGCCCCGTCCTTCCTGGCGGAGATAGATGACCATCCCACGGCCGATGCGTCGGATGAGCCGCATGGCCAGCTTGAGCTGCGGACCGCAATCGCACTTCTTGGAACCGAAGGCGTCGCCGGTGAGGCATTCGGAGTGGATCCGCACGGGGATACGCGCCTTTCCGGCGATGTCGCCGCAGACCAGCGCGACATGGGCGTTCGCGGAACGGCGTTCGGCACGCTCGCGGAAAGCGAAGATGCGCCACGGGCCTGCCGCGGTCGGCAAGGCAGCCCACTCGGAACAGACGATTCCGGCGGCAGACGGTTTCTTGCGGCGCGAAGGCTTGTCGGTTTTCATATTTTACCCTTCAGGTAAGCGATCCGCCGCCGCTCCGGCAAGCGTTCGATGGCGTAGCGCAACATGGTGCGCGGCATCCGCCGGTAGCGCGGCTTCAGGAAACTCTCCAGTTCCGCTACCGAGCGTTTGCCGACCTCACGCAGCATCCAGCCCACGGCCTTATGGATCAGGTCGTGGCGGTCAGCGAGCAGTCGGTCGGCGATCGCCAGGGTATCCGCAAAGTCGCGGTGCGCGATGAAGGCCAAAGTCGCGATGACGGCAATTCTCCTGGTCCAGAGATGCCGTGAGCGCGTCCAGCGGTGCAGCGGCGTACGGGAACGGTTAAGAAGATGCTGCCCGACTATTCTCGGTGCCGACAGGTCAACAAGGTCCCAGTTGTTTATGCGCGAAAAGCGGCTGACGTAGAACCGGTAGGCATCCGTTTTGGTTTTGGCGTCGCCCTCGGCGTAACGGTCGACGAGAATCAGCAGCGCTACCAGCCGCTCCTCATGGATAGCGGAGCCGAGCAGCCGGTCGAGTACCGCCAACGGTGCGCCGCCGTGGCGTTTGGCGATGCGGCGGGATTCCGGGACCATGACGCCGAGAAAACGGTCGTCGGCCCCGTATTCGCCGGGTCCGATCTTGAAGAACCCGGCGAGCAGTCTGGCTTTTGCCGGATCGGCCGCCTGGCGCAGTTCGCGTCGGATGTCGCTCAATCGGTCCATATCCTGCATATTTTGCCTTAAGGAAGCGGTTCTGGCCAGCTTTGGCCGGTGTCGGCTTGCAAGTACGTCCGGCGTCCCTGTACGGTGACGATAACGTTCTTTATATGTATCGGAGTCTAGATGCGTCAGACCGCCTTTGTTCTGCTCTGCCTTCTGGCCGCCTGCGCCCGTACGCCGCATTATTCGCCCCTGCCGACGGTGCCCGCCGTCTGCGCTCCCGTGGGTGACTCCTTTAGCGTGGTGACTTTCAACACCGCGCTGGCCCCGGGCATCAACGAGATGGCGTCACTTCGGGCACCGGAGGTCGCCGCGGCCGCGGTGCGGGAGTTCGCGGACGATGACCTCGTCTGCCTGGAGGAGGTCTGGCGGCCGGAGGATGCCGCCAGCATCATCGCCGCCTTCGGACGTCCGGCGAATCAGGTCCTGACCTCGGATACGCGCGGCCACAACGAGAGCGGCGAGGACCGCTGCGCATCCGGCGCGCTCGACGGCCTGGAGGAATGCGTGCGCGACAAGTGCCCCCGAACCTCGGCCGAGGATACGACCATCTGCGCCGTGGTAGCCTGTCGGCCCGCGCTGCTGAAGCTCTACATTTTCGATCGTCCCTGCTTCAACTGCGCCGCCGCGTCAGTCGGCCATCCGGCCGCGGAAATCAGGGCGACCTGCACCGGAAAGGGAGCCTCACGTTTCTACCACGGCTCGAACGGCGTCATCATGCTGTCGCGCCACCCGCTCACCAATCCGGAGACCGTCGAGCTGCCTTCGAGTTCGGCCAACCGCATCGTGCTCATGGCGACGATGAACCTGCCGGACGGTCGGCAGATCGAGGTTGGCTGCACCCATCTCTCATCGCGTCAGTACGGCCAGCCGACGAATCCGATGTTCGCGGATTGGGGAGATGAACTTCGGACCCAGCTCGTGATCGCGGCCGAACGTCTGCGGAATCGGGCCGAGAATCGGCCGATCATCTTGGCCGGCGACATGAATTTCGGCCCGGACGGGCCTGGGTTGGAAGGCCAGGACACGGCAGTCTGGGATTACGCGCATGTGCTCGGCTATTCCAGCCCCGCAGCCGCGGCCAAACCGCCGTTCTGCACGCTCTGCCCGGACAATACCCTGTACGGCAAGCGGTCGGGACAGCTTATCGACCACGTGCTTTTCCGGAACCGAACCGGCGGACCGGAGCTCGAAGCGCTCTGCGTCGAGCGGCTGATGGACAAGACAGTTCGGCTTGGCGGGCCGGAGTCTCATGTCGTCTCCAGCCTCTCCGACCATTACGCGGTCCGCGCCCGCTTCCGGTTTCTCGATCGCTGACTTCTGCCGGTCCATCTGGACCGGTTTTTTTTGTGCTTTGCCTAGGCCGCGATTGCGCCGCTCGGCGTGGCAGCCGCGCCTCGGCAGGAATCCGAAGAGCATGGTATCATTTCCGCGCTTTACCATATGAACCAACTTACCATCCTGCTTTCCGGTCTCGCCCTCGGATTGGCGCACGCCTTCGATGCGGACCACATCGCCGCGGTTTCGGCTATCGTCACATCAGAGCGAAATCCTCGGAAAGCGATGCGCGTCGGGGCACTCTGGGGTTTGGGTCACTCCACTTCGATTCTGACGGCCGGGTTCATCGTTCTTATGGCCCGCGTTTCCGTGCCGGAGCGCATCAGCGATCTTTTTGAAGCATCGGTCGGCGCGGCGCTCATGACTTTAGGTTTGCGCGTACTCCGTCTGCGTAACCGCACGGCCGAGGACAGCCCGCTGCATACGCATTTCTTCGACCGACGGCGTGGCGTCGTGTCCTTTTTCGTCGGTGTCCTGCACGGGTTGGCCGGCAGCGGCGCCATCACCCTGCTCGTGCTCACGACCGTCGATTCCGCGCGCACCGGCGTGCTGTACCTGCTGATCTTCAGTTTGGGCGCGACGATCAGCATGGCGACCGTCAGCCGACTGATGGCGCGGCCTCTCGCCATGTGGACCTCGCCGGCGCACCGCTACGGCCGCTGGTGCCAGGCGGCCATCGGACTGTACGGGACAGCTCTCGGCACGTGGATGCTGGCGGTTCATGGCCTCATGCCGCTGCTGGGTTAGGGTTGAAAATCTTATCCACATAATATTTTTTGTCGGCCCGCGCGCCGCCTGTTATGCTTCCTGCGTTATGCACAGCCTGACGGCGACCGTCACCACGACCACGTCGACTACGACCACGCTTTCCGCGGGGTAGTCGGTGCATGGCCCAAGACCATCAGCCACCAACGCCCCGCGACCGCGGGGTCTTTCGTTATTAAGGGCCGCAAGGCCGGAAAAATATGATTGTCATGAAGTTCGGCGGCTCATCCGTCGGCCAACCCGAAGCCATGGTCGCGGCCGCGGATATCATCGCGGGCAGCCGGGTGGCGGCCGGCGAGATTGTCGTTGTCGTTTCCGCCCTGTCCGGCGTCACGGATCAGCTGCTGGGGCTGGCAACGGCCGCGAAAAGAGGGGATGAGGATGGGCTGTCTGCGGGGCTGGCCGCCCTAGCCGCCCGGCACCTGGAGATGGCGGATGGTCTCCTGGGCGGCGAGGGGGCGGCCGAATATGGCGCCTTCCTGACGGCGACGCTTGCGGAGATGGAACGGACCCTGCGCGGCGTCGCCGGACTCGGCGAGCTGTCCGGCCGCTCGTCCGACCTGATCGTCTCGGTCGGGGAGCGTCTGTCCGCGCCGCTTCTCGCTGCCGTGCTGCGCGCCCGCGGCTGTTCGGCTGCGGCTGTGGACGCGCGCGACTGCGTCGTGGCGGAAGGAGCGTTCGGGAATGCCGGTGCCGACTTGGTCCGTACCGAAGCCAAGGCCCGCGCGCTGATCGGGCCGTTGGCCGTGGATCGCGTCGTGATCGTCACCGGTTTCATCGCGCGCCGACCGGACGGCGAGACGGTCACTTTGGGCCGCGGCGGTTCCGACTACTCGGCGACCATCCTGGCGCACGCGCTCGGCGCGGCAGAAGTCTGGATCTGGAAGGAGGTTGATGGCGTGCTGACCGCGGATCCGAAAGCCGTGCCCGAGGCGGCCCTGCTCTCCCGCGTCAGTTACGACGAGGCGGCGGAGATGTCCTTCTTCGGCGCCAAGGTGCTGCATCCGCTGACCATGGCTCCGGTCATGGAAAAGGGCATACCTATCCGCCTGCGCAACACCTTCGCGCCGGACCGTCCAGGCACGCTCATTGCCGACTCGGGCGTGCCGACGCCGCACGGCGTCAAAGTGGTGTCCGGCCGCAAGGGCCTGGCGCTCGTCACGGTAGCGGGCAAGGGCATGGCCGGCATCACGGGCTTCGCGGCCCGGGTCTTCGAGACCGCCGGCCAGCTGGGCGTGAATATCCTGATGATCAGCCAGGCCTCCTCCGAACAGAGCATCTGCCTCGTCACCGAATCGCGGGATGCCGAGCGGTTCGCCGTTGTCCTGCGCGAGCGGCTCAAGGACGAGCTTTCCATGCGGGCCGTGCAGTCCGTGGGCGTGCGCGACGGTGTCGCGGCGATCGCCGCGGTGGGCGAGGGGATGAAGGGCCGGCCCGGCACCGCGGCCAAGGTCTTCGCCGCCACCGGTGCCGCCGGCGTGAACATATTGGCAATTGCCCAAGGATCTTCCGAACTGAATATCTCCTTTATCGTCGACCAGAAGGAGATGGACAGGTCGTTGCGTGCCCTGCACGCCGAATTCGCTCTTGACCGGCTGAACGTATGCGCTCCCGCGATCTGAACCTTGTCGTCTTCGGCCGCGGCAACGTCGGCCGCGCGCTGCTGCGGCAGTTGGCGGCAGCGGAATGGCCCGCCGGAAACGTGACCGTTCGCGTACGGGCCGTGGCCGACCGCGGACGGCTTTGTGTTTCATCTGCGGGTTTCAGCCCGTCAGAACTCCGGTCCTTGGCTGATGGATCTGTCCCGTCGGCAGTGAAGATTATCGAACCCGCTCCGTCATGGACGGCAGCTGGTGCCCTGGCGGTACCAGAATCGGGCGTGCCGAGCGCGGCGGTAGACCTGACTGCCGCGACAAGCGGCAGCGATCATTCGGCGCTGCTCGAGCGCGGCTGGAGCGTCATCACGGCCAACAAGAAGCCGACGACCGGCCCCCAGGCCGACTTCGACCGGCTGACTGGCAGCGGCCGCTACTTCCGCGAGGCCACAGTCGGTGCCGGCCTGCCCGTCATTTCCCTGATTCGGGAATTACGGGAAACGGGCGATAAGATCCTGGAGATACGTGCCGCCGCTTCCGGCACGCTCGGCTTCATCTGTTCGTCGTGCGAAGCCGGTCTTGGTTTCGCCGCGGCGGTCAGCGAGGCCAAGCGGATGGGTTTCACTGAACCGGACCCGCGCGATGACCTCTCGGGCATGGATGTCGCCCGTAAGGCGCTTATCTTGGCGCGGTCGCTCGGGTCCGTGGCCGAGCTGTCTGATATCCGCGTCGATAGCCTCATTCCGTCCGGGCTCGAAGCCGGCGACCCCACCTCATTCCTGGAACGGCTGCCTTCCGCTTCCGCAAGATTCGACGCGCAGTTCGCCGCGGCGGCGCGCGAAGGAAAGCGGCTGCGGTATCTTTTGTCCGCCAACCCCCAAGGAATTGCGGTGGGCTTGAGCTCGGAGTCCCCGGACTCTCCTTTTGCCGCGTTATCCGGACCAGAGAACATGTTTGTTATCCGCACGCGGCGGTATGATACGGCGCCGCTCGTCGTCCGCGGTCCGGGCGCAGGCGCGGAGGTCACGGCTGCCGGTGTCTTCGGCGACATTCTGCGCGCCGCACGCGAGTCTTGAATCATAATTATAATTTTCAACCTTTATCCGTTATGTCCGTCAAACGCTATCGGGTGGGCGTGCTCGGCGCCACCGGCATGGTCGGCCAGCGCATGCTGGCCCTGCTCGAAAACCATCCCTGGTTTGAAGTCACCGCGCTCGCCGCCTCGGAGCAGTCCGCCGGCAAGAGCTACCGCGAAGCGGCCCACTGGAACCTCGATACGCCCATGCCGGAAATATTCGCCGGCACGACGGTGCGGAGGTGCGAGCCGCCGCTCGACTGTGATTTCGTGCTTTCCGGCCTGGACAACAGCGTTGCCGGCGGGATCGAGGAGGCTTTCGCCGCTGCGGGCTATCCGGTCATCTCGAACGCGAAGAACCACCGCATGGAGTCAGATGTGCCGCTCCTCATCCCGGAGGTCAACCCGGAGCACCTGGCCGCGATCAGGGTTCAGCAGGAGAAACGGGGATGGAAAAAAGGTTTTATCGTCACGAACCCCAACTGCTCCACCGTCGGGCTGGTCTGTGCCCTAAAGCCCCTGGCGGACGCCTTCGGGCTCAAAAAAGTTCTCGTGACCACGCTGCAGGCGATCTCCGGCGCCGGCTATCCCGGAGTCCCGTCGCTCGATATCCTCGATAACGTCATCCCGCACATCGGCGGCGAGGAGGAGAAACTGCAGAGCGAGACCCTGAAGCTCCTAGGTTCGCACGGGGCGGAGGGATTCCGGAACGCCGCAGTGACTGTTTCGGCGCACTGCAACCGTGTCCATGTGCGCGACGGCCATCTGGAGTGCGTCTCGGTGGAATTCGAGCATGCGGCGCAGGCAGAAGAGGTGCTGCGGGCCTGGCGGGATTTCACGCCGGCTGTGGCGAAACACAAGCTGCCGAGCGTGCCAGTGCCATTTATCGTCTACCGTGAAGAGCAGAACCGGCCGCAGCCGCGGGTGGACCGCGCGACCGGTAACGGCATGGCAATTACGGTGGGCCGGCTGCGGGCTTGCCCTGTCCTGCAGCACAAGTTCGTCCTGCTGTCCCACAATACGGTGCGCGGTGCGGCCGGTGCGGCCATCGCGGACGCGGAACTGTTGGCAGCGGAAGGGCTGCTGTGATCCATGGATGGCCGTATTAACGGCCTCAAACCCGCAGTTATGCCCAAGAAAACAGCGCGAGCCTTCGCTCCAGCCACAGTCGCCAATGTCGGACCGGGTTTCGACGTCTTCGGCTTCGCCCTGGCGGGCGCTGGCGATACGGTGGAAGCCCGGCGTGCTGAGCGGCCGGGCGCTCGTCTGGTGCGGGTCGAGGGCGATGGTGGCCACCTGCCGCGCTCCGGTCCGCATTGCGTCGTCACTGTCGTGGCGCAGGCGATGCTCCGGGCAGCCCGGGCGCGATTCGGTGCAGAACTTTACCTGACTAAAGGCCTGCCGCTCGGCAGCGGCCTAGGATCTTCTGCCGCTTCTGCGGCCGCCACGGCCATGGCCGTCAATGCCCTGCTGACGCGTCCATACGGCAAAATGGATCTGGTCGGCTTCGCGAGGCTCGGAGAGAAGGCAGCCTGCGGCACGCCGCACGCCGATAATGTGGCGCCAGCCATCTCCGGCGGCTTCACGCTTCTGACATTCCAGGAACCGCTGGAAATCATGCCGCTGCCGTCACCGCCGCGCTGGTGGGTGGCCATCGCGCATCCGCACCTGGAATTGCCGACGCGCCAGGCGCGCGCGGCGTTACGCCGGTCTGTGCCCCGTTGTTCCTTAACGGCCAACGTAGGCGCCGCGTCCGGATTGGTCGCCGCGCTCTATACCGGCAATTTGAAGCTCTTCGGTCGGGCGCTCATGGGCGACACCGTGGTCGAGCCGGTGCGCGCCAAGCTGATACGGGGCTATGCCGCCGTGAAGGCGGCCGCCTTGGCAAACGGAGCGGCTGGACTTTCCATCTCCGGAGCCGGTCCATCGGTCTTCGCCGTCGCCGGCACACGCGCCGCGGCCGAGCGTACGGGACGGGCCATGCGTCAAACGTGGCGCAGTCAGGGCGTCGACGCCGATATTCTGATCAGCCGTTTCGGAGCGCCAGGCACGCAGCTGATATAGGGATATCAGTTACCGACCAAAGTCCTATGTCCGTCTATAAATGCGTCACTTGCACGGCCGAATACGAATTCCGCGGCGAGCGCGTGTATTGCGTTTGCGGCAGTTTGCTCGACGTGGAGCACGGTTTCGTGGCGTCGCGCCGCGATGCGCTGGAACTGTTTCGGGCACGCCGCGCCGCGCCGCGGCACGAAGCCGACCGGAGCGGCGTCTGGCGCTTCCGGGAATTCGTCCTGCCGGAACTCTCGCCTGACGAGATCGTTACGCGACAGGAAGGGCATACGCGCCTCTACCGTTTCCCGCGGACGAACGCCTGGTTGGGCATGGATAGCGTGCGTTTCAAGCACGAGGGGGAGAACCCGACCGGCTCGTTCAAGGACCGCGGCATGACCGCGGCCATGAGCTGGGCCAGAAAAAACGGCGCCCAGGCCGTGGTTTGCGCCTCCACCGGCAATACCGCGGCCGCGGTGGCGTCCTACGCCGCGCTCGCCGGGCTCAAGGCGGTGATCCTGATCTCCGAGAAGGGGACAGCGCACGGCAAGGTCGCGCAGTCCTTGGCCTACGGCGCCGTGGCCATCATGATCCGCGGCGATTTCGACGCCGCCCTGCGCCTGGTGATGGACAGCCGCGAGGAGTTGGGGCTCACGGTCCTCAATTCGGTCAATGCCGTGCGGCTGGAGGGCCAGAAGACCATCATCTGGGAGCTGCTCGAGCAGATGGGGTGGGACAATCCGCCCGACTGGATCGTCGTGCCAGGCGGGAATCTGGGCAACACCGCCGCCTTCGGCAAAGCGCTTCGCGAAGCGCGGGCGCTAGGTTGGATCAGGAAAACGCCGCGCATCGCCGTCGTGCAGGCGGCCGGTGCGGCCCCGTTCGCGCAGGCCTTCCGGAGCGGCTGGCGTCCTGCGACGGTGCAGGCCGACACGATCGCGACGGCTATCAAGATCGGGGCGCCGGTGAATTTCAGCAAGGCGGTCCGGACCGTGCAGGAGAC
>JAKAKZ010000034.1 GCA_021824285.1 bacterium
CGCCAATCTCTCTCTCTATCTCTCTTTCTCTCTCTTAATTCCGCCCCGTTGTCATTTGCCAAGCGCGGCATCATACTTACTTCGTCCTTTTACATCGGAGGCAGCATGGCTACGCCGAAAGGACGTCAGCTGGAACTGCGCGAACGGATCATGGCCACGAAGAGCGAACGGCAGGAGTGCGAACAGCGCCTGCAGACGCTCTCGGACCGCGAGCGCGGCCTGCGCCAGGAGCTGCAGGCCGCCTGCGGCCACGAACTCACGGTCGGTGTCCGCGGCGACGCGGTGTTCGACCGCCAGGCCGACGGCGTCTGGTACGTGCGCGACCTGATGCCGCCCTTCCGCCTCTGCTGCGGCTGCGGCCTGGAGGAGATGGGGGCGATTGCGCCGGAGCGTTATGGCGAACTCTACCGCCTGCTCCTGCACGGTGCCGTCATTGCGCCGGTCCTGCTCGAGCAGGTGGCGGCCTATTCCATCCTGCGCGCGCCGCCGGCCAAGCTGGTCTACCGCGACGTCTACCTGGAGATGGTCCGTCGGTTCGACCTGCGCGATCCGCTGATCTGCGCTCCGGTCCTGCACGCCAAGGCCCCGACCGCGCCGCTCCTGGCCTACCTGGTCCTGCCGCCCGATCCGCAGACCTGACCGACCGTGAAGGTCGGTTTTTCTTTTACGCGGTGCCGGCATCCATGATTGACGCGGCGATATATTTAGGCTAAGCTCCGCTCCGTTCATTGCCGCATGATTCTTACCGCTGAAGGAGACTGCTCATGGATCAAGAAGACGGCCACGACCCTTTCCCCGAGATTACCGAGGCGGTTTTGGTCGGCTCCGCGGTCGTCGCGCTCGTGATGCTGCGCGTCGGCGAGCGCTTGAGCGGCCGGTACCGTCTGGCTTACGACGTGGCCACATTTCCGGTCGTCGTCGGCCTCAACCTGCTGCTGCGCTTCGCCCTGCCTGATTCGCCGCGTCGGCGATCCACGCGGCGCGGTCGTTAGCCCGTCTTTCCGGCCTAAACGGCCGGTTTTTGTATTGCTGGTTTTCATGTTTTGCGTAATTTGGCTTATTTGAGCCAAATTATTTCTAGTTTAAGGTCGACTTACCCTTGACAAAACGGCTCATTTGTGTTATCTTAATCGGTTGTTCTTTTATAGCCTGCAGTCCAACAAATGAGCCCAGGATAGGGCGAAAGGAAGTTTATGAAGATCGTATTGTCCGCCGCCGTGGTGATGACTTCTGCCGTGATCGGCGCGGTGCACTACGCCCTGCCCGAGGATAACCGCCTCTCTGACGAGACCCTGCACCGCCTGGCCACCCCGGAGTTCCCGGTCCTGGACCTCACCCAGCCCGACCTGCCGCCTGCCGGTGGCGTCTCCAAGACGCTCATCAAGCAGGTGGCTGACAAGTACGACGTGCCGGCCGGTGCCCTCTACGGCATCTGGTCGGTCGAGTCGCACCAGCTGTCGGGCGGATGGGGGACCGGCAAGGGCTGGCTCCGCGCCGCGGACATCGTCCGTCGCGACGGCGCCTGCACGGCCAAGTACGGCCGCGCCTGGTGCCTGCGCCACTGGAACTCGCTGGTCGCGCTCTGCGGCCAGACCCGCGCCGACGGCTCGAAGGTCTGCGACCCCTACCAGGTCCGCACGTCCTACGCGCTGGCCATGGGCCCGATGCAGCACATCCCGGCCGAGGTCATCCGCATCGACGATGGGGGCCGGGGTTCCTGGACCGACCGCGCCGCCGACTATGACAGCGACGGGGTGGTGGATCCTCACTCCCTGCCGGACGCCATGGCCATGACTGCGCTGTTCCTGCGCCACAACTACGCCAAGTACGGCGACTGGCGCAAGGCCGTGAACGCCTACTACGGCAGCCAGCTCGAAGGCTACGCCGAAGGGACCCGAGCCGGGTTCAAGGGCGTCATCGGCTACTGGCGCGACTGGTGCCAGGACACCAAGGACTGCGATTGAGGAGAAGAAGAAACGCTTTGCGGCGGCCCGCTCGGGCCGCCGTTTTGTTTTGGTTTGATGGTCGAAAAGTTTAAGAGCCGAAGAGTTGCGGCCGATGACCTTTAAACTTTTAAACCCTTCCGCCTTTACACCCGATTCACCCGATGCTACGGTCAGCGCGGCAGCCGCCTTTTTCTAACCTGAAAGGAAGGCGCCATGGTCGCCTCGAAGTACATTCAAATCAGCAACCGCGGCACTTTGGACCGCAAATTCATCGAGCTCATCGGCCTGACCACGAAGAGCGAAACGCTGGGCAACCCGCGCAAGATCGGCTTCAAGGGCTCCGGCCTGAAGCTCGCCGCCGTGGCCGGTCTCCGTCTTGGACTCCAGACGGCCATCTCGTCCACGGACCAGTTCGGCCGTTACGTGCTCGTCTTCGACTCCGAGCCGATCGCCGTCCAGGGCGTGCCGCACCGGCAGGTGCACTACGTCTACTACGGCTTGACGCCCGAGGGCGAGGTCAAGATCGTCCAGCGCTTCCCGTCGCATCTGGTGATGGAGGCGTTTGCGGATTGGGACAGCCCGGTCGGCGACGACGATCAGCGCGCCTTCAAGGTTCTGCGCGAGCATCTCACGAACGCCGTCGACGAGGATTGCGACTACCGCGTGAGCTTCACGGACCAGACTTTTTTCGCCAAGCCCGGCGAGACGTCGGTCTTCCTGGCCAACACGCCGGAGATCGCGGCCATGCTCGACCACCCGACGCGCTACTTCAAGTTCCGCGCGCCCGGGGAGCCGGCCTGGCAGTCGGCGCACGGCCAGATCTACGCCAAGAGCGAGCCGGACCGTTCGCGCCTCTTCATCGTCGGCGTGCTCGTGGACTGCTTCCGCGAGCATCTGCAGAGCACAGTCTTCGACTACTCGCTGAACGACAAGACCATGCTGTCCGAGGAGCGCGTCCTCAAGGAGCGCGGCGGCTTCGCCTTCCGGCTCGGCCAACTGCTCGCCGGACTCGACCAGGTGGGCATCGCCCAGATGATTCTCGGCGAGATTGCCCTGGGGCGAGCCCGCTTCGAGGAGCAGGCGCTGGGGACTGTCTACGACTTCCAGCTGAATGACCGCTCCAAGGCGGTGTGGCGCGCCGCGGCGGAAGCCGTCTGGGGATCCCGCATCTGCATCTCGGGGAACGACCCCAACGTCAATCGCGACGCGGCCGACATCTCCCGCTACAAGGTAGTGGGCGGCAGCAGCCACAGCCTGCGTTCGTTCCTCCAGCGGCTCGGTTATCCGGAGGCCATCAACGTGGTGCCGCATCTCGACGAGAGCGACTACGACCAGCTGCCTTTCGAAGGTTTCGATGAGGCGAGCCGCAGCCGATTTCTCTCGGCCTACGGCCTGCTGGTGCGGCATTTTCCCGAGCGGGCCCAGTACCCGGTGGCCTTCTATCTGCCCTTGAGCGAACGGCTCAATAACACGGGCGGACTGGCCATGCCCGGGTCGAGCGGCGGCTACACCGAAGCCTGGGTCCGGGCCAAGAGCCCGACTGAACTCGGCACGCTCGCCAGCATCCTGCGCGCATTGGTGCATGAGACGCGCCACTGCATCACAGGGGCGCACGATGCGGAACGGCCCTTCGCCGGCCTGGCCGACAAGGAGGTCGTCGCGCTCATGCTGCGCGAGGCCGCCATCGACGAGCAGGCGGCCGGTTCGTCCCTGCCGCCGCGCGGCGCGCCGCAGAACCTGCCGCCCAAGTTCCTTCCGCTGAAGAAGAAACAATAATCCCGCCTCTCGGCGGGATTTTTCTATATCTAGGGGGTCAGACCCCATGGCGCGGCTTCGGCCGCCGGTCGGCACCGACTGAAAAGCCGCCCGTCAGGGCGGCCTTGGCGTCAGCGGATCATTTCAATCCCGTCCCGCCGCGCAGGTGCTTCAGGTCGTTGCGGTTGTAGCCGTCGATGATGCGCAGGGCGCTTTCGAACGTGCGCGCATCGTAGTCGCCGTCCGCCTGCATCTTTCCGCGCAGCGCCTCGATATCGACTTCGCCGTCCTCAAGCAGCGTCTGGAGAATGGTGCGCTTGTATTTCTCGTTCAGTTCGGAATCCTGGTCTTTCATCTCCGGGGCCAAGTATTTCCCGTCCTCGTGGCGCCGCCGGTATTCCTTGAGCTTCTTTTCGAGTTTCAGGACCTGCTCCGAATCGCCGGTCAGTTTGAGTTCGCTGATATTATTCCCGGTTTCCGGGGTTCCGCCGGCCTCCTTCGAATCTTGCGGTTTCGGACCACCTAGTTCCGGCTGCGGCATGCCGAATTTCTTCATATGATAGTGTGCGTTAAACGCCCAATTATTTGCGGTTATTCCGCCACGCTGAAGACCTCGTCCACGGTGGTGATGCCGTCGAGCGCCTTGAGGATGCCGTCCTGCACCATGGAAATCATGCCCTGCTCCATGGCGATGCGCTGCATGTCATATTCCGAGACCTGTCCGGACAGGATGACCTTCTCGATCTCCGGTGACATGGTGAAGATCTCGTAGATGCCCATGCGCCCCTTGTAGCCGATGTTGCCGCAGGCCGGACAGCCCTTGCCGCGGTAGAACTTCATCTTGTCCACGTCCACCTTGTAGCCGGAATTGGGGTTGATTTCCGAAACTACATTCTTCACGCGCTCCAGCACTTCCGGCGCAAGCACGACCTCCTCTTTGCAGTCGGCGTGGATCTTGCGCACCAGGCGCTGACCGATGACCGCGTTCAGGGCCGGCGCGAGCAGGAAGGGCTTCACGCCCATGGAGAGGAAACGGGGGATGGCGCCGGCCGCGCTGTTCGTGTGGATCGTCGAAACGACCAGGTGGCCGGTGAGCGCGGCCTGAATGGCCACTTCCGCGGTCTCGAGGTCGCGCAACTCGCCGACCATCACCACGTCCGGGTCCTGGCGCAGGATGGAGTTCAGGCCCTTGGCGAAGGTGTAGTCCATGCTCTTGTCGATCTGCGACTGGCTGATGCCCGCGAGCTTGTACTCGATCGGATCTTCCAAGGTGATGATCTTGGTCTGGCCGTCGTTCAGCTTGTTGAGCACGGCGTAGAGCGTCGTGGTTTTGCCGGATCCGGTCGGACCGGTGGTGACGATCATCCCGTTCGGGCGCTCCACCTCGCGCTTCAGCTGCTCGTAGGCGCGGCCGCGCACGCCCATCTGGTCGAACTGCAGGCTGGCGCCGGAGGACTTGAGGATACGCATCACGATGGACTCGCCGTAGGCCGTCGGCAGGGTCGAGACGCGCACCTCGACCTTCTCCTTGGTCAGGAAGATGGTGAAGCGGCCGTCCTGCGGCACGGTCACGATGTTGAGCTTGAGGCCGGAGAACAGCTTGATGCGGTTGATGATGCGCGGCCACATCTCCTTCTTCACGGAGGCGACCTTGTGCAGGATACCGTCGATGCGGAAGCGGATCATCACCTCGTTCTCCTCGGCCTCGATGTGGATGTCGGAGACGCCGACTTGGAGCGCCGTGGCGATGACGAGGGTCATGAAGTCCGTCACGTTCACTTTTTGGACGTGGGCATCCAGGTCGGCGACCGTCTTCACGGCCGCTTGGAACTTCAGCAGATCGGCTTCGGTGATCTCCACGCCCTTGATTGCCTCCTTGATTTCCGGCAGGGCATCATAGACCTTTTCCGCGATTTCGAAGCTGTGTTCCGAGATCATGTAGATTTGGACGTTGGCGTGCGTCCGCTCCTCAATCTGGAACTTGATCTCGGCGATGGCCGGCGCCGCGGGATTGACCGCGCCTAAACGCACCTGGCTGCCGTTGTACAGGAAGCAGACCATCTGTTCCTTCCTGGCCTGTTCGCGCGGGACGAGCTGGATGGCTTCCGGCGAGATGGGGAAGGCGTTCAGGTCGATATGCTGAAAGCCGGACGCGGCCGCCTTGGCGCGCGTCTCGTTCTCTTTCTGCTTCAGGCGTATTTCCCGCATCTTCACGTCGAATTTCTCCTGCGGGCTGTCCTTCTGCGAGGGGGGCGGGGTGCCTTGCTTGGATTTTCCGATGAGGTCCTCAATGGAACCGCCGATGGCCATACATATTAATTATAGCAGGTTTGGAGGATAGTGGTGGTTGGTGATTGGTGGTTAGTGTTTGGTGACCAGAACGGCATAAAACGCAAAAACCGGCTCAAACGCCGGTTTTGCGATTCGGAGCCCAACTCCAAACTTCGATCACTAGCCACCGATCACCCGTTTTTTCAGCAGCCCGACGTAGTGGTGCAACCGCGGCGTGCGGCGCTTTTCGGCGAGTTCGGTCCAGAGGAGCGTCCAGGCCGAGGCACGCAGGGTCGCGTAGAACGAACCCAGCAGGATGACGGAGACGAGTACGGCCGCGGCCGTAGCCGCGTAGAGCGCCCAGATGATGCCGCGGATGCCGGCGAGGGCGGCGAGGGAGACGAGCATGAAGCCCGGTGCCGCAAAGGCCACGAGCAGCACGATGGAGAGCGCGCTGGCCACGATGTCGAGCGCGAACAGTACGACGATCATCTCGATGGCCACGAGCCAGTTTCGCTGGAGCAGTCCCCAACCCTCGGCGATGGCCCGGCGCGCCTCGAGGTTTTGGATGACGGCGTAGTTTGCCGCGAAGGTCATGGCCACGATGACCGCGAACACCAGGGCGCCGATCAGGGCGTAGCTGCCGATATAGAGAGGAATCACCAGCGGTCCGGTACCGTAGGGCATGGCGGCCGCGACGTTGGCCGCGCCCAAGAGCAGCAGGCCGGCCAGGCAGGCTTTCTGGGCGAGCAGGACCAGGCCGGTCTGGACGGCGCGTTTCCGTCCGGTCTCCAGACCGTCGCGGAAGTGCACATCGCCGCCGCGGATGATCTTGCGGATGCCGGAGATGAGTGCGGCGATGGCCCAGCCGCCTACATAGAGCGCGATGGCGGCGAGCGCCGCGAGCGCCACCGAGAACAGAAGGAGCGCCAGCCATGGGTGGCCGGAACCGAAAATCGCGGCCCGCAGGGCGGCGAGCGCCGGCATCGACGCCACGATGTTCGGCTGCGCGGCAGTGCCGGCGACGCGGCTCGTCATGGCGCCGAAATCGCGCAGGAAGACTTCGAAGACGCCGCCGAATCCGGTCGCCGCCACGACGGCGCCGAAAAGCCAGAGATGCACATGGCCCAACGTGACACGGAAGGCGTCCGCGATGATGCGGCGGTACAGGCTATTGTTCTCGTTGCTCATAGTCCTCCTCATGGTCCGGCCGGCAGGCCGGTCCAAGCGTTAAGTCTCTCTCTCTCTCTCTCTCTCTCTCTCTCTCTCTCTCTCTTACGCCGCCCCCGTCTCCGTAAATAGCGCCTCGAACTCGTCCTTCTCGATGGTTTCCCGCTCCAGAAGTGCCTTCACGATCTTCTCCATCTTCTCACGCTCTTCGACGATGATGCGGTGGGCTTCCTGCTTGGCGTGCGAGAGCATCCCGGTGATCTCCTGATCGATGAGTTCCGCCACCTTCTCGCTGTAGTCGCGCTCGTGGTGGATCTCCTTGCCGAGGAAGACCATCTCCTCGCGTTCGCCGTAGGTGCGCGGGCCGAGCTTCTCGGACATGCCGTAGTCGGTGATCAGCCGGCGGGCGAGGCGCGTGGCGTGGCGCAGGTCGCTCGACGCCCCCGTGGTCAGGTTGTCCTTGCCGAAGATCTCGATTTCGGCCGCGTAGCCGCCGAGCGAGACTGCGAGATCAGCCAGGAATTCCGCTTTGGTGTGCATTTTCTTGTCCTCGTCCGGCAGCTTCAGCGTGTAGCCGGCGGCCGTGCCGCGGGAGATGATGGAGACCTTGTGGACCGTGTCCGCACCAGGCGTCATGCGGGCGACGAGCGCGTGGCCGGCCTCATGATAGGCGGTGATTTTCCGCTCCGCGTCGGAGAGGATATGGCTCTTGCGTTCCGGCCCGAGCAGCACCTTCTCTATGCTCTCCGTGAGCTCGTCCATGCTGATCCTCTTCTTGTTGCGGCGCGCGGCCAGGATAGCTGCCTCGTTGATCAGGTTGGCGAGGTCCGCGCCGGAGAAGCCAGGGGTGCGCTCCGCGATGCGGCGCAGGTTGACGTCCTCGGTGAAGGGCTTGTTCTTGGAATGGATGCCGAGGATGGCCTCGCGGTCGTTGATGTCCGGCACGTCGAGCACCACGCGGCGGTCAAAGCGGCCCGGGCGCAGGAGCGCCGGATCGAGCACGTCAGGGCGGTTCGTCGCCGCGAGCACGATGACGCCGGCGTTCGGGTCGAAGCCGTCCATCTCCACGAGGATCTGGTTCAGGGTCTGCTCCCGCTCGTCGTGGCTGCCGCCGAGTCCGGCGCCGCGTTGGCGGCCGACCGCGTCGATCTCGTCGATGAAGACGATGCACGGCGCGCTCTTCTTGGCGCGCGCGAACAGGTCGCGGACGCGCGAGGCGCCGACGCCGACGAACATCTCCACGAATTCCGAGCCGGAGATGTGGAAGAAGGGGACATTGGCCTCGCCGGCCACGGCCCGCGCCATGAGCGTCTTGCCCGTGCCGGGGGAGCCCATGAGCAGCACGCCCTTCGGGATCTTAGCCCCGAGCTGGATGAATTTTTTCTGGTTCTTCAGGAAGTCGACGATCTCCACGAGCTCCTCCTTGGCCTCCTTGTTGCCGGCCACGTCCTTGAAGGTCACGCGCTCCTTGGAGTTCTTCGGCGTCTCGCGCGCGCCGGACTGGCCGAACATCATCGCGCGGTTATTGGCGCCCTGCACCTGGCTCATCATGATCCAGAGGAAGGCGGCGACCAGCACGAAGGGGAGGGCGAACGGCAGAATGGCCGAGAGCCAGTAGGCCCAGCCGCTCTCCTGCTTCACGCTGATGTCGATTTTGGACATTTTCGTCGGATCGACTTTGTAGTTGGCGAGCAGCTGGGTGAAGGATTCGCCCGGCTCCTTGGTCGCCGTTTCCTTGCTGTCGTCGCGGAGCGTCACCTCCAGGCTGTCTCCCGAGATGACGACGGATTTTACCTGCTCGTTGTTGATCTGGTCGACGACCTGGCTCATCTGCACGTCCTTGGTCTTGCCGCCGGAGACGGAATAGAGGCTCATGGCGAGCGCCAAAAGCAGGAAAATGGAGATGGAGACGATTAGGTTCTTGGTGATGGCTTTGGTCTGGTTTTTCATAAGGTAAGCACGGCTGGAGTATATCGGATTAAGGTCGCCGCCCGCAAATCAGAGCCGTAAGCCTAATCTTTAGCCATAGAAAAGGGAAGCGGACGGCGTTTTCGCTCTTTTCAGGCCGGCCGAAGGACTCCGGAGATTCCCGCAACTGAAAAACCGCCCTTGCGGGCGGCTTTTCTCGGCTGCTTAAGCCTTTTCTTCGGTCTTTTCCTCCGCCTCCTCTTCCTCGTCCTTCTTTTCCGACTTCGGCTCGGTCATGGCCTTGATGGAGAGACCCAGGCGGTGCTGCTCCGGCTCGACCGAAACGATCATGAACTCGCGTTCCTCGCCGACCTTGGCGATCTCGGTGAGGTCCTTCACCGGCTTCTTGGAGAGCTCGGAGATGTGGGCCAGACCGTGGATTTCCGGATCCAGCTCCACGAAGAAGCCGAACGGGTTGGCCTTGAGGATCTTGCCGACGACGACCTGGCCGACCTTGTACTTCTGGCCGGCGCGCTTCCACGGGTCCTCGACGAGCTTCTTCATCGAGAGGAACACCTTGGAGCCGTCGATGTCGATGATTTCGGCCTTCACCTTGTCGCCCATCTTGAGCAGGTCCGACGGATGGTCGATGCGCTGCCAGGCGATTTCGGAGATGTGCACCAGACCCTCGAGGATGTCGAACTTCACGAAGGCGCCGAAGTCCGTGAGCGCGGAGACCGTACCCTCGACCTGGTCGCCGATCTTGTACTTGGAGATCACGTCCTTCTGCTTCTTCTCCCAGACGGATTTCTCGGAGACGATGAGCTTCTCTTCGGCCTCGTTGACGTCCAGCACCTGCACGTCCATGCTCTTGCCGATGAAGCTCTTCAGCTTCTCCAGGATCTTGGACTTGTCGCCGCCGGCCACGCGCGGGTAGTTCTCCGGCGAAAGCTGGGAGACCGGCAGGAAGCCGGAGATGTTGTTGACGCGGACCAGCAGGCCGCCCTTCGACGCCTCGAGCACCTTCACCGCGATGATCTCGCCGCTGCGGAAGAGCGCGATGAGCGCGTCCCAGGCCTTGCGGTGGCCGGCGAAGCGGAAGGAGAGCTCGACCTCGCCGTTCTCGTTCTCCAGGTCGATGACGGTCGCCTCCACCTGATCGCCGACCTTCATGTCGTCGACGGAGCGGGAGGGGTCGATGATTTCGCGGCCGCGGGCCACGCCCGTGCGGTAGCCCTCGATGTCCACGCGGACCTCGTTCTTGGTGATGGACACGATCCTACCCTTCACCACATCGGTGACCTTCGGGATGTTGAGGTATTTCTTGTCCTCGAGGAGCGTCTCCATGGCGCTCTTCGCCTGTGTGTCGTTACCCATAAAAAAACGGAAGCCTACACTGTACAGCTTCCCTAATGGGTTAGCCGCATTCGGCAGGTATGCCCGCCGGCAGCGCCCCGCAGGACGGGGCTGAATAAGGTGCGGCTAATTTATACCTATGGCTTCCCGGCGTCAAGCCCCAGGACACGGCCCGCGGTTTAAGCCGCCGAACGGTCTAAATTGACCCACTTTCCCACTAAGTCACTTACCGTTATAATAATGAAGCTAT
Organism: bacterium; assembly: GCA_021824285.1. Lineage (GTDB taxonomy): Bacteria > Patescibacteriota > Patescibacteriia > SG8-24 > SG8-24 > JAKAKZ01. The sequence goes on from JAKAKZ010000034.1 coordinate 10,657, forward strand.
GCCCACTACGGCCGCCACCAAGACCCGCACCAAAGTGCGTCATCCCTACGCCTTCTCTTTGGATCTGATGCGCCAGGCGATTGACCGCCTGCCGCCCGGTTTTCCGGCCAAAAAGGCCAAGGAGTTCGCGGGCAAGCTCCAGGATCTTTCTAAAAGGCCGGATGCTCCATACGCTGAAATCCAGTCCGCCATCGCCGCGCTCGGCAAGCAGAGCTGGCCCTACCGCAAGGCCTTTGAGGAACTGTACGAGCGCTACGGCCGCTCGTCCGAGGAGTCCAACCTGCTGACGCGCCTTGACCTCGGCCTGCGCGACAAGTACGCGCGGTTCCTGAATGACGGCGGCAAGCTGAACCACATCGAATCGGCCAAGAGCGGTACGGAAATCTGGTCCGTCTCGCAGTTCGAGAGGTTCTTCACTCCGGAGGAGAAGTTCGGCATCACGCAGGCGCTCATCGGCGCCCGCGAGGGGGCGCGGGAGGAAATCGAGACCCTCGTCGAAGGACAGCGCCGCGCGGAATACGAAGCGCTCATCACCAAGTTCGAACGGCGGCGCGGCGTGATGGAGGACAAGCTGCATGAGCTTCGCTCCCTCGCTGACGTGAGTCCTAAGTGGCGTGACGAGATCCTGAATCAGGTCAGCACTTTCGAAGAGGGCTGGTCTGTCGTGGAACGCCAATTGGACTTGGCGGAACTCGATAAGCTGATTGAATACTGGCGGGGAACGCTGGAGTCGTTTTTGGCGGCCTAGCGGTTGGAGATTCGGGGCTGTGCAGATGCGGAGACGCGGAGAGTCGCACGACATCGGTAAGAAAACCAATCGGCATAATGTGCCGATTTTTAGCTTATTTAAGCAAATTTAACCACCAACCACTAACCACTGGCCACAAGCCACTCACCCACACTTCGCATCTCCGCATCTCCGCATCTACGCCTCTTGAACATTCCCGTGCGACCACTACCAAATTCCCGTCCCCCATGTTAAAGTCACATCGGTTTACAGGGCATATAAGGCCGCTTTTTTCGTCATATGAACATAACGTGGTACGGATTTTCCTGCTTCCGGATCGAGGAGAAGACCTCGGCCGGCGAAGCATCTCTCGTCACCGACCCGTACGGACCGGAAGACGGCAAAAAATTACCCCGCTCGCTTGCGGCGGACATCGTGACGGTCAGTCACGACCATTCGCGCCACAATAATCTGGAGGCGGTCGGCGGCAATCCATTCGTCATCAGCGGTCCGGGAGAATACGAGATCAAGGACCTGTTCGTCACCGGAGTGCCGACCTTCCACGACAAGGTGGAGGGACAGGAAAAGGGGCGCAACACCATGTACTACATCGTCGTCGATGACGTGCATATCGTGCATCTCGGCGACCTGAACCACGCGCTCGAGGCCCAGCACTTGGAGGAGTTCCACAATATCGATGTCCTGATGGTGCCGATCGGCGGCGGCGATTCGCTCGACGCGAAACGCGCTGCGGAGGTTGTCCGTCAGCTGGAGCCGCGCATCGTCATCCCGATGCATTACAAATCCGGCGGCGTCGGCGCGAAGCTCGATGGCGTGGAGCCATTCTTGAAGGCCATGGGCGTAGCCAAGCCAGAAACGCAGAATAAGCTGAAGTTAGCCAAAAAAGACCTGCCGCAGGAAGAGATGAAAGTCGTGATCCTTGAACCGCAGTGAGGCCGCTATGACCGATGGTCGCCAGACGATAATCCACGACGATGAGCGCATCGAGGCATCGCGACGCCGCACCTTTTGGGTCGCCGTGTCCGTGACGGCGCTGGCCATCTTCGGAATTTGGGCCTTCACGCTGCCGTCATCTCTCCGGGCTCAAGACGGCGTTTGGCAGCCTTTCACCGGCGGAGCGTCATCGGGCGGCGCCGAGGCCGAGGCCGATGCCAAAGCGGCCTTCAGTAACCTGAAGACCAGACTCCAGTCCGCCCGCGCCGCGCTGACGCCCCGCACGGCGTCCAACGACGAAGACCTGATGCGCCTCCGGGCCCGCCTCGAAGAAGAGGCGCAAAAGAATTCAACTGAACCGATTCAGCCATGACCGCCAAGAAGAAACAGACCAATCCGCAAGCGCTTCTGCCCATCGATCCGGTGGGCCGGATTTCTGACTGCAGCATCGCCGAAGAGGTCCAGACCTCGTTCCTGGACTACGCCATGTCCGTCATCATCGATCGCGCCCTGCCGGACGTGCGCGACGGCCTGAAGCCGGTGCACCGCCGCATCCTCTACGCCATGTGGAGCGTCGGCCTCAAGTCCGGCGCCAAGTTCCGCAAGTCCGCGACCGTGGTCGGCGAAGTGCTCGGCAAATACCACCCGCACGGCGACAGCGCGGTCTATGAGTCCTTGGTCCGCATGGCCCAGGAATTTTCTCTCCGCTATCCGCTTATCTGGGGTCAGGGCAACTTCGGCTCCATGGACGGCGACTCGGCTGCGGCCATGCGCTACACGGAGTGCAAACTCACGCCCATCGCGGAAGAGATGCTGCTCGACATCGAGAAGGACGTGGTGCGCTTCGTGCCGAACTACGACGGCTCGCACAAGGAGCCGTCCGTGCTCCCGTCCAAGCTGCCGGACCTGCTCCTGAACGGCACGGTCGGCATCGCGGTCGGCATGGCCACGAACGTGCCGCCGCACAACCTCGGCGAGCTCTGCGACGCCATCGACCTGCTCATCCGCAACCCGGACGCCTCCGTCGCGGATCTGATGGAGTTCGTCAAAGGCCCGGATTTCCCGACCGGCGGCATCATTTATGACCGCCGCGCCATCGAGTCCGCCTACGCCACCGGCCGCGGGGGCATCGTCATGCGCGCCAAGACCGAGATCGTCGAGGACAAGGTCGGGCAGTTCCGCATCATCGTGAACGAGATCCCGTACCAGGTGAACAAGGCGACGCTGCTCGAGAAGATCGCCGAGCTCGTCACCGACAAGCGCATCGAGGGCATCCGTGACCTGCGCGACGAGTCCAACAAGGAGGGCGTGCGCATCGTCATCGAGCTGAAGAAGGATGCCTATCCGAAGAAGGTCCTGAACCGGCTTTTCCAGCTGACCCAGCTTCAGGAGACGTTCCACATCAACATGCTCTCGCTCGTCGAGGGCGGCCGCCAGCCGCGCGTGCTGAACCTCAAGGACTCGCTCGAGGAGTTCGTCACGCACCGCCGCGAGGTCATCCGCCTGCGCACCGAGTTCGACCTCAACAAGGCCAAGGACCGCGCCCACATCCTCGAAGGTTTGAAGATCGCGCTCGACCACCTCGACGCGGTCATCAAGACCATCCGCGCGTCACAGGACAAGGACGAAGCCAGGAAGAACCTCATCGCCAAGTTCAAGCTGTCCGAGGCCCAGGCCGTGGCCATCCTCGAGATGAAACTCCAGCAGCTCGCCAACATGGAGCGCCGGAAGATCGAGGACGAGCTCAAGGAGAAGCTCGCGCTCATCAAGGAATTGGAGGCGATTCTTCGCTCTCCGAAGCGCATTTTGGGCATCGTCCAGGACGAGACCAAGAAGCTCAAGGAAAAGTACGGCGACGAGCGCCGCACCCAGCTCGTGGTCGGCGGCGTGAAGGAA
>JAKAKZ010000071.1 GCA_021824285.1 bacterium
TCTCCGCGCTCATGACCGACAAGTTCGGCGACGAGAACGTGCTCGTGGTGCGCGGTGATGACCTGCACCGCTGGGAGCGCGGCGACGAGAACTGGAAAAGCCACACGCACCTGCAGCCGCAGGCCAACCGCCTGCACGACGAGGTCCGGAACGCCGCAGACCTGCGCGGCGGCCGCGGCATCCTGCGCCGCATCTACGACCACGCCACCGGAAAGTTCCAGGACGGCGGCCGCTTCGACGCCAAGAAGGTCGTTATCTTCGAGGGCCTGCACTCCCTCTATCTGGACAAGCTGCGCGACCTCTTGGACCTGAAGATTTTCGTCAGGCCTCAGGAGGACCTGCGCGTGCGCTGGAAAGTCGAGCGTGACATGAAGGAGCGCGGCTACAGCCGCGAGAAGGTCGAGGAGCAGCTGCGGGCGCGACAGGAGGATTCCGAAAAATACATCCAGACCCAATCCAAGCACGCCGACATCGTCGTCTCGTTCCGCAGCCGGGCGGACCGGGAGCTGGAGCTCGACCTGGTCTTCGGCAACGACGTGGACGTGCACCCGCTCCTCGCCGAACTCGCCAAGTGCCAGACTCTCTCCGTGCGCCACGAGTTCGACGAGTCACGCCAGCAGCTGTCCTTCTCCGGGCACATCACGGCGGACGAGATCGACCGCGCCGCCTTCGCCCTGATCCCGGACCTTTGGGACACGGTCAACCGCAGCCCGCGCTGGAACGAGGGATACAACGGCCTGTTCCAGCTGTTCGTCGGCTACTACGTGTTCAGCCGGATGAAGCATGATGCCTATGGCCCGCGCCGCTAGACAGCCGGCCGCCGATCCTGTCCTGAACCGCGGCCTGCGCGAGATCGCGGCCATGTCGCGGGCGGTCGGGCATTCCCAGGAATATGCGCAGGGCGGCGGCGGCAACAGTTCCGTGAAGTTGGCCGACGGTCGGATGCTCATCAAGGCCTCCGGTTTTAGGTTGCAGGAAGTCTCAAGTGAAGGCCGGGGGGCCGTTCTGGTCGATTATCGGGCCGTGCGGGAGTTCTTTTCCCGCCGCCCGCCGCGGGCGCCGACGTCCGAGGACGCAGCGACCGCATTCGTGAACGGCCAGGCCGTGAACCTGCCCGGGCAGGACTGCCGTCCGTCTATCGAGACCGGCTTCCATTCGTTTCTCGGCGTCTGCGTCCTGCACACCCATTCGGTCTACGCCAACGCGTTGAACTGCGCCGAACACGGGGAGCAGACGCTCGCCAAGCTGGCGCGGAATGCGGGCTGGCGCGCGATTTTCGTGCGGTTCGCCACGCCGGGCCTGCGGCTGACCGAGGCCGTACGGGCGGCGGCGGAGCGGTATTCCTCCGAGCACGGTTCTCCTCCCCAAGTTGTTTTTCTGCAGAATCACGGTCTGATCGTTTCCGGCGAGAGCGCCGGCGAGTGCCTCCGGCTCCATGCCGCGGTCAACGCCAAGCTGCGCTCGTTTCTGAAGGTCCGCGCCGGCGATTACCCTCAGGTCAGGCTGAAGCCGACGGCCGGTCAGCGGTTCGTCGACGGTAATCGCTTCCTGCCGCGCCATCTGGAGGAGACCCATGCCGGCGGGAGTTATTTCCTCAAGCACGTCATCTGCCCGGATCAGGTGGTCTACGGGCTCGGCGGGCTCACTTTCACCGGCGACCCCGCGGCTCTCGTCGCCGTTGATGCGAAGAAACGCTGCGCCTACTATTCCGGCACGGCCAAGCAGGCGGCCGCGGCCGCGGAAACGCTCGTGGCCGTCGCGTACGTGCTGGAACTGCAGCGGCGCGCCGGGCTGCGGCCGCGCCTGCTGAAGGCGGTAGAGACCAAGACGATCCTCGGTATGGGCAGCGAGAAATACCGGCAGCGTCTGTTGAAGTAGAAGATGCTTGAAAGTTGGTATGTGGTGTTCAATACCGGCCGCCCTTGCTACACCACCCCGGCGAAAGCCGGGGTCCAGCAACAATGAATGACAAGGTATACTGCGTCTACATTCTGGCCAGCAGCAGGAACGGAACGCTGTATGTGGGTTTTACTTCTAATTTAGAGAGACGAATTTGGCAACACAAAAACGGTTGCGCAGACGGTTTTACGAAAAAATACGGCGTTACTAAGTTGGTATATTATGAAGTGGGAGGAGATTTCGACGGCATGCTCCGGAGAGAAAAAAGGATTAAAGAGTGGCGGCGACATTGGAAGATAGAACTGATTGAATCCGTAAACCCGGAGTGGTGCGACTTGTCGGAGATCGAATTCACTACGCCACTGGATTCCGGCTTTCGCCGGAATGGAATGGAGAGGAGTCGTGAGCGATTATGAAAATCATCATCCCCATGTCCGGCGAAGGCGCGCGCTTCAAGCGCGCCGGCTACACGGACCCCAAGCCGCTCATCAAGGTGCACGGCAAGCCGATCATCGAATACGTCGTCAGCCTCTTCCCGGGCGAGAACGACTTCATTTTCGTCTGCCGCGACGAGCACCTGGCCACGACGGACATGCGCGAAACGCTTCTGCGGCTAAAGCCGTCGGCGCGCATCGTCTCCATTCCGGCGCACAAGTTCGGGCCCGTCTACGCCGTCCTGCAGGCCGCGGAGTTCATCCGCGACGACGAGCCGGTCGTGGTCAACTACTGCGACTTCTTCATGCGCTGGGACTGGGCGGATTTCAAGCGGACCGCGCTGGAGTCCGGCGCGCACGGGTGCGTTCCGGCCTATCTGGGGTTTCATCCGCATCTTCTGCACGAGAAGAACTTCTACGCCAGCATGCGGCTCGAGGCGGACGGCAAGATGGCGGAGATCCGCGAGAAGCATTCCTTCACGCCGGACAAGACGCAGTCGCCGCAGTCGCCCGGCACCTACTATTTCGCCACCGGCGCCATCCTCAAGAAATATTTCCGGCAGATGCTGGATGAGGACGTCAACCTGAACGGCGAATACTACGCGAGCCTGGTCTACAACCTGCTGAAGCGCGACGGGCTGGAGGTCGGCGTCTACGACCGCATCCCGCATTTCTGCCAATGGGGCACGCCCGAGGACCTGCAGGAATACGAATTCTGGATCGAGCTGATCGAGAACACTCCGCCCGAGGAGTGGAGCGCTAAGGCTGCAGCGCGCTTTCCGGCCTACGGTCCGGAAACGGTAGATAAAATAATCAATTATTGGCGCGGCTACCTCGGTCTGCCGCG
>JAKAKZ010000072.1 GCA_021824285.1 bacterium
CGGCCATCTCGGCTAGACGGAGCGAGTAGCCCCATTCGTTGTCGTACCAGGCCACCACCTTGAAGAAGCGCTTCTCCCCCTTGAGGTTATTCTGCAGGGTGGCCTTGGCGTCGTAGATGGAGGAACGGTCATCGTGGATGAAATCCGTGGAGACCAGGTCTTCGTCCGTGACGCCGAGGATGTCCTTGAGGTAGGTCTCGGAGGCTTGGCGCATCAACTTGTCGATTTCTTCAATCGACGTGTCGCGGCTGGAACGGAAGGTCAGGTCCACGACGGAGACGTCTGGAGTGGGCACGCGGAAGGACATGCCGGTGATCTTGCCCTTCACGGCCGGGATGCACTCGCCGACCGCCTTGGCCGCGCCCGTGGAGCTCGGGATGATGTTGATGGCCGCCGCGCGGCCGCCGCGCCAGTCCTTCTTGGACGGGCCGTCCACGGTCTTCTGTGTCGCGGTGTAGGAGTGGATGGTGGTCATGAGGCCGGTCTCGATGCCGATGCCTTCCTTCATGAGCACGTGGACGAGCGGCGCAAGGCAGTTCGTGGTGCAGGAGGCGTTCGAGACGATGTGGTGCTTGGCCGGATCGTACTCCTTCTCGTTGACGCCGAGGACGAGCGTCTTCACGTCGCCCTTGCCCGGCGCGGACAGGAGCACCTTCTTGGCGCCGGCCGTGAGGTGGCCCTTGGCCTTCTCGGAATCGTTGAACAGGCCAGTGCATTCAAGCACCAAGTCGATGTTCAGGTCCTTCCATGGCAGCGTGCTGAGATCCTTAACGGCCATCAGACACTGAATGCGATGGCCGTTCACGAGAAGGATGTCGTTGTCTTCGAGTTCCGGTTTGCTCTTGGCCACGCCGACTTCGCCCTTGAAGCGGCCGTGCACGGAATCGTAGCGGAACTGGTAGGCGAAATAATCCGCGTCCGTGGAGACGTCAACGACGGCTACGACATCGAAGATCTTGCCAAGCATCCCCTTCTCGGACATGGCGCTCACGACCTGGCGGCCGATGCGGCCGAAACCGTTGACTGCGACGCGGATAGGCATATCGAGTAGGTTTAGGAGTGTAGAAGTTTAGGAGTCTAAGGGTATCGGACTTACCTTATAATTATAGCAAAAAAGCAGCGATGCTGCCGCCGCGCCGCAAAAAAACCGCCCCAGAGGGGGCGGGCGTCATTCGTAGGTGATTCCCGAGACGATGGCGTCGAATTCGGCGCTCGCCTTGTCGGCCCCATCCGGCGTCCAGCCGCCGAGCGCCACGAGGGGCGTGTTCGGCTTGCCGGGCACGCGTCGGACCGTGCATTTGACGATGGACTGCAGCACCGGACGGTCGCTGACGGTCCAGCTCTCGATCACGAAGCTCGCGGTCTGGCGGTCGGGGCTCACCGTGATCTCGAAGGCACGGGCGCCTGGCTCACGCCGCATGTTCTCCCGCTCAATCGCGGCGACCTCGGCAACGTCGGAGAGCATGACCGGTGCGAAGGTGATGATGCGTCCGTCGCGGACATGCAGGATGCCGAACACCGTGCCGGACAGCACCTCGTCGTCCTGAAGGATGCGCCAATCGGCGGCGGGCACCCGTACCCGGAAGTCGCGGCCGGAAACGGCGGACCCGGGCTGGAGATTGGTGCCGGAACCGAGAACGTCGCTAGGCGCGGGCACGCGCAGGACGAGCGGCGGCGGACCGGACGGCAAAGGCTGCACGACCGCGCAGCCAACAAGCGTCAAAACGCAAATCGGAGCGGCAAGGAGTCGCATGAAACCTCCAGAAAAAAGGACATCCAGCCAAGGCTACTCGGGTAAGACGCGGAAGTCAAGATGCGCGCGGCCAGACGGAAACACCGCGGCGGAGCGCGGTGTTCGATATGTTCGGTAGCAGCTACCGACTCACTAAATGGTTCTTACTCCCCCATCGCAAACCGGGCGAAGCGCACGATGCGCATGTTCTCGCCGGTCTTGGCGATGGTCTGCTTGAGCAGTTCGCCGATGGTCACGTCCTCGTCCTTGATGAACTTCTGGTCCACGAGGCAGACCTCGCCGAAGAACTTCTCGATCTTGCCGGAGGCGATCTTCTCGATGACATCCTTGGGCTTCGGAGAGTCGGCGAACTCGGCCATGGCAATCTCCTTCTCCTTCTCCACCACTTCGGCCGGCACCTGCTCGCGGCTGACGTAGAGCGGATTCATGGCCGCAATCTGCATGGCGACGTCGTTCACGAAGTTCTGGAAAGCCTCGGTGCGGGCCACGAAGTCGGTCTCGCACTGGATCTCGACCAGCACGCCCACCTTATTGTTGCTGTGGACATAGGAAGCCACGCGGCCCTCCTTTGTGACGCGTTCGCCCTTCGAGGCGGCCTTGGCGATGCCCTTCTTGCGGAGGATCTCGGCGGCCTTGGCGATGTCGCCGTTCGTCTCGGCGAGGGCGTTCTTGCAGTCCACGATGCCCGCGCCGGTCTGGCTGCGGAGCGATTGGATGGTCTGGGCGTCGATGTTCATATTATGTATAGCCCGGTAATCCGGGATAATGTTGGAAAACGGCACTGCCTGGCGCGTCGCGGCAAGCGCGGCCAGGCAGCGGAAAAAACGCCGGATTATTTCTTCTCCGTGGTCTTTTCCTCCGCCTTGGCCGGCTTGGCGACGGCCTTCGGGGCGGCCGGCGCGGCAGCCTTCTCGGCGCGCGCCTCGGCCATGGCCTTCTCGCGAAGCGCCTTACCCTCCTTGATGGCCTCGGACACGAGACGGGTCATGATCTCGATGGTCTTGACCGCATCGTCGTTGGACGGGATCGGATAGGCGATGGTGCCCGGATCGACGTTAGTGTCGGAGAGCGCGATGATCGGGATCTTGCGGACGGTCGCTTCGGCGACCGCCGTCTTCTCCTTCTTCACGTCCACGACGAAGATGGCGTCCGGCGGACGGGTGATCTTGCAGATACCGCCGACCTTGTTGTCCATGTCGGCGATGTCCTTGGCGAACCCGGCCTGCTCCTTCTTGGTGTACTTCTGGAGCTCGCCGGCGGCCTGTTTGGCCTTGAGGTCGTTGAAGCGGCGGATGAGCGCCGAGACCTCGGTGAAATTGGTGAGCGTGCCGCCCAGCCAGCGGCCGG
>JAKAKZ010000073.1 GCA_021824285.1 bacterium
CCTCGCACCAGCTGCGCACCCCGGTCTCGGTCATCAAGGGCTACCTCTCGCTCATGCAGGAGGGCGCCTACGGCCGCCTGCCCAAGACGGCCATGGACAAGGTCGACCAGCTCTACGCCACCAACGAGCGCCTGGTGCACCTGATCAACAACATCCTGAACATGTCGCGCATCGAGAAGCGGCGCCTGGAGTTTAGCTGTGTCCCCGTGGACCTTGATACCATCCTGAAGGACGTGATATTCGAGCTGGCCCTCAAGGCCAAGGAGAAGGGCCTCGCCCTGGAGTACCTGCCGCCCTTGGGCGGTCCGCCGCGCGTCCTGGCCGACCTGGAGAAGCTCCATGAGGTCTTCGTCAACCTGGTCGACAACGCCATCAAGTACACGGCCCGCGGTTCCGTCACGGTGCGGGCCGTACCGGAGAAATTGGTGGACGGCCGGCGGGGGGTTGCGGTCACCGTTTCCGACACCGGTCCGGGCATCGCCGACGGGGACCGGAAGCACCTCTTCGAGCGCTTCTACCGCGGCGACACGCCCGGCGCGCCGCGCCAGACCGGCACGGGCCTGGGGCTCTTCATCTGCCGCCGGTTCATTGAGGCCATGGGCGGCAATATCAGCCTTACCGCTTCTGAAGTCGGCGCGGGTTCCACCTTCAGCGTCTGGCTGCCAGTTGATGAATCGACCGCGTGTCCGCCCCCGGAAAAGACAATTTGAGTCCAGAAAACGCGCCCGAGGGGCGCGTTTTTTGCATTCTTTGCCTTGCTTTTCAGGTCCAGTCAGCCGGTCATTGCCGCCTGTATCTGAGGCTTGCCAAAGACCCAAATAATAGCTAACATCGCCTCAATGAAGACGGTCGGCCGGAGCCCCGACTTCATCTGCACCTTTTACGGAGTCAGGAGCAACCATGACCAGCGACGGACGCAGGCCGGTGGCCGTGTTCATCTCGAATCTGCGCACCCTGGACGACATGACCGGGCTTTACCCGCCAGATTGGCACGAACGCGTCCTCGCGGCGCGCCAGTCACCTGGTTACATCTCTTCGCCGCCCTTCGACATCGCGGGCGTCGCGACCGGTTACCTGGTCCTGATGCTGCGCAGCGGCGAGGAAGTCATGCGCGACATGGCCGGCGCCGCGGCGCTGGTCATGGAGATGACGCGCTACGCGGTCGAGACACTGGACGGCGACGTCATCGGTCTCGGTAGCCTGACGACCTCGATCACGCATGGCGGCCAGGACGTCGCCGATCTGATCGACCGCCAGGGCTGGAAGATCCGTGCCACGCACGGCGACAGCGGTTCGGTCGCGGCCATCATCGAGTGTCTCGACAACGCCGGAGTGCGGCCCGAGGCCAAGATCGGTCTGGTCGGCGCCTACGGCGTCATCGGCACGGCCCTCTCCCGCCACTACGCCAAGACCAGCAGCCAGTTGGTCTGCTGCGGCCCGCGCCCGGAGAAGCTCTTGGAGCTCGTCCGCCGTCTCCGTCAGGAGAGCGGTGCCGACGCTCTGCCGGCCGTGGACATCAGAATGATGACCTTGGCCGACGCCGTCATCACGGTCACGAGCCACCCTTCGGCGCTGCTCGGACCGCAGCATGTGCGGCCTGGCGCGCTGGTGTTCGATCCGGCCGTGCCGGCGAACACCAAGGACGAGCCCGGCTGGCACGATCCGGAGCGGGACAACCTGGTCATCGCCAACGCGAGCCAGGTCCGTCTGCCCGGCGTGGCCGTGCATAGCGCTATGTTCGGCACGTTCGACGAGCCGGACAGCTGCCCCACGAGCTACGCCTGTCTGGCGGAGACCTTGGCGAACGCCGTCTTCGGCGACCGAGAGCACCACATCGGCGAGATCGACCTCGATTTCGTCGCGCGGACGGCCCGCCGCTTCGCCCTGCTGGGTTTCCGGCACGCGGTGCCCCGCATGTCCGGCATGGACATCAGCCGTGCGCTGCTGCGCCACGCCCTTTCGAGATGATCTTCAGGAGCCTGTCCGGCTCCTTTTTCTTTTCCTCGGGCCGATGCGCCCGAGCCGAAAAAATGGTAAAATGAATGATAAATACGGCTATGCCCCCCGCGTCCGCCATCGACTTTCAGACGCTGCTGCCGGTCATCGGCGCTATTTTTACGTTTTCTTTCGGTATTTTCGTCTGGCGGCAGGCTCCGAAATTGCAGGTCAACATCCTGTTTTTGGCGTTCTGCATCGCCATCAGCTATTGGCTTTTCGGCACGTTCGAGATGTTCCTGAATCGGACAAACGAGCAGCAGGCGGTCTTCTGGGACCGGTTCGTCTACATCGGCGTGGTGTTCGTGCCCACGCTCATGCACCACTTCAGCCTGGCCATCACGGGCAACCGCGGCCAGCGGAAGCTTCTGGTCTTCAATTACGCCTACTCCTTTTTTTTCCTCGTATTGAGCCGGACCGACTATTTCGTCTCCGGCCTCAATGTCTTCCCGTCGCTCGTGCATTCCCGTGCGCAGATCGGACATCATGTCTTCCTGGTCCTCTTCTTTCCGATCGCCTCTATCATGTTCTACAACCTGCGGCGGCACTACCAGCGGGTCAAGGTGCACAGGATCCGCGTGGCGCTCTGGCTGACCGCCGCCGCCTTCCTGAACATCCTGGTCATCGGCGGCACGGCCTATCTGCCGGCCTACGGCATCGACATCGGCTATCCGTTTTCCTACTTCTCCGGCGTCATTTTCGTCATCCTGCTGGCCGTCGCCGTCTCGGAATTCCAGCTCATGAATTCCGAGGTCCTGGTCGCCGAGATGTTCATCTACCTGATGTCGCTGCTGCTCTTGGCGGATATGCTGCTGCGCCGCGACCCGGGTGAGATGGCTTTCGCCGGCTTGGGGCTGGCGGCCACGCTCATCTTGGGCGTCAACATGGTCCGGACTCTCCAGCGGGAGATCCGGATGCGTCACGAGATGCAGAAAATGGCCGACCAGATTTCCGCCGCCAACGTCCACCTCAAGGAGATGGACGAGGTCAAGTCGGAGTTCATCTCCATCGCCTCGCACCAGCTGCGCACCCCGGTCTCGGTCATCAAGGGCTACCTCTCGCTCATGCAGGAGGGCGCCTACGGCCG
>JAKAKZ010000074.1 GCA_021824285.1 bacterium
TACGCCAAGCTCGGTTTGCCGTTCGGTCAGGCGCTCACGGTACTTGCGACCGTCATCAGCATCTCTGCCGGTTACGTCACGGTCGATGCCGGAGTGAAGTGCTTCGGCATGGACCACGGCAAGCCGGCCGGCACCGCCGGGCTGAAGGTCGCCTACTGTGCGGACGAGCACATCGTGCTTTTCGGCAGGAAGCTGCCGCGCGTCGGCGATCGCGTCGCGTTGCGGCCGGCGCACGTCGACCCGACGGTCGCCTGCCACGAGCGCCTGCACGTCATCGACGGCGAGCAGGTACTCGAGAGCTGGCCCGTGGACATGCGCGGCTGGTAGATGTGATTCTTGCCCCGGCTTCGGCCGGGGTTTTTGTTTCAGCGGAAAGTGGTAGAATCGGTGCTGTGGGCGGTCATAAGTGGCGCCCCGATTCCTGCATATGAAAATCCGTAAAGCCATCATTCCGGTCGCCGGTCTCGGGACCCGTTTCCTGCCGGCTACGAAAGCCCAACCGAAGGAGATGCTGACGCTCGTCGACAAGCCGGTTATTCAGTACGTGGTCGAGGAGGCTGTGGCCGCCGGCATCGAAGAGATCATCTTCGTCACCAGCCAGACGAAACGCGCCATCGAGGACCATTTCGACCGCAACGCCGAGCTGGAGGACCGCTTGGCGGAGAAAGGGCGGAAGGAAGATCTGGAACGGCTGTTGAAGATATCCAGTTTGGCCAAGTTCGCCTTCGTCCGCCAGCCGTTGCCGCTCGGCGACGGGCATGCCATCCTTTCCGCCCTGCCGTTCGTGGACGAGCGGGAGCCGGTGGCTGTGCTCTTCGGCGACGACGTCTTTGACGCACCCCTGCCTGTGACCGCTCAGCTGGTCGCGGCCTATGAGCGGAACCGCGAGCCGGTCATCGCCCTTTACGACGTCGGGCGCGAGAACGTCTCGAAGTACGGCATCGCGAGCGGCGAGCCGACGGACGGACGGCTCATGAGGCTGACCGGTTTTGTGGAGAAACCGCCGATTGAAGAGGCTCCATCGAGCCTGGCAGCCGTGGGCCGCTACGTCATCACGCCGGAGATCATGGCGCGTCTGAAAACGCAGACCGCGAGCAAAGACGGCGAAATCCGGCTGGCGGACGCGTTCAGCGGCCATCTGGCGGCCGGCGGTCGGCTGTACGGCCGCATCGTGGACGGCGTGCGCTACGATTGCGGCAACAAGCTGCAGTTCCTGATCGCCGCGGTGGATTTCGCGCTGAAACATCCGGAGGTGAACGGGAAGGGGGAGTTTGAGGAGTTTTTGAGAGACAGGTGCGGAGGTGCGGGGGGTTCGAAGGTTCGGAGTAGCTGATCGGCCGCTTTAATTATTGTCATTGCGAGGAGCCCCGCACATCCTTTTTCGTCATTGCGAGGAAGGAGCCGCGCGACTGACGAAGCAATCCCGCGCTTTACTGGACGGGATTGCTTCGTCGCTCCGCTGCGGCTACGCTCCTCGCAATGACAAAAAGAATGCGATTGTTTCTTCGACTTTTCGACCCTTCGACCTTCCGACCAAATAAAAACACCCCGCTTACGCGGGGCGATTTCAGTTTTGTGGCGGGACGTCGCGCAGGACGCGCAGGACATTCTGCCGCAGGATTTTCCCGATTCGCTTCTCGCTCCAGCCGGCACGGAGCATGGCATCGGTCAGGTTGGGCAATCTCGAGATTTCGGCGAGCTCCGGCGTGGGCACGACCATGCCGTCGTAGTCGCTGCCGAGCGCGACGTGGTCTTCGCCGACCGTGCAGATGACGTGCTCCATGTGCCGGATGACGGCATTGAGCCCCGGGCCGCCGAGGAAATTCGGCACGAACATGATGCCGACGACGCCCCCGGAGTTGGCGACGGCTTGGAGCTGCCAGTCCGCCAGGTTGCGCCAGTGCCGGTGTGCGCCGGCGATGCCGGCGTGCGAGACGATGAACGGCTTCCTGGCCAGGCAGACCGCCTCCGCGAAGCCGACGTCGTTCAGGTGGGCGAGGTCGAGGATGATGCCCCTCTCCTCACAGGCGCCTATGACCTCGCACCCGAAGGGGGTGAGGCCGGCGTCCGGGTCGGACCCGAGGCCCTTGGCCGGCCGGCAGGCCTCGTTGGCGCTGAAGTGCGCCAGCCCCAGATAGCGGACGCCGAGTTCGGCGAAAACCGCGACGTTATCCAGCTCGCCGTCGAGCGCGTGGGCGCCTTCGACGCCGAGCAGGGCGGCGATCTTGCCCGCCGCGTTGATCTGCTCGATCTCCGCGGCGGAGACGGCTTGCGCCAGACGATCGTCAGTGGCGCAGGCGAGCTCCAGCTTGGTGGCCTGGCTCTCGACCGCGGCCGCGCACTTTCCCGGACCGAGCGGCAGGGTGACCAGGCCGAAGAATTGCGCGCCGACCAGGCCGTCCGCGAGCCGCGGAATGTCCACGTGGCCGGTGTAGGCCGACTTCGGCAGCGGCGGGCGATGCCGCCGCCGCAGGTCGTAGCCGGTCCAGCGGGTCCACATCAGCGTGTCCGCGTGCAGGTCGATGGCCGGATAGCGCGCCATGAGCGCCCGGGCTTCCGAGGAACCATGCGATCCGTCCGTCTTCTTTTTCAATTTGCGCTCCGATTGTCTTAAAGGACGCTCCCAACGTAGCGCGATTTGCCGGAAAATTCAAGGGTAGTGCGGTCCTGGTCTTCTGCCGGATAAAAAAAGCGCCCGTTCAGGGCGCAGAAGAGATGGGTTGTCGGGCGAAGAATTCCTGGAGCGCGGCCTCGAGTTCCGCAGGACGTTCCGAGCTGATGGCGTGTCCGGAGCCCTGGATCGTGCGCATTTCGGCGCGCGGCAGCAGGTTGACCAGCCGGCGCGTGCCCGCGCCCATGTCCAGACCATGGTCCTGGTCGCCCCAGAGCAGGAGGACCGGCTGGCTGATCTCCGGTGCGGTCGGGAACAGGGACGAGCCGATCTGGTCGGCGGCCAAGCCCCAATACATGGCGATGAAGCCGGGCGACATGATTTCGCGGTAGTAGCGGAACTGTTCGCGGAGCTCTGCCTCGCCTGGCG
>JAKAKZ010000035.1 GCA_021824285.1 bacterium
GTTAGAGATTGAAAAGCGCGCATTGACCAAGGAGACCGATAAGGCCTCCGCAGCCCGGCTCAAAGAGCTCGGCAAGGAACTGGCGGAGCTGCAGGAGAAACACGCGGCCCTTGAACTCGCCTGGAAGGCCGAAAAGGACGTGATTACCGCGCTTCGCGCCAGCAAGAAAGAAGTGGAAAAGCTCAAACAGCAGGCGGAGATCGCGGAACGCGCCGCGGAACTTTCGCGCGCCGCGGAACTGCGCTACGGAAAAATTCCGGAAGCCGAAAAGGGGTTGGCCGCCGCTGAGACCAAACTGAAAAAGCTTCAACAGGAAAAACGCTATTTAAAGGAGGAAGTCACGGAGGAGGACGTGGCAGCGGTCGTCTCGCGCTGGTCCGGCATCCCGGTCCAGAAAATGCTGGAGGCCGAAGCCGCCAAGCTGACCCGCATGGAGGCGGAAATCGGCCGGCGCGTCATCGGGCAGGGCAAGGCCGTGGCCGCCGTGGCCAATGCCGTGCGACGGTCACGGGCCGGCATCGCGGAAGAGAGCCGCCCGATCGGCTCGTTCCTCTTCCTCGGACCCACGGGCGTCGGCAAGACCGAACTGGCCCGATCACTGGCGGAATTCCTGTTCAACGACGAGAACGCCCTGATTCGCCTGGACATGTCGGAATTCGGCGAAAGGCATACGGTCTCCCGCATGGTCGGCTCGCCGCCGGGCTACGTCGGCCACGATGAGGGCGGTCAGCTCACTGAACAGGTGCGCCGCCGCCCCTACTCCGTAGTGCTTTTCGATGAAGTCGAAAAGGCGCATCCGGACGTCTGGAACGCCCTGCTGCAGATTCTTGATGATGGCCGGCTGACGGACGCTAAGGGACGCAAGGTGAATTTCAAGAACACCGTCATCATCATGACCTCAAACGTCGGCTCGGACGCGATCCTCGAAGCCGGACGCGGCCGCGGTGTCATCGGGTTTGCCGAAACGGACGAAAGCGAGCAGGAGACCGTGGAGCGCAAGGTGCGGCAGCAGCTGCAAGACCGCTTCCGGCCGGAATTCCTGAACCGTCTGGACGAAATCATCGTCTTCGACGCGCTGACCGAAAAGGAAATCGCCCATATCGTCGACATCCAATTGGCCCGCATCGCCAAGCGGCTGGAGCCGAAGCAAATACTCCTGAAAGTCACGGAGAAAGCCAAAAAACTTCTGGCACAGAAAGGATATGATCCGGTTTTCGGCGCGCGGCCGCTCAAGCGCGTGCTGCAGCATGAGGTGCTGGACGCTCTCGCGCTGAAGATCATCGAGGGCGAAGTGAAGGAGGAGCAGACAGTCACGGTGGACGCCAAAGACGGCGGCATCACTCTAAAAACAGGCTGAAACTGGGGGAAAGCGGGCCACACGGTCCGCTTTTCTGTTTCACACTCTCGTTTGGGCGCCGCAAGTGCTATGATTACAGCGTCACCTGTGGATATGACATTAAGTAAAAAGGAAATCGCGGCCTGGGCAGAGTCCCGCGCTCAAGACATCCGGGCACACAGCGGGAATGCCGCCGAAGCATCGCGCATGATGCTGCTCTTGGCTGACGATCGGCGTGCCGAGGCGGAAAATCTGACGGAAAAGGCAGAAACTGACCTGATTCGAGCCAAAAAGGCACGAGAAGGCGGGCACGCGCAAGCGGCCGATGAGCTAGAGGTCTACGCCCGCTCCCTAGATGACCAAGCTAAGGAGCTGGTCTCCAAGGCCACGGTGCTTGAGGAACTGGCAATGAAGCCGAATTAGTCAGAATTAAGAAAATCAGCCTTGAGGAGGGCTGATTTTCTTTTATGACGATAAACCTTCAGGCACCGACAAACCGATCAAGCAAACCGCCGAAAAACTGACGGTAAAAAGCCCGAAATCTGCGCATGGCCATAGTTATCTGGCCGCATCCGTGGTATCATATGCGACGCCACGATACGTGGTGAGCCGTCGGTTAATTCCGACGTTCTTTCCGGAAGCACCGCCCTCATCTCCCATGGGTAGCGGTGTTTCTTTAATTAGACGGTTTAATGGGCAAAACCCCTTATCAGCCCCCGCACGATTCCCTGTACAGAGACGTTTTTGGCATAGATCGGTTTCATCGTCGGATTGGACGGCTGCAGGCGGACGCGCCCCTTTTCACGGTAGATCCTCTTAAGCGTCGCGTTCGTTCCGTCAACAAGCGCCACCACCATCTCACCATCTGATGCCGCATCGCGTCGTTCCACCACCACCAGATCACCGGACAAGATGCCGTCGCCGCTCATGGAGTCGCCGCGCACCTTCAGGACGAAGCAGTCGCCCGCCGCGAGATTTCCAGGAACCTCAACGGTTTCAGGTGTCTGTATGGCCTCAATCGGCTCTCCCGCCGTAATCAGGCCGGCAAGCGGCAGGAATGTCGCCTGGACCGACTTTGCGCCAGACGGTGCCACATCGATTGACCTTGCGACATCGCCGCGACTCGACAAATATCCTTTCGACTCCAGGTTCTTTACGTGCTCGTGCACCGTCGCGGTCGAACTGATGCCGAAGTGCTCCCCGATTTCCCGGTACGTCGGCGCATAATCATTTTGGCGCACATACTCCAAAATGTACTCCAGTATAGTCGATTGTTTTTTAGTAAGTGGTTCGCGCATAGGGCTCCTTTCACCGACAAGCATATACCGAACAAAAACCGAACGCAAGTGTCTCGCTGTGGATATCTGCAAATAAAAAAGACCCGGGCTTGCCCAGGTCACGGAGACAGCGGTGGCTCGTCGCTCTCGATCTGCCGAAGGAGCGGAAACAGGTCCCAGAACCACAGGACGAAGAAGGCCATGACCACTGCGGCCGGCAGCCACAGGAGAACGGTCCAGAGGAAGGTCGAGGCGGCTTCCCGACGGCTCGGCAGGGCCAAGGGCGCGTCGGCGGTGCCGAAGCTCAGCCAGACGAATGCCGCTCCCAAAAGCGAGCCGATGGCCAACCAGGCAAAAAACACGTATAGATACGGGTGCATGCGGACCTCCTGGTCGATACGGAAAGAACAATAGGCCTCACCCTATTGCTCTTGACCGGTTTTGTCAACCTAAGTGGAAACGAGGCGAGGGACGTGATAAGCTCATGGCGTTATGTCGCTGGCATTCGCGTGCGTCGCACCCCATACTCCCCTGCTCCTGCCTTCCGTGGCCAAGGATAAGTTGGCGCTGCTCGAAAAGACGCGTCATGCCATGCTCGAACTGGAGAAGGAGATCTACCTCTCCCAGCCGGATACGATCATGATACTGACGCCGCATGGCGATGGGCTGCCAGATGCCTTGACCATCAACATGCAGTCGCGCTACGTGACCAACTTCGAAGAGTTCGGAGACCTGGTCACCAAGGAGCTTTGGAAGCCCGACTCCATGCTCATCAACCGGATCCGCGAGGATTTCAAGACGAAGCACCTGCCGCTGACGCTTTCCAGTTCCGAAAGGCTCGATCACGGAACCTCCATACCGCTGCATTACCTCACTGCTCACCTGCCCAAGGTCAGGATCGTGCCGGTCGCCATCAGCGAACTCGATATCAAGACGCATTTCGAGTTGGGGCGTGAGCTCAAGGACGAAATCGTGTCCTCCACCGACCGGATAGCGGTCATCGCCTCCGCTGACCTGTCGACTCGGGTCGGACCGGAATCGCCGGCAGGCTTCTCGGCTCGAGGCGCCGCTTACGACGAGCGGATACTTGAGATCCTGAAATCGCACACACATTTGGCGGTTCTGGACTTAGACCAAGCCTGGCTGGACGAGGCCCAGACCTGCAGCTCGCGAGTATTGGCCGTGTTTTTGGGAATGATCCAGGACATCAACCACAAGACCGAATTGCTGTCCTACGAGAAGCCGTTTGGCACCGGTTACGCGGTGGCCAATGTCCGTTTGGTCTAGCGCGCATATCGGCGCAGCCGCCGGCGTTTCCGTCTTTTGAGGTTCAAGCTGCCGGACTTTACGGACTGGCCTAAATATGCTATAAACTGGCCAAAGCGGTTTATGGATAGCCTGAAAAAACTGATGGCTGGACGGCTGGCAGCGCCCAAACCGAACCGCCACCTGCATAGCGCCGAGCACCTGCTGGCCGATGAGATCATAAAGGCATTCGGCGAGCCGAAAAAGTTCGGCATGTACCTGGGAATCATCAAGCGAGTCGGCGTGGACAATGCCCGCCGCTTTTTCCGGGAAGTCCTGGAGAACCCCGGCGACGATCCGCGCAAGCTGTTCATGTGGAAATGCCGCAAACCGACGCCGCCGGCGCCGCAGAAAAAAGACTGATTATGGCGACCAGAAAGATCATGACTAAGGGAACACCGGTCCTGCACCGTCGCGCCGCCGATGCGACGCCGGATTTTTTGCGCTCGGATGAGGGTCGGAAGCTGGTTCAGGACATGCTTGAGACCATGATCGCGGCCAAAGGCGTCGGCATCGCAGCCCCGCAGATCGGGATCGGTCTGCGCATTTTCATTGCCGAAAGTCCGGAGGGGCCGATCGCCCTAGCCAACCCGACCTTCAGCCGCAAGTCGAAAAAAATGGTCAAAGATGAGGAGGGCTGCCTGTCCGTGCCCGGCGAATACGACACGGTACTGCGCCACAAGTCGCTGCACGTCGAAGCTCTGACCATGGAGGGCGAGCCGATTTCTTTTGACGCCGACGGTTTTTTCGCGCGCGTGCTGCAGCACGAGAACGACCACCTGGAGGGAGTCCTATTTGTGGACCGAGTATTGGAGCAGCGGGGCGCTAAGCGTTGAGGGTTGAGAGTTGCCGCAACTCTGAACTCCTGACTCTCAACTTTGAACTGATGCCTTCCACGCCCATCAAACTGATCTACTTCGGCACGTCGTCGTTCGCGGTTCCTGCCCTGCGAGCCTTAGCGGCGCAGCGGGATCTTTTTGAAGTACTGCTTGTCGTCAGCCAGCCGGACCGGCCGGTCGGCCGGCAGGCCGTCATAACGCCGCCGCCAGTCGCCGCGGCGGCCAAAGAGCTGGGTTTGCCGCTCTATCAGCCCGCCAAACTCCGCGACGGAGAGGCGGAAAAGCGCCTGAAACCGCTGTCACCGGATGTTTTCGTGGTGGCGGCCTACGGACGTATCCTGCCGCCGGACCTCCTGGCCATACCCAAGCGGGGCGCGTTGAACCTGCACGGCTCCATCCTGCCCCGCCATCGCGGAGCCTCGCCGCTCCAGTCCGCAATACTGCAGGGTGACGGCGAAACCGGCATCACGCTCATGCTTATGGACGCGGAACTGGACCACGGTCCGATTCTGGACACTTTGCGCGTTCCCCTGGTCGGTAACGAGACCTTCCCGCAGCTGGAGAGCCGGCTGGGTGAGGCGGCGGCTGAACAGATAGCCGCACGTTTGCCGGAATACATCGCCGGAAGGCTTCCGCCGCAAGAGCAGGACCACGCAGGCGCGAGCTTTACGGGCCTAATCGAAAAAAACCACGGCGGCATTGTCTGGTCTAGGCAGTCGGCGTCTGAAATCGAACGCATGATCAGGGCCTATGAACCTTGGCCGGGGGTGTTCGCGGTCTGGAACAGAAACGGCCGCGAATTGCGCCTGCGCATCCTGCGGGCGGCGGTCGCCGAGTCAACGGCACTGGCACCCGGCCAGGTTGGATTGGGCGAGGACGGCTGTCCGACCGTCGGAACTGCCGAAGGAAATCTGCGGCTTCTGGAGCTGCAGATCGAAGGCAAGAACGCGCAGGCCGGCGATGCTTTCGCGCGCGGCTACCGCGAGTTCATCGGGTCGCGGCTCGGCGATGGCCGCTGATTCCGGATAGCTCCGGCAAACGAGGCCAAGAGCACGATGATGCCGATGCCCAACGGATGGTTGAGATAGGGGCTGAAGACGTTAGTGGCGAGCAGGGCGGAAAAGCCAGAAAGGATGGCGGCGGCCATGGCCGCTTTTTCTTTTACTGCCGCGTCCTGTCGTCTGGCGTCCACGAGTATCTCGAAGGCCGGACGAATCGCCGACCAGAGGAACCACAGAAGCGCGGCCAGGCCGAGCAGCCCGAGCTTCAGCCACAGATCGTGCCAACCCCACTCAAAGGCATAAGTCGAATATTCGCCGGACGGGATTAGGGCCAGGATGCGCGGATCGCTGGTCTTATAGGTGACGGTGGCTCCGAAACCGCTGCCGATGAACGGATGCCGTCCGATTGCCGCCATCATTTTGGGCAGAAGGGACCAGCGGCTCGTGGCGGCGGCATCTTCCGACAGGGAGAGTGCACGGCCGCCCAAAAGCGCGGCCAAGGACACGTCACCGGTGCGCGCCGGAAATGGGAATGCATAAACGGCGCCGACGACGGCGACAGCAGTGAACAGGGCCGCGGCCGCGAGCACGGCTGTCCGGCGCCAAAGTCCGGTGAAC
Source organism: bacterium (assembly GCA_021824285.1). GTDB lineage: Bacteria > Patescibacteriota > Patescibacteriia > SG8-24 > SG8-24 > JAKAKZ01. The sequence continues at coordinate 6,377 of JAKAKZ010000035.1, forward strand.
AGGCCGCTCCAGGCGGCCCAGGCCACAAGCGCTAAACCGGCCACGGCGATGCCGAACCAGAAGGAACGCGAAAAACCCATGATGACGGCGGTCGCGGCGACCAAAAAAACCGCCAAAGCCGCGCGCGAGGTCCGGCTCCGCCAGTCCGCGACGGCGAGCAGATAGGTAAAGGCCGCGAAAAGCAGCGGCAGGGCAAAGACGTGAGATTGGAAGAAAATGCGGTAGAAATCCCCGACCATGCGCGTGATCTCGCCGACCCGCGTGTCACGCACCCAGACGTACATGTCCGGTGCGATGACCATGAGCCGGTGCGAAAAAACGAAAAGGACGACCAGCGCCTTGGTGAGCGACCAAGAGAGCGCGGCCGCGAGCGCGATGACCGTCCGCCGCCGGACCGTCGGGTCGGTAAGGCCGGCAAGCAGCGCGGGTACGGCCGCATAATAAACGTAGCCGTTACCGTCGAAAAAGACGTCGCTCACGGAGTGGCCCTGCAGCCAACCGTTCAGGAAAGCCAGGGCAAAGACCGCGTAGAGAACCGCAAGCGGCCAAAGCAGCCGGCTCTCCCTAAGCTGCCGGAACCATTCCATTCCGCTCCCCCGCCGGGTGAAAAGGGTGATGACGCTCCTGGCCGCCCAAACGCCAACCACTAACGTGAACAGCAGCATGCGCAGCGAGAACTGCAGGCCGGCGACAGGCAAGGACAGAAGATAACCCCCCTGCGAACCGACGCATAACTCGATGAAAAGTACCGTGATGGCCCAGTCGAAGCGCCACAACGTCAGAAGCGTCAGCGCGGCCGCGGCGACGAGAAAAGACGGCGTACCGAGCCGTGGGGTCAGAAAGACGAGGAAGGAGGCCGTTTCGAAAAGCAGCAGGCCCAGAAAGGTCAGTCGGAACAGGTAGAAATCGCGGCGCTCTGGCGACGGAAGGCCCGGGGTCAATCTCATAAGCGGTGTTTGGCGGCGATAATGCGTCGTGCCTCATGGAACTTTTCGACCGTGCCGATATGCAGGCCGAAGGCGGTCCAGGGGATACGATAAAAGATCCCGGGCACCCAGGTGCTGATGCCGCCCTCGTGCGGTATGGCCTTGAACAGATAATGCGGGATCCAGACGCCGACATGCCCCTGTTCAAGCATGGTCAGCCAGAGATCCCAGTCCTGCAGGCGCCGGATGGCCTCATCGAAACGGGGAAAATGCGGGCGCCGAATCAGAGAGGTGGTATGGATATAGTTCAGGCGCCGCAGCCTGTCGGCGTCGAACGGCCAGAGGCGGAATTTCTTCCAACCGAAGCGGAACGAGCAATAGGCGTAGGAGGCGGCAGGATCAGCGGCCAGCGTCCGCATCATGGTCTCGAGGCAATCAGGCCGCATGACGATGTCCGCGTCGCAGAACAGCACGAAGTCCCCCTGTGAAGCGTCGAAGCCGCGGTTCCGCGCCGCGTTACCGCCGCGGTTCACCTGGTTGATGAGCGTAATGCGGTCGGAGTACGGCTTGAGCACCTCCAGCGTCCGGTCTGTTGAACCGTCGTTGACCACGATCACCTCGAAATCGCGGAAGGTCTGCGCAAAGACCGAATCCAGGCATTGCCCGATTTCGCGGGCATGCTGGTAAGTCGGGATGATGACGCTCACGGCCGGCTTCATATCTGGCCGTTAGCCTTCCGAAAAGTAGCGCGTCAGCGTCTCCACGAGCGGCGCAGCCTGGCGGCGCCAGGTGAACTGCTCGAGCACACGCTGGCGCCCCTCAAGGCCCAACCGGGTGGCGCGAACCGGGTCGTCCGCGAGCGAGCGAAGCGCGAGAGCGAGTTCATTGACGTCTCCGGGGTTGACCAGCAGGCCGGTCTTGCCGTCCCTGACGGCGTCCGGGACACCGGCCGAGCGCGAGCCGATGGCCGGACGGCCCATGAGGTTCGCTTCCAGATAGACGATGCCGAATCCCTCGACGCCATCCACGCCGCTCCTGGGCACCATGGCGAACACGTCTGCAGCCGAGAAATAGGTCGGCAGGTCCGCGGCCGGCACCGCACCGGCGAACTTCACGTACTGCTCGATTCCCGCCTGCACGGCCGCGAGCTCCAGTGCCTGCCGTTCTGGTCCGTCGCCGACAATGACATAACGGACGTCGTAGCCGCGACCGCGCAGCTCCGCAACCGCCCGGATGACCGTGGCAAAATCCTTACGGGCCACCAGCCGGCCGACAGAGAGCACCAAAAAAGAAGCACCGACGCCGAGCGCTACCCGCAGCTTGTCCGCCGCGATCTCGTCCACTACGGTCTCCGGGGGGAAGCTGGGGCAAGGACGGACCGTAAGCAGCCGTTCGGGCTGCACGCCCAGACCGGAAACCAAATTGGCCGTATAGGAACTGTTGGCGATGACGTAGCGTGCCTCGCGCAGGACCCGCTGCGCCTCACGCCGTTTGCGTCCATGGGCGGCCAATGCCAGGTTGAGATCAGTGCCGTGGACCATCACTCCATACGGTATCTTGAGCCAACGGCCGACAAGGCGCGCTACGGTGCCCATGGGCAGAAGATGGCTGACCAGGATGAACGACGTATCCCGTTGGCGCGCCAGTTTCCAGGTCCGCCATAAGGCCGGCAGCCAGCGCGGCCGCAGGCCGGACGACACCAGCCGGGCGCGAAATATAGGCACGCTGGAGGTCATGTCCGTTTCGTGCGCGTCCGCCCGTTCCGGCGCCAGCACTTCCACGGCCCCAGCCGGAAACTGCTCCGTGATCCGACGGAGATACTCGGCGATTCCGCCGATCTGCGGCGGGTATTCCAGGGTGACAAGCAGGACAGGCCTCATACCATAAGATCGCTGACGCCGCGACCACGGCGCAGAAATACCGCCACGAGCCGACGGGTTTCCGCGACGGAAAGCGCGCCCAGCGGATAAAGCGCCGCCACATAGACAGCGCCGCCGAGCAGTATCAGCGGTACGACATGGATCCGCTCGCGCAAAATGACCAAAGGCACGACCATGATGAGACCGGCGGCGAAAATGCGCGCGAGCGGCAGGAAGACAGCCCGCCAATCATGAGGCGTAACCTGGCGTGAAACCCACAGGGCCCCACCGAACAGAATCGTATTGCAGATCAGGGCCGCGGCTGCGGCGCCGCTCGCACCGAAAAGCGGAATGAACACGGCATTTAGCAGGATATTGGAGGTCATGGTGAGCGCCATGACCGCGGTATTCTGGGCCTGGCGATCGCAGGCGTTCAGCAGGGAGCCGGCTGGCCAATATAGGTAGGCCGGAATCAGCGAGAGGATGACGATCTGCAGGGGCATGACGGCGCCGGCGAAAGCCGGACCATACACCAGCCGGATGATGGGTGCGGCCAGCACGCAGATGCCGAAAGATACAGGCACGGCCGCCAGCCCTAAATATTTGAGGGCGGACGCGAAAATCCGACTGAGCTGCTGACGGTCCTTGACGTAAAACTCGCTCATCGCCGGATATATGGCGGCGGCGAAGGCCATGGGGAGGAACTGGAACGCAAAGGTCAGCTTATAGGCGACGCCGTAGAGTCCGACCTGGCTTTCCGTGCCCAGACGGGAAAGCATCACCGAATCTATATAGGAATAGATGCGGGAAAAAACGCCGGCGAGCGCGAACGGAACCGTCACGGCCCAGAGGAACTTCAGCAGGTCGCGGTCGAGCTCCAGAGCCGGACGGATCCCGAATCTCCGCCGCAGCACGGAAGCGGACCAGATCACGTTCCAAGAGCTGCCCAGAAACAGCGCGATGATCAGCCAGTACAGCGGCAGGCCAAGGAAGATGAACAGCAGTCCGGCACTGATGGTTACGGCCTGGCCGCTCACCACCCCGATGGCCTCATAGCGCAGGTTCTGGAAGCCGCGCATGGCCGCATAGAAAACCAAGTGGATGGAATCGAGCACCATGACCGCCGAGGCGAGCGTGATCATGAAACGCGTTTCCGGCGGATAGTTCAGCAGCCGCGCCATAATGAGCGTTGCCGCGACCGTTAGAACGGCCAAACCCGCCTTCAGGCCGAGGACGGTCGAGAGGATGGGTTGCGCCTTCTCCGGGAACTTGGCGGTTTCGCGGACCACGATGTTCGACAGGCCCAAATCCACGAAAATCGAGAACATCGTGGTGAAAGTGAGCGCCAGGAAGTAACGCCCCGTCCCCTCCACGCCGGCGTGCCGGGCCACCACGATGAAATACGCAAAAGCCAAAATTTTCTGCCCAATGAAGGCAGAAACCAGGTAGGCGGTATTATGCGCGACGCGTGTGCCGGACATGGCCTTAATTGTACGGCAATCAAGGATATCGGGCAATCTGGCGGTTTTCCGGATTTCGGCGCCTTATTTAGCTTCCGTTTGGCGAGTCCGGTCGGAACCGCCACAGGCACTTTGATTGACGTTCAGTCCCGCCGGCTGAACGCCAGCACGGCGCAGGAGACGAAAACGCTGGAGAAGGCCAGCAGATAGAGAGCATCCAACGAAGCGGGGTGCAGCAGCAGGGGCATGAGTCCGCTGCCGGCCGTGGGTGCCAAAAGCATTTGACGCAGGGCGTCGACGCCGTAAGCCATGGGATTGGCCGAGGAGACGATCTTCATCCACGTCGGCACGGCGGTAAGCGGAAAGAACGCACCGGACAGGAAGAACATCGGGAATACCAGGAGGTTCATGATGACGCCGAAATTCTCCACCGTGCGCACGAGCGAGGCCACGAGCAGACCGATGCCGGCGGTAGCGGAGGCGAGCAGGAGCATGATGACGAGCGCCGCCGGAATCACCTGCGGCCGCAGGCTGATGCCGACGAGCGGCGCGAAACAGAGCAGGAGCAGTCCCTGGCTCATGGCGATGATGGCCGCGCCGAAGGTCTTGCCTAGTGCGATGGAGGTCCGCGAGACCGGTGCGACCATGATTTCCTTCAGGAAGCCGAACTCGCGGTCCCAGACCGTCGAGATGGTGGAGAAGAAAGAGACGCTCATGATGCTCATCGCGACCGTGCCCGGATACATGAAAGAAATGTAATCCACTCCGAAACTGCTGCGGGCGAGGGAGGAGCGTAAACCGCTCCCGAAGACCACGAGAAACATCAGCGGCTGGAAGACCGTGACGAAGACGCGGCCCCGGTCGCGGACGTAGCGGAGCAGTTCGCGTTCGGCGATGGTGCGGATGGCGGTGGCAGCGCGCATATCGGACGGGTTTAGAAGTCTAAAGGTTTAGGAGTTTAAGGGTTCGTTCGACGGACCTCCGACCTTCAAACCCCCACTCCCTTAAACCCACCGATCAATGCCGGTGGCCGCGGAAACCGCGGCTCATCTTCGACGTCTCCGGCTCATCCCTGAAGGAACGTCCGGTCAGGTGCAGGAAGACGTCGTCGAGCGTCGGTTCGCGGAGCGTGACGGACTCGATTTCACCAGGCAGCGCGGTCAGCAGGATGGGCAGGAAGGTGTGGCCGTCCGACACGCGCAGGTGCAGGTAGGCGCCGTCCTCGACGTATTTGACCTGCTGGAAAATGCGGTCCAGCTCGGCTTTGACCCGGCTCGGGTCCTTTGGCCGTACGGAGATGACATCATCCCCCACCAGTTTCTTGAGCTTGGCGGGCGTGTCGAGCGCCACGATCTGCCCGTGGTCGATGACGCAGATGCGGTCGCAGTATTCGGCCTCGTTCATCTGATGCGTGGTCAGGAAAATCGTCATGTGCCGTTCCTTCTTGAGCTTCAGCAGGTAATCCCAAAGGTGCGCCCGGGTCTGGGGATCCAGGCCCAGCGTCGGCTCATCGAGGAAAAGCACTTGCGGGTGGTGGATGAGTCCCCGTGCGATCTCCAGACGCCGCCGCATGCCGCCGGAAAAGGTCTTGACGATGTCGAAGCGGCGATCCCAGAGCTCGACTAGGCGCAGGACCTCCTCGCTGCGACGACGGTAATCGGCCGGCGAGACGCCGTAGAGTTGGGCGTGAAAACGCAGGTTCTCCTCGGCGGTCAGACGGTCGTCGAGCGACGGGTCCTGGAAGACCATACCGATGGAACGGCGGACGCCGTCACGGTCCATGCTGATGCTGTGGCCGGCCACGATGGCATCACCGGAGCTGGGCGTGAGCAGCGTCGCCAGCATGTTCATAGTCGTGGTCTTGCCCGCGCCGTTCGGCCCGAGGAACCCGAAGAGTTCCTCTTCATACACATCGAAAGAGATGCCGCGGACGGCCTCGATTTTCTTGAAATTTTTCTTCAGTTCACGGCAGGTGATGAGCGCGCGGCGACCGGCGGCCGGAAAGAGATCGGCGGAAGGCATAGGCGGACCGTCAGTTGGAGACCTGGAACCAGCGGTTCGACCCGTTCGGTCCGGGACTCGGCGAGGCGAGAACGCCGGTGCCGCCGCCTGGCGTCGGCGCGGCAAGCGTCACGAGCGTGACCTCCTCGTTGGCATTCTCCAGGTTGGCATACAGGGCGCACTTCGAGGCATCCTCGTTCGTGACGTAGCGGTATTTGGTGATGGCGTCCGTGCCGCCCCTCGGGTCGCGCGGCACCGAGGATAGGAACTGACCGATAGCCGGATTCTTGGCCTTGACCTCATCGAACAGCTGGCCAAGGTCATAGTCTCCCGTACCGGCGTCCGGACGATAGCAGGCCTGTGCGGAGAGGAAACGGCCGATCTGAGCGATGGTGGATTTGCGTTTCGCGTCGCGGGCCCGGGCGAGCGCAGAGAGCGAGGCGGGTACGGCAAAAGTGGCCAGAAGACCGATGATGCCCAAGACCACGAGCATCTCGAGCAGCGTGAAGCCGTGGCGCTGGTTCGTACGGTGCGCGAATGAAGGCATAACGCGCCCAGTATACCATGTCTCCAAGCCAGATGCAGGTGCGGCGCGGGAGCTTGAATCCGCAGGGCGATTGCATAATAATAAGCGTCATGTCGC
>JAKAKZ010000036.1 GCA_021824285.1 bacterium
GCGCTCAAGGCCAAGGAACTCTACAAGCGCGACACCAACTACATCGTCAAGGACGGCGAGGTCATCATCGTGGACGAGTTCACCGGCCGCCTGATGTACGGCCGCCGTTTCAGCGAGGGCCTGCACCAGGCCATCGAGGCCAAGGAGGGCGTGGCCATCCAGCGCGAGAGCCGCACGCTCGCGACCGTCACCTTCCAGAATCTCTTCCGCATGTACCGGAAGCTCGCCGGCATGACCGGCACCGCGGCCACCGAAGCCGAGGAGTTCGCCAAGATCTACAAGCTGGAGGTCGTGGTCATGCCGCCGAACCGGCAGTCGCGTCGCGCCGACCTCACCGACCGCGTCTACAAGAACGAGACCGGCAAGTTTCGCGCCGTGGTCGAGGAAATCAAGGCACGCCACGCCAAAGGGCAGCCGGTCCTCGTCGGCACCATCTCCATCGAGAAGAACGAGATACTGGGCGAGCTCCTGCGCCGCGAGGGCATCCCGCACGAACTGCTGAACGCCAAGAACCACGAGCGCGAGGCCCAGATCATCGCCCAGGCCGGCCGGCTCGGCGCGGTCACGGTCGCCACCAACATGGCCGGCCGCGGCGTGGACATCATCCTGGGCGGCAACCCGGCCACGCCCGAAGAAGCGTCCAAGGTGCGCGAGCTCGGCGGCCTCTGCGTCATCGGCACCGAGCGCCATGAGTCGCGCCGCATCGATAATCAGCTGCGCGGCCGCGCCGGCCGTCAGGGCGACCCGGGCGTCACCCAGTTCCACGTCTCGCTCGAGGACGACCTGATGCGCATCTTCGCTTCCGACAGCATGCGCGGCCTCATGGAGCGTCTGGGCCTGCCGGATGACATGCCCATCGAGAACCGCATGGTCACGAAGTCCTTAGAGACCGCCCAGCGCCGCGTGGAAGGGCACCATTTCGACGTCCGCAAGCACCTCCTGGAGTACGACGACGTCTTGAACAAGCACCGCGAGGTCATCTACCGCAAGCGCGCCGAAGTGCTGGAGGCCCCGGCCGGCGATTTCGCCTCCGTGAAGTCCCAGATCCTGGCGCTCACGGACCGCGAGATCGAGCGTGTCGTGGCGTTCCATACCGCGGCCGAGGACGAGTCCGCCTGGAACGTGCAGGAGATCTACGAGGTGGCGAACACCATCTTCCCGGTGCCGGCCGAATCCCGTGTCGCGCTCGGCGATCTGCAGCGCACGGCCGGCGATAAGGTCCAGGACGCGCATGCCCGCACCAAGATCATTGAGTATTTGGAATCGCTCGCGGCCAAGGCCTTCGACGCCACGGACCCGGGCGCGGAACTTCGCCCCGCCTACGCCGAGGCCATGCGCCAGCTGATGCTGCGCGCCATCGATGTGGTCTGGATCGATCACCTGGACGCCATGGAGCACCTGCGCACCGGCATCGGCCTGCAGGGCTACGGCCAGCGCGACCCGCTCGTGGAATACAAGCGTCAGGCCTACCGCATGTTCCATGAGCTTCTGGACGTCATCGACAAGCAGATCGTCTATTCGGCCTTCAAGATCGGTCCGGCGCCGCGCCAGCAGACCGCCTCGCCCATGGAGAAGCAGAACCTCCAGCTCTCCGCGCCGTCCAAGTCCGCCTCCGGTGAGACCGAGACCGCCGGCGCCGTCACTTCCGAGGAGCGCGCTCGCGTGGGCCGCAACGACCCCTGCCCCTGCGGTTCCGGGAAGAAGTACAAGAAGTGCCACGGGAAATGAAAAATCCCCGGCATCGGGGATCAGCGGAAGTCAATGGTGAAACCGAGTCCGCAGTTCGGGCAGTGGTAGGGGACGACTTCGCCGTCGTATTCGGGGACGGACTCGTAGGCGTCGACGTGCTCCCAGTACTCGTCGGGCTTCAGCTCGCCTCCCGGAAACGGGTGTTCCTTGGTGCAGAGCTTCTTGACCGGTTCGGGCATTGTCGCCTCCTCGAAAGGGCTATGCGGAAAGCTTATGTGTTCCGGAGGTTCATCGCAACTGCTTGGCGGCCCGGTCGGTCGGCGACGTCTCCCTCGTGCCTCACGCAAAGTTAATGAATAGTCTCCTATGTCGAATGTGTCATCGAAATTGCCCCGCCTCTCCAATGCCGAATTCTGGCGCATCTACGCCAAGGTCCCGCGGCTCTGCGTCGAGGTCTGTATTCTGATGGACGGGGGAGTAGTGCTCACGAAACGAGCCATCGAGCCGGAACTCGGCAACTGGCACATTCCCGGCGGCACTTACCTCAAAGGCGAATCGCTTGAGGGTGCGGTGCGGCGCGTGGCCAAGGCCGAGACCGGCCTCGACGTGGAAGTCGTGCGGCTTCTCGGCGCCATCGAATATCACATCGACGCCTATAAGGCCCAACCCATCGGTCTCGCGTATCTGGTTCGGCCGCGCGGCCGCAAGCGCGAGATGAAGACGGATTTCCAGGCGAGCGTTGCGCGCGTCTTTCGGCGCGTGCCGCCGCGCACGGTGCGCGACCAGGCCAAGTTCCTGCGCCGCCACTTCCCGTTTGCCGCGAAATGACGTCGGCAGACATCAGTTTTTTGTCCGTAATATGAAAATCAGTCTTCTCGGATTCAAGAATCCTTTCGGCGAGACATTGCGCGGCATCTTGTGCGAGCCGGCGCAGAGAAAAACCGATACTGCGGTCGTGCTCGCCGGCGGTTTTGAGCGCGCCGCCACGACCGAAGCCAAGCACCGGCGGTTGGCGGAACGTCTGGCCGGTTTGGGCGTGTCGTCACTGCGCTTCGACGCCACCGGCTGCGGCCTCTCGGACGGCGACTTTTCGCGTCTGACCGTCAGTACTTTGGCTGGCGATTTGGAGGCGGCCTGCACAACCATGCTCGGGGCCGGATACCGCGCACTCTCCGTCTTCGCCCACAGTCTGGCTGGCTGCGCAGTTTCCGCGGCCATCGACCGGATCAGTTTCGAGAAAATCGCGCTTATGGCGCCGGCCCTGGATCAACGCGGCCTGCACCGCTTCTGGTACGTTCAGCAGTCGAATCCCGACCGGGAAATCGGCTGGAATGATTGGCCGCAGCTGATCGATGAGTCGGCATTCTTGGCTGCGGCCAAACTCGAGATGACCGCCAAATCGCATCGCGTCGCCGCCACGTACCGCGAGACGTCCAAGGACCAGGATTATGCCGCCACCATCGGATCGTTCCCCGCGGCGCGGCGCCTGCTGATTCACGGCGCGGCCGACGATAAGGTGCCCGTCCAGAGCGTCCGGGCGAAGTTCGCTAACCAGATTCTGGTCCCGAAGGGGGATCACGACCTTGAGCGCCCAGGAGTCATTGAGCAGTGGGTCGGCCAGACTGCCGAATTTTTGGCCACATGATGCATGGCAAGGGCGTATGTGCATAAAAACCCGCCTTTTCAGGCGGGCATTTTGAAGGTCTTGCGGCAGGTCGGACAGACCATCTTCTCGAGCGGCACGTCGCAGCTCGGGCAGTAGCTCCAGAGACACGTGCTCTGCATATCCGGCGTGAGCTGGCAGGAGCGGCAGGAGCCGTCCTTTTCCAGCCGCTTGTCGCACGGCGGATCGTCGTGATGCAGCACCAGTTTGGCCTTTTCCACGGCAGCCTCCTTGGAAGGTACGGCGGGTCCCCATCATATCAGCGCGGTCTCGGGCGGTCAAAATCGGCGCGCGCATCCCGCCCTTTCCGGTCCCGCCAGAAAAGGCTAGAATACCGGCGTCATAATCCGTGTCGGGTCGCGCGACCCGCGATCACCCATCTGGTCCTATGTCCGAGGAAAATCGTCCGAAAGTCGGCGTCGGCATCATGATCATGAAAGACGGCAAGGTTCTTTTGGGCCGCCGACGCGGTTCGCATGGGGCCGGCGAGTTCGCTTTTCCCGGCGGGCACCTGGAGTTCATGGAATCCTTTACGGATTGCGTGCGCCGTGAGCTTGCGGAGGAGTGTGGCCTGGATGTCGGTGAGATCCGCTTCCAGTTCCTGGCCAGCGTCACCCGGTACGCGCCGAAGCATTATGTCCACGTGGGTCTCGTTGCGGACTGGACCGGCGGCGAGCCGCAGAACCGCGAACCGGACAAATGCGACAGCTGGGATTGGTATTCGCCCGACGCCCTGCCCGAACCGATGTTCGAGATGGCCCGTTTGGCTTTCGAGAGCCGCAAGACCGGCCAGAACTTTTTTGACGCCGTGCGCTGACCTATGCCCGCCGAACGCATCAGTCTCGACAATGCCAAGCCGGAGAAGCTGTTCTTCGTCGTGGCGAACGTCGTGATCTGGCGGCCCGAGGACGGCCGCTGCCTGCTCCTGCGCCGCAGCGCCGCGGAGAAAGTCCATCCGTCCAAGTGGTGCGTGCCCGGCGGCAAGCTGGAGTGGGCTGACCTCGACATCGCGCATCCGACGCGCCTGAACGGCGACGTGCTCGATTTCGAGAATGCTGTTGAAAAATTATTGCAGCGCGAAGCGCGCGAGGAGGCCGGCGTGGAGATCGATTCGCACCTGCAGTACGTCAACAGCGTGGCCTACGTCCGGCCGGACGGCGTGCCGACGCTGCTCGTGAAGTTTGCCGCGCGCTATCTCGGCGGTGAGGTCCGTACCGAGCAGGGGAGTTTCGACGGGCACGCCTGGACCAATTCCGAGGAGATCAAGAAGCTTGAGTGCATCGCCGGCATCCCGGAGGAAGTGGCCAAGACCATCGCGCTCTTCGAGCCGTGGCGCCGGACAGCGACGCGCGTGCGTTCGCGGCGGCAGTTGGCCTGATGCGCTCATCCACAGCCCGCGCGTTGGCGTGCCGCGTTCATGTGCTAGAATCTTCTGCACCGGCGACGGTTTAGAATACCTAACCACGAACCACAGTCCGATATGCGTGACCTGAAATCCGTCCACCTCAAGCTGCAGGACAAGAGCCGCGAGCGCCGTCAGCTGATGCGCTCCTTTCAGGATGAACTGGCCCAGAACAAGGAGTACGTCGATCTGGTCGAACAGATCAAGAAACTCCGCGAAGTGAAGAAATCCATTGAGAACAGCGTCAAAGCCTCGTCGCTCGGCGACGCCTCCAAGCTCGATACCCTTCAGTTGGAGATCAAGGACCAGCGCGAGATGCTTTCGGACCTGGCGCTCGCCGCCTACACGGACGGGGAGCAGGTGGAGATTACGGACGGGGACAACATCCGTTGGGTGCCGCAGTTTTCCGTGCGTTTCAAGAAGGACAAGGAAACCTCCGAGACCGAGAAGGCCGCGGCCGAGCGCGCGGCTTCTCATCCGGAACGGACGTTCGCGCGTTGATTGACAGATGGTCGTCAATCGCAAGTCAACGACAAACCCCGCCTTGCAAGGCGGGGTTTTGGCGCTGCGGCCGGCACGATGGCCAGCCGCCGCTCTCGCTATTGTAGTGTTGAAGTTTCGGTCCAGGCGTTACCGTGTGGCTGAATCCTGCGTCGCTTCCTCATCCGTCCGGATGGTCTACTCTGACGTCCGCGGCCGCATGGTGGCCGCCGGGCGTTGTACGGTGTCGAAGTCCGATTTCAGGCTTTGACTGTGTTGCTGGTTCCTGTCGTTTCCTTCCGGGCCGTGCGCCCGTTTTCGCGGAACACCGTACTGCGATGATTGCACTGGCCGTCACGATATCATAATATATAGAAAATGTCAATGGTGGCTGGGTTTAAAGGTTTATTGGTTTCCCCGCCACTCATATTTAGTCAATGAGGGCGGGGTCCCGCCTAAGTGGCGGGAAAAGGTTTAAGGGTTTTTCAATAATTATTCTATAAACCACGACCATTAGACTTTTAGACCTCTAAACTTCTACACCCAAACCAGACCCGATATGCCCCACCACAGCAATATTTTCGCTAAAACTACGGATAACGCTTTTTTTCGCCAAGTCGTTTTCACGGGCCAGGCGAGCCAGCTTGTCGTCATGTCCGTCCCCCCGGACGGCGAGATCGGCGAGGAGGTACACGAGCACGTCGAGCAGACCCTCTTTTTCCTGTCCGGCCGCGGCAAAGCCCTGCTCAACGGCCAGCCCTCGGAGGTCAATCCGGGAGACGTGGTCGTGGTCACGCCAGGCACGCGCCATAATTTCATCAATACAGGTACGGAAGACTGGAAGATCTTTACGGTCTACGCGCCGCCGAATCACATCGACGGTCGGGTGCACAAGACCAAAGACGAGGCGGATAAGGATATAGAGGACGAGGAATTCGGGCATCGGGTAGGTCTATAGGTTCGTGGGTCTAAGAGCGTGAGGGTATTGCCCGTCGGGCGGGTGTAGGTATTAAGTCCTCGAGGTTATAAGGGTGTCGCTCGTCGGCACCTTTAGACTTTTAGACCATTACACCTTTAAACTCACCCGATTTACCCCCATCGCCAGTTGCAAGTTGCCGGAGGCTCCATTAACATAGATACGCTTTCAGAATAAACGAAGGCGACCGTCGTGGCTGGTCCGAACGTCGGACGGGCCGCGTCATCCGCCTTCAAAACTTTTTGTTATGGCAGATAAGTCCTCCAGTTCCGCATCATCCATGGGCGGCGGCATCCTGTCGCTGTTCGCGCCGAAGACGCCGCGCGGCCGTGTCCGCCAGGCCGTCTTCGTCATCCTCGTGCTCATGTTTTTCGCCGGCAATCTGAGCCATCCGGCGTATTGGGACAAGGCGGCGGATTGGACGAACGCCCAGCTCGCCAAGGTGCCGGCGTTTGCCAAGTACAAAGTGCCGCACTTCTGGCAGGTGCCGTTCCGCCTGGGCCTGGACCTGCAGGGCGGTACGCACCTCGTCTACATCGCGGACGTCAAGGATATCCCGGAGAAGGACCGCACGGACGCCCTTTCCGGCGTGCGCGACGTCATCGAGCGCCGCGTGAACGCCTTCGGCGTGTCCGAGCCGCTCGTCCAGACCAACCGCTCGGGCAACGACTGGCGCGTCATCGTGGACCTTGCCGGCGTCAAGGACGTCTCCCAGGCCATCAAGCAGATCGGCGAGACGCCGATCTTGGAGTTTAAGGAGGAGGGCGGGAAGCCGCCGCGCGACCTGACAGCCGAGGAACGGGCCTCGATGGACAAGTATAATGCCGACGCCAAGAAGAAGGCCGATGAGGCGCTGCGTAAGGCACGCAGCAATCCGGCGACCTTCGCCGAGCTGGTGGCCCAATATTCCGACGGCACCTCCAAGGAAAAGCAGGGCGACGTCGGTTTCCAGGGCACTGGCGGCCAGTATTCCGACACCATCGCCAAAGTGCAGGCGGCCAATCTGGCCGTCGGCAAGGTACTGAACGAGGTCGTTTCGACGCCGAACGGATTTCAGATCGTGAAGCTCGAAGAGAAGCGCGAATCCGGCAAGGAGGTCAAGGCCGCGCACATCCTGATCTGCTGGCAGGGCGCGACCCGCTGCGATTCCACCCGCACCAAGGAGCAGGCAAAGGCCTTGGCCGACAACCTGAAATCCCGCGCCACGGCGGCCAACTTCGCCGGTCTCGCCAAGTCCAACTCCGACGATAAGGGCAGTGCCGCTTCCGGCGGCGATCTCGGCTGGTTCGCCAAAGAGGCGATGGTCAAGCCGTTTTCCGACGCCGCCTTCGCGCTGCAGGACGGCGGGATTTCCGGCATCGTCGAATCCGAGTTCGGCTACCACATCATCCTGAAGAACGCCGAGCGGCCGACCTACGAGTATCACTTGAGCGAAATTTCAATTAAGCAGAAGACCGCGTCAGACTACCTGCCGGCGCCGGAACCGTGGAGCAATACCGAGCTCTCCGGCAAGGACCTCAAGCGCGCCGCGTTGCAGTTCAACAGCCAGACCAACGAGCCGCAGGTCGGCATCGAGTTCAACGATAACGGCAAGAAGCTCTTCGCTGAAATCACGGAACGGAACGTCGGCAAGCCCGTCGCCATCTTCCTCGACGGCTCGCCGATCAGCACGCCGACCGTGCAGGAGGCGATCCGCGACGGCAGCGCCGTCATCACCGGCAAATTCACCATCGCCGAGGCCAAGCTCCTCGCTCAGCGCCTGAACGCCGGCGCCCTGCCTGTGCCGATCACGCTGGAGAGCCAGCAGTCCGTCGGCGCCTCGCTCGGTCAGGAGTCGCTCGATTCCTCCCTCAAGGCCGGCATCATCGGTTTCGCGATCGTGGCGCTCTTCATGCTCCTGTACTACCGCCTGCCCGGACTTCTCGCCATTCTCGCGCTGCTCCTGTACAGCGGCCTGAACCTCTCGCTCTACAAGCTCATCCCGGTCACGCTGACGCTTTCGGGCATCGCCGGTTTCATCCTGTCCGTCGGCATGGCCGTGGACGCCAACATCCTCATCTTCGAGCGCATGAAGGAGGAGCTGCTGCGCGGCCGCACGCTCGGCGCGGCTATCGATGAGGGCTTCAAGCGCGCTTGGACCTCCATCCGCGACTCGAACACCACGACTCTCATCTCCTGCGTCGTCCTGTACTATACGAGCTCGAGCATGGTGAAGGGTTTCGCCTTTACCTTGGCGCTCGGCGTGCTGGTCTCCATGTTCTCGGCCATCACCGTTTCGCGCACGCTCTTGCGGCTCATTGCCGGCTGGGGCTTCCTCCGCAACGAGAATCTCTACCTGCCCGGCCTGCTCGCGAAGCAGCCGGCCGCGGCCCCGGTCGAGGCCAAAAAGATGTAACCGCACCGTCTGTATGCAGCTTCCCATCATCCGTTACCGTAATCTCTGGTTCGCCTTTTCCGGGCTCCTCGTCGCCGCCGCGGCCGCCGGACTCCTGATGTTCGGGCTCAAGTTCGGCATTGATTTCACCGGTGGTTCCCTCCTGGAGGTTAAGTTCGCCGCCGCGGTCCCGCACGTCACCGAACTCAACGCCAAGTTCGAGGAGTTTGGAATCAAGGACGCCGTCATCCAGACGGTGGGGGACAACGGCGCCATTGCCCGCATGTCCGACCTCAACGAGCAGGCCCACACCGAGCTGCTCGGGCGTCTGGAACAGGCCTATCCGGGCCTTACGGAGCAGCGCTTCGAGACCGTCGGTCCGACCGTCGGCGACGAACTCCGCCGCAGCGCCATGTGGTCGCTCGCCCTGGTGCTCATGGCCATCGCGCTCTACATCGCCTACGCCTTTCGCAAGGTCAACCGCCCGGTCGCCTCGTGGAAGTACGGCGTCGTGACGCTCGTCACCTCGGTGCTCCACGACGTGCTCATCCCGGTCGGCGTGTTCGCCTACCTCGGCAAGTACCTGAATGTGGAGATGAACTCGTCGCTTGTCGCCGCGCTGCTGACCATTCTCGGCTTCTCGGTGCACGACACCGTCGTCGTCTGCGACCGTATCCGCGAGAATCTGCTGCGCACCGGCGGCAAGTTCGAGGAAATCGTTGAGCGCAGCGTCAATGAGACGCTGTCCCGTTCGATAAACACTACGATGACCGCGTTCCTGCCGCTTCTGGCCATCTTCGTCTATGGCGGTCTTAGTCTTAAATGGTTCGCGCTGGCGCTCATAATCGGCCTGGTCTCCGGTACCTATTCCTCCATCTTCCTCGTGGCGCCGCTCCTCGTGGTGATGGAAAAAGGCCAGTCCGCGGCCCGGCGCTGATTCCCCATTAAGGAGAAGACGCGCCGGCCCGATCCGGCGCGTCTTTGATTCTCACGATGATATGTTTCACGACCTCCTGCTCGGCGCTCTCGTCTTCGTCTCCGCCGCGCTCACCGACGTCATTTGGGTGCTCTATATCCGCCGCACCAGCCACGGTCAGGCGGTCGGCGCCGCTTTCTACGGCACCATCATCTACGGTCTCGGCGCCTACATCACCATCGAATACGTGAAAAACCCCTGGTTTCTCGCTCCCGCCGCATTCGGCGGCTTCCTCGGCACATATTTCGCCGTGAAGAAGGAGGCGGCAAAAGCCGGCATGAAGCCCCAGCGGGATCGCGTGGTTTCGTGATATTTATCACCACACATTTCCGGTGAAGCAAAGAGGACACCATGATCCGTAGCCAGAAAAAGCGCATCAGCGCTTTTTTTGCTTAAATTCATCTTATTTGGCCGTGCCGCTGATCTCATCGGTCAGAGCCGTGCGGCCCATTGAAAAAACGCCTTAAACCTGCTATATTATATATATGGTTCTTTCTGCCGCTTAGCGGCCCTTTCTTCATGCCAACGATCGAAATCAACCTGCAATATTTCGCCGATATCGCCCAGTTGCCCTTCCCGGAGCTCGTGCTCCGTCTGTTTCTAGATGGCGGCTGGATTTTTTTCGCTCTGCTTCTTTGGGCCTCGCTCACCAACTGGTGGCTCGGTTCGCGTTCGGCCAAATACGCCAAGACCATCACCTACACGATGCTGGCCATCGACATCCCGAAGGCCAACGTCCAGACGGTGAAGGCCGTGGAGCAGATCTTCAGCCATTTTTCCGTCGCCTATTCCGGCAACGATTTCCTCGACAAGTGGTGGCACGGCAAGTTCGTGCCGAAGTTCAGCTTCGAGATAGTTTCTATCGAAGGCTACGTCCAGTTCCTGGTCCGGACGCCCTCGCGATTTCGCGATCTGGTTGAAGCCGCCTTCTATTCGCAGTATCCGGACGCGGAAATCATCGAGGTCGCCGATTATACCGAACGCGTGCCGGCTGACGTGCCCAACGAGGAGTGGGACGTGTTCGGCACGGAGTTCGTGCTCAAGAAACCGTTCCCCATCCCTTTCCGCACCTACACCGAGTTCGAGCATTCCTCCGCGGAGGTGACGTTCAAGGACCCAATTGCCTCGCTGCTCGAGTCTTTCTCGCAGCTGAAGCGCGGCGAGCAGCTATGGATGCAGATCCTGGTCACGCCCTGCGACGATTCCTGGAAGGAGAAGAGCGAAGAGATGGTGCATAAGATGCTCGGCAAGACCGCGCCGCCCAAGAAGAGCGCCTGGGACGACATCCTTTGGCTGCCGAAGGGCATTCTTCAGCACACGCTCGGCCTGTTCGCGCCGGCCGCGCCCGCCAAGGCCGATCCGGCCGCCAAGATGGCCGGCATGTCGCCGGGCGAGAAGGGCGTGATGGAGGCAATCCAGCGCAAGGCCACCAAACTCGGTTTCGGCGTGAAAATCCGCCTGGTGCTTGTGGGCAAGCGCGGCAGCTTCAACAAGGGCCGCCTGACCGGCGTGCGCGGCGCCTTCCAGCAGCTCGCGTCGCTGAACCTCAACGGCTTCAAGGGCTACGGCCCGGTGACGCCGAAGGGGGATTATCCCTGGGACCGCTGGAGCGAGAACGACAAGAAACGCGCCATCTTCAAGTCCTACAAGGGGCGCAGCGGCAGCGGCGCGTCGGCTTTCTACCTGAACGTCGAGGAGCTGGCTACGCTTTATCATTTCCCGATGGAGGCGACCAAGGCCGGTCAGGTCAAGAAGACCGAGGCCAAGCGCTCCGAACCGCCGTCCGCGCTCCCGACCCGCGAAGCGCCGCTCGAGTCTGCCTTCAGGCCGCTACCCAAGAAATCCGCCGCGCCGCCTCCGCCGACCGAGGAAGAGGAGGACGAGGATTCTCCGCCGCCGAACCTGCCAGTTGCCTGATCCGGTATGCCAGCCAAACCGCAGCCTTACGACCACGAGCATGAGCACGAGGTGACGCTCTTCGCGGAAACGAATTTCCGCGGGCATCGCCGCGCTTTCGGCATCAAGACCGACGACCGCCGCCGCCACATGTACGTGATCGGCAAGACCGGCATGGGCAAGACCACGCTGCTCGAGAACATGGTGCTCGCCGACATCATGGCCGGCCACGGCGTCTGCTACGTCGATCCGCACGGCGACACGGCCCAGAACCTGCTGGACTTCATCCCGCCGCACCGCATCAACGACGTGGTCTACTTCAACCCGTCGGACATGGAGTTCCCGATCGGGTTCAACATCTTGGAGATCACCGACCCCGCCAAGAAACATCTAGTCGGCGCCGGCCTCATGGCCGTGTTCAAGAAGATGTGGCCGGACGTCTGGTCGCCGCGCATGGAGTACATCCTGCTCAACACGGTATTGGCGCTTTTGGACGTGCCGGGCTCGACGCTCCTCGGTATCAACCGTCTGCTCGTGGACGCCGACTACCGCAAGCGGGTCATCGCGCTCATCCAGGACCCGGTCGTGAAGACCTTCTGGGTCAAGGAGTTTGCCGCCTTTTCCGAAAAGTACCGTACCGAGGCCATCGCGCCGGTGCAGAACAAGGTCGGCCAGTTCCTGTCCGCCAACATCATCCGCAACATCGTCGCGCAGGTGAAGTCCACCATCGATGTGCGCGACATCATGGATAACCGCAAGATTCTCATCGTCAATTTGTCGAAGGGCCTGTTGGGCGAGGAGAACATGCGACTCTTGGGCGGCATGATCGTCACCCGCCTTCAGCTCGCGGCCATGGAGCGCGTGGACATGCCGGAGGCCGACCGTCAGGATTTCTACCTCTATATCGACGAGTTCCAGAACTTCGCCACCGATTCCTTCAAGAACATCCTGTCCGAGGCGCGCAAGTACCGGCTCTCGCTCACGGTCGCGCACCAGTACGTTGAGCAGCTCGACGAGTCCGTGGCCGCGGCCATTTTCGGCAACGTCGGCACGCTGATCACCTTCCGCGTCGGCGCGCCGGATTCGCTCGTGCTTGAGAACGAGTTCGCGCCGCAGTTCACGGCCGAGGACCTGGTGAACCTCAAGAAATACGACATCTATCTGAAGCTGATGATCGATGGCGCCTCTTCCGCCCCGTTTTCGGCCACCACGCTCGCGCCTATCGCCACGCGCACCGGCAGCGCCGAGAAGGTCGCCCGCGTTTCGCGCGAGCGCTATGCGCGGCCGCGCTCTGAGGTCGAGGACAAGGTCTTGCGTTGGAGCGGCATGGGCTCGTCCGACGAGAATGTGATGCTCGATGTCTCCGAGGAAGGTGAGCCGATCACCGAGAAGATCCGCCAGCTGGAGGAATCATCGCCGAAGATCGCCGCACCCGTCCTGCCGGAGAAGGCCCAGAAGCCGACGTGGGAGATTCCCTGCAGCGTGTGCGGCAAGGTCCAGAAGCTGACTTTTGAGCCCGACCGTTCGCGTCCGTGGTTCTGCAAGGAGGACCTGGAGAAGCGGCAGAAGGAGATGGAGGCCAAGCGTGCCGTATCGCCCGCCCCGATCAAGGTCCTGCCGCGCGCGAAACGAG
>JAKAKZ010000005.1 GCA_021824285.1 bacterium
TCCCACAACGGGGATGGAGATTTTATGGGGTGGCTAATGGGAATCGAACCCATATTAACGGGACCACAACCCGCTGTGTTAACCATTACACCATAGCCACCGTATTGTGCGCCCAATGTGGTTTTGGGCTCAAACGCCCGGTTTCGGGACGTCTCGTTCAAATAAGATAGCGGATATTTAGGAATCTTTCAAGACCCAACTCTACCCGAAAGTCCGGTCGCCGACGAAAAACGGCAGATTCGGCTGCCGTGCTTTCGCGGTGCGCCCGGGACGAGTCCCCCGCCACCTGTCCCTAGTCAAAGACGGCGGGGTCCCGCCAACGGCGGGAGAACGTCAAAAATGGATGAACGACAAGACCGCACTTTGCATGCGGTCCTCTCGTGGTATCCCCGGTTGGAATCGAACCAACATCACCAGCTTAGAAGGCTGGGGCTCTATCCGTTGAGCTACGGGGACAAACAGATTTTCAACCTGCTTAGAGGCAGGAGCTCTATCCAACTGCCCCGCCACTTATCTCTAGTCAAAGAAGGCGGGAAGCTACGGGCGCATCGGGAGCGTGGAGTGTGAAGTCTGGAGTCGAGTTGGGAGTTTTTCAAAATAACTCCACACTTTCCGCTTCACGCTTCACCCTTTTTGTTACCGTGGTACTTGTCGTAGATCTCCCTCAACCGCTGGTCAGTCACGTGCGTATAGATCTGCGTGGTCGTGATGGACGAGTGGCCGAGCATGGTCTGCACGCTTCTGATGTCCGCGCCGTTCCGCAGGAGGTCCGTGGCGAAAGTGTGGCGCAGGGTGTGCGGCGTGATGCGCTTCGTGATGCCGGCGGCTCTGGCGTAGGATTCGACGATGCGCTGGACGCTTCTGGGCGTCAGCCCCTCCGAATCACGGCCGTTCGCGGCCCTATCATGGCTGACGAACAGGTGTTTGTCCACGTCCGTGCGCCGATCCAAGTATTCCTTCAGCCAGTAGCGCGCCTGATTGGAGAGGAAGACCACGCGCGGCTTGTCGCCCTTGCCGCGCACCGTGAACTCTTCGAGCTTCAGGTTCACCTGCTCGCGTGTCAGCCCAGCGAGTTCGGAGACGCGCAGGCCGCTCGAAAAGAGGGTCTCCAGCATGGCGCGGTCGCGGAGCTGAATGATTGAACAGTTTTTCACGTCAATCTCGTGCCCCTGCGGCGTCAGCATCGGCGCCTTCAGCAGCCGCTCCAGCTCGCTCTCCAACAGGAATTCCACCGACCGCTCCGGCATCTTGGCCAGTTCGATCTTCTCCGGCGCGAGCGCGCGGATGTCGCGCTTGGACAGGTACTTAAGAAACGAGCGCAGGGCGATCAAGTGATAGTTCTGGGTGTTCTTCTTCATCGGCTGGCCATGGTCATCCTTGTGGCGGTTCAGCCAGACGCGGTACTCGCGCACCAGGTCGAGCGAGATGGCGGCCGGCGCCGGATTTTTCGCCCAATCGAAAAAACGCCGCAGATAGAAATCGTAGTTCTTAACCGTGCGTTCTGACCGGTTGCGTTCGACCTCCAGATAGGTCAGGAAGTCGTCGATTAGCTTCTTGGACTCTGGCATGTCTTATATTATACGACACTAATGGGACATCGAAAAGCGGCCTAAAGCAGTGACTATTGACAGCATCAGACCCTGGTGCTATCCTGTCCGCTACCGTCAAACACGTGCCTGGTGCGCGTGCAGAACGGACGAGGCGGGACCGGACCGAGGCGCGGATAGGCCGCGCACCGGATAGTCCCATCTACCCAACGCAACCGACGGAGGTTACCGTTGAGGTGCCGAGATCCCCCGTAGCGGCTGATTCCACGCCGCACACGAAGATCGACGGGGTGAAGCGGGCCACCCGAAAAGACCCGCAAACAGGCACCTGTGCCGGACGCCGGCCAGGAAAACAGCGCTCGGAGGTACGCAAATGCGGAAACTGACGCGTTAGCCCCTGGTCCCGGGGCGACAACACAAATAGGGACCGCGCGCGAAGCGCAGCACCCAGCACCGCCTCGACCGCCCAAACGACAAAGAAAACCACGATGAAAACCAAGCGATAGCCCCAGTCGGCTCCGGGGCCACGACAAAATAGGAGCCTAAAGTACTCCTTCAGGGCCGCGGCATGTCGCCGCGGCCCTCGCTTTTTTTGCCGTGGTCTGACCCCTTACTGGGGCTTGCCAAAAAACAGCTCGCCTGTTATCTTCCTTCAGTAATTAATACGACCCTTTGGCTCCGACGCGTCGCTCGCGAGCGACGTGCCCCAGGCTCAAGGGATCGCTGACAGCCCCATTCGGGGACAGATATGCTCGACAAGAAGATCAAGGAGAAGCTCATCGCGGAATTCCGCACGCACGAGTCCGACACCGGCTCGCCGCAGGTCCAGATCGCCATCCTGACCGCCGAGATCAAGGATCTCACCGGCCACCTGATGGACCATAAGAAGGACTTCTCCTCCCGCCGCGGTCTGCTCCGCAAGGTGAGCGAGCGCCGCCGCCTCCTGAAGTACCTGGAGCGCGAGGACGCCAAGGCCTTCGAGAAGCTCGCCGAGCGCCTGAAGCTCAATGTCTAAAAATGGAAAAGAGGCCTGCGGGCCTCTTTTTTCGTGGTGCGGGCAGCGTTGACTTGAGCGCATTATTTTGCTACTATCGCCACGGTCCATTCAACAAAGGAGAGCGGGATGACCGACGAACTGAAACTGAAGCTCGCACAGTGGCGAGTGGCTGACGCGGTGGCGAAGCGCAGGCTTGACCGCGGCAATATCATCCTGACGCTGTTCGCGCTGGCTCTCGCGATCGGCAACTGCGTCGTTTTCACGATTCTGATCGTCCGCCTGCGGCTCGACCCGATTCTCTGCCTGTTCGCAACGGCCATCGCCACCGCGGTTCTCTTCGGCCTGTATGCGAGAGGCAACATCAGCGCCGGGTCGGAAATCATCAAGCAGCGCCGGGAGGCGCGCCGAAAGATCTTCGGCGAGATCTTAACCGAAGTGCGCCGCGGCATGACTCCCGAGGCCCTGGAGACGCTGAGTGAATTTCACCTGTCGCTCCGGAACTGACGCGACCGACCGCCCCGCTTGGGGCGTTTTTGTTAGCAAGACGGTCGCAGATGTCTTCGCCCGAAATTGCTAAAATACGCCAAATTTGCTAACATAATAGTGCCTTCCCAGCCGTACGTCTCGGCAGGAAACCGCATTTCCAAAGCGAAAACTTTTCAAAACGTCATTTTATGATCAAACACAAGAACCAGCGCGTCGGCGTGTTCATCGACGCGCAAAACCTCTACTACTCGGCGCTCAAGCTTTTTAACCGCCGAGTGAATTTCGGCAACATCCTGGAGGCCGCAGTCGCGGATCGCCAGCTCATCCGCGCCATCGCCTATGTGGTGAAGGCCACGGGCGAGGAACAGCCGTTCTTCGACGCGCTCGTCGAGAAGGGCATTGAGGCGCGCGTGCGCGAACTGCAGATTTTCGAGTCCGGCGCCAAGAAGGCCGACTGGGACGTCGGCATGGCCGTAGACATGATCCGCATCGGCGAGATCCTCGATGTGGTCGTGCTCGTTTCCGGCGACGGCGACTTCGTGGAGCTCGTTGATTACCTCAAGCACCACGGCCGACAAGTGGAGGTCATCGCCTTTGGCGAAACCACCTCTGCGAAACTCAAGGCCGTGGCCGATGACTTCATCGACCTGTCACGCGAGCAGGACCGCTTCCTGATCGCCACACCGGCCCGGCACCACCCGCCGCGTCCGGAACCGGCCGCGGCGGCCGCACCTGCTCCGCGGGCCCAAGAACGCCCCGCCCAAGGCCGCCGCCCGCCCCGCACCCGTCCGACACCGCCGCGACCGCGACCCAGCCGCAGTCCGCGACCGACCGGAAAACTAGTCATCGATTGAATCGGCAATCCGCCTCCGGGCGGATTTTCCGTCATTTCGTCTTTAACGCCGCACCAACGATGCGCTATTCCGCTAATCCAAGCGTAAATCAGAGAGCGCTCGAATCTTGACAAAAGGGCACCGAACCACTAATGTCTGCTCGGGCCATTACCGAACGGAGGTCCAATGGACATCAAATTCTTGGTGGAGGCATCGACCTTCGTCCTGGAGTCGGTCGCCAGAAGTTCGGCGCGGATCGGCATCAACCTTTTCGGCCTCGACGAAAGCCAACAGATGCCGTACCGGACGCGGTCCGGGACCACGGTCTGTCTGGCGCTCGGAACGGAGAGCACGCGCGACGAGATGAGGAAGATGCCCGGCGTCATCCGCATCTCAAACTTTCCCGAACGGGGGGTTGCCCTATGCTGATGTCGACCAGAATCGCCACGCAAGCGCAGCCGACCATCCGGCTGTCGCGCTCCCTGCTCATCGAATGCGATGCCGCCAAACAACGGCAGATCATCGAGAAGCTGCGGGCGTACGGCGTCGCCGGCTATCCGGTCCGCGCGGCGACGGTCTACTCGGTCCAGGACAAGACGCGGACGGCAATCATCTCCTGCGTCGCGGACGAGCAGATCCTGCCGCTCATCCGGTCGCTGGACGGGGTCCTCTCCGTCACCGTCGGGCCACCGCACAAGCCTTAACCGCCCACCTGGGCGGTTTTTTGTCTGAGATGCGGAGACCCGAAGATGCGGAGTAGCTGGCCGAATCGCCTATCAACCACTCCGTATCTCCGCGTCTCCACGTCTTCGCGTCTCCGCCACTCCGCATCTCCGCCACTCCGCATCTCTACCATCCCTTGAATTATCCTGCCGAATAAGCCACACTGTCTTCGTCTAATATTATGTAATGCGTCGGCACGAAGGTTCGCCGGAAGACATAGAGACCGGTGGGAAGTGGCCGACCGCGCCGCAAAACGCGGTCCGCAACCTCTCCAGTGGTCTTGAGCTTTCCAGCGATTCGAGCCGCCGACGGAATATTGCCATATGGCAATACAGCGTTTCGAGACCCAATGGGGCGGCAAGCCGCTCATCATTGAGGTCGGCAAGTACGCGTTCCAGACCAACGGTTCCTGCACCGTGCGGTACGCGGACTCGATGGTCCTCGCGACCGCGGTCATGGAGAAGGAAGCCCGCGAAGGCGGCGACTTCTTCCCGCTGCAGGTGGAATACGAAGAGAAGCTCTACGCCGGCGGCCGCATCAAGAGCTCGCGTTTCATGAAGCGCGAGGGCCGGCCGTCAGACGACGCCATCATGACCGCGCGCATGATCGACCGGGCGCTCCGTCCCCTTTTTCCGGACGTCGTGCGCCATGACGTGCAGGTGGTCATCGAGTGCCTCGCCGCGGACCAGGAGAACGACACCGACATGATCGGCATGGTCGCCGCTTCCTGTGCCATCGCCATTTCCGATATCCCGTGGGCCGGTCCCCTCGCCGGCGTCCGCGTCGGCCGTGTCGACGGCCAGCTGGTCATCAACCCGACTTTCGCGGCGCGCACCAAGAGCGACATGGACGTGATCGTCTCAGGTACCGCGGACAAGACCGTCATGATCGAGGCCGGCGCCCAGGAGGTTCCGGAGGCCGACATGTACGCGGCGCTCGAGTTCGGCCGCAAGCACCTGGCGGAGCCTATCGCGCTCATCAACCAGGTCGTGGCCGCGATCGGCAAGAAGAAGATCGACGCACAGACGCTCACCGGCCTCACCGAGATGACCGATGCCGACAAGTCGACCCGCGCCTCCGTGCTCGCGCACACCGAAGAATTCCTGAAGACCAAGCTCGCGCCGGCGCTCTTCTCCGGCCCGCTCGTCACCAAAGTCGGCCGCCAGCAGGCCCTCGCGGCGCTCAAAGCCGAGCTCGCTGCGCACCTGAAATCCAAGAGCGTCGCCAAGGACGATCTCCACTGGGGCCTCGACGAGTTCGACGGCATCGTGGAGGCGGCGGTCACTGAGGCGATTTTGGAGCGCGACCAGCGCGTGGACGGCCGCAAGCTCGATGAGATCCGCACCCTGACGTCGGAAGTCGCCTGCCTGCCCCGCGTCCACGGCTCCGGCCTGTTCTCGCGCGGCGAGACGCAGATCCTCTCCATCGTCACGCTCGGCGGTCCCGGCGACCAGCAGATCGTCGAGAATATGGAGGGCGAGTCCAAGAAGCGCTACTTCCACCACTATAACTTCCCGCCGTACTCCGTCGGCGAGACCGGCCGCATCGGCACCCCAGGCCGCCGCGAGATCGGCCACGGCGGACTCGCCGAGCGCGCGCTCGTGCCGGTGCTCCCGCCGAAGGAGACCTTCCCCTACACCATCCGCGTCGTCTCCGAGTGCCTCGGTTCCAACGGCTCGTCCTCGCAGGGCTCCATCTGCGGCTCGACGCTCGCCCTCATGGACGCCGGCGTGCCGATTAAGGCGCCAGTCGCGGGCATCGCCATGGGTCTGGCCTCCGATGAGGCCAAGGGCCGCTACAAGATCCTCACCGACCTGCAGGACCTGGAAGACGGCACGGGCGGCATGGACTTCAAGATCGGCGGTACCCGCAAGGGCATCACCTCCATCCAGCTCGACACCAAGACTTCCGGCCTGCCGCCGAAATTGGTTGAAGATACTCTCAATCAGGCGCGCGCCGGCCGCATGCAGATTCTCGACGTGATGGAGAAGGCCATCCCGACGCCGCGCGCCGACATGTCGCCGCTCGCGCCGCGCATCGTGACCGTGAAGATCAACCCGGAGAAGATCCGCGACGTCATCGGTCCGGGCGGCAAGATGATCAACAAGATCCAGGATGAGACCGGCGCCACCATCGACATCGAGCAGGACGGCACCGTGACCATCTGTTCCAACAACAAGGCCGGCCTCGACTCGGCTGTCGAGATGGTGAAGACCATCACCCGCGAGGTCGTCGTCGGCGAGCTGTACCGCGGCAAGGTCGTGCGTCTTATGGACTTCGGTGCCTTCGTGGAAATCCTCCCGGGCACCGACGGTCTGGTGCACATCTCCGAACTCGCCCCATGGCGCGTCGGCCGCGTGACGGACATCGTCAACATCGGCGACGAGATTCCGGTCATCGTCACGGAAATCGACGAGCTCGGGCGCATCAACCTGTCGCATAAGCGCGCCAAGGCCCAGCTCGGCGAGACCATGACGCCTCCGCCGGGCATGAACCAGAGCGGCGGTGGCTTCGGCGGTCCGCGCCCACTGCCGCGCCGCGACGACCGGCGCTAAAAGAACCATGAGCCGGAACAGGAACAACCAGAGTTTCCGGAAGAACGGCGGCGGACATCCGTCCGCCGCCTTCTTCTGGCCGGTCTGGCTGCTGGGCCTCGCCGTCGCCGCCGGTCTTTGGGGCCTCAACCTCGCGCCCCGCGATCGCCTGCTCGCCGCCGTACCGCGCGCCGCGTTCGCCTACGTCCACGGCAACTTCGATACCCTGCCGAACGGCATGATCATGGACATCCCGCAGTCGCTTCGGCCGAACGAAGTCGGTATCTTCTGGATCTACCGCGATGACACGGCCGCCGAACGCTCCCTGCTGCTGCGTTGGAACTTCGGTCCCACGGTTCCGGAACGGCAAGTCCTTGAAAAACTCGGCGCGACCAATGTGGATGGGCGCATCTATGCCTTCACGCCGTCGGAAGCCGCTGTCCAGGACATCCGCAACGCGCGCTGGGGCGAGGCCAGCCTGTCCACCGAACCAACCGTCCGCCGCGCCCTAGCCTATGCCGGAGCGCTGATGCCGGCGCAGGCCTATGTGGAGCCGCTCGCCATTTTGCATGCGCCGCCAGCCGTAGCCGCACTGCTCGCCAAGGCCCCGCCGACTGTCCTCGGACTCGATATCAGGCAGGGGTTACGCGCCTTCAGCCTGCCGGCCGCCACTGCGGCCAAAATTCCGGCGGCGCTTGCCCAACTGCCGATGCCAAGCACGGGCGGACATTATCGGAGCAACATTCCGGCGGCTCCAGCGGACGCCTCTTTTGTGGTGCGTCTGCCTGAAGAAACCATTGATCCGCTCACCTTCATCGTCGGCACACTGGACGGCGGCGGCGCCGACGTCTCCCTTCTGTCCAAGCAGGCCCTTCAGGCCGCTGTGCGTGGCTCCTTTAGCGCCTCTTTAGCCATCAAAAACGAAAACATCAGCAGCTATTATGCTTTTTTCCCGGGCACCTCAGCCAAGGACCTGACCGAGCGGATTACCGGCTATCTGGCAATACGCTATCCGACAAAAAAGACTACCAGGCTACCCGATGGCGCCTCATATACCGAGCTGATTGCCAATCGGGAGGGGTTCAAGTTCCGCCAATTTCCTGATGGCCGTTACGTCATCTCCATACCGCAAAAAAACACGGTTTTGACTGTCCTGCCACAGGAGAACGGCACGGCCGTCACAAATAGTCGTGAAGTAACGGGATCTTTGACACCGAACACCACTGACCGAAGCCTGTGCCAAGCTTATTCCAACGAATTTGGCCTTAATTACATGAAGACAGACATTAGCGGTGGAAAAATGGGCCTCATGACTTGGATGCCGCAGATAAGTTCAATAGAGGCTGTAGAACTTGTGGATAATTTCATCTATTTTTGTGGATATTCTAGGGATAATGTGGATAAGTGAGTGCATTTTTGCACAGGTGAATATTGAAAAGTTGTGCACAAAGCATGGCAGCCGACTTCCACAGCGGCTGTTTTTTAGCTCCATTAAGCTGATTTGACCGGTGCATAAGCTCTTTGACCGTGATGAATAAAAATGGTATACTCTATTTGTAGTGGTGAAGATCATTACAACCTACAGGGGACATCGTCCCGAACCTATCGGGGCTATTCCCTTCTCCTGTACTGGAACCGAGCCAGCCTGAAAAAACAAAAAACAAAATTTTCAAAAAGGCGCGGTACCCCCTCGCTTCCCCTTGAGGGGTCAACTACCACGGTCCGGTAAAGGAGTCTTCGTTCTTTTACCCCGCCGTATGTCTGCTCACTAGGGCGCGCCTTGCGCCTTATCGGGCGCATACACCTTGGGGTCTTTCGGCGCAAGTGAGCCAATGTTGTCAAACCGACACATCGGGCAAAACTTCTTGCGCCGATTTCTTTTTGCCAAAATATCTTGACTGGACGCATAATTAAGGCTAAAATCGGCGCAGATCATTAACAGACTGGAGACGAAAATGAGGCTTGAAAGGCCGCCGGCCGAGCTGAAACTCATCCGCCACGGGCAGTCTATCCGCAACGTCGCGCTGTTCGGCATGGTGCACTACGCCACCGAGGAGCAACGTGCGGTACTGAAGGGCACGCCAGACCAACTGGTCGCACTGACCGACGAGGGTCTGCGCCAGGCCAAGGAGACCGGCCTAGTCCTCGCCCAACGCGAGGTGCGGGAACCGCATGTCATCATCCATTCCGGCTACCGACGCACCCAACAGACGGCCGAACATATCCTGGCGGCCTATCCGGAGAAGGTCCGGGAGGGTATCCGCTTCGAGATGTGCGACCTGGTCCGCGAACGGATGCCTGGGTTTGACTACGAGATGACCGAGGCCGAGTACCGCGCCGCCTTCCCCTACCACAGCGACTACTGGAAGACATGGGGCGGGTTCCTGGGGCGGCCACCCGGTGGCGAAAGCATCGCCGACGTGGCCATCCGGGTCCGGCTGTTTCTCGAGACCGTACTGCCGAAATACAGCGGCCAAACGGTCTACGTGGTCACCCACGGCGGCACGATGCGGGCCTTCCGCTTCCTGCTTGAGGACTGGTCCTATGAAGACGCCAGGTCTTGGAGGGTCAAATCTGATGGCCCGCCGTCCAACTGCGGCATCTCCACCTACAACTGGACCGCCGACGGCAAGATCTACCGCCAGACGCACGACGAGGTGCTCTGGAAGCCAAACGGTGCTTAGGACCCCTACGGGGGTCTTTTTTAGATGCGGAGAGGCGAAGTTGCGAAGATGCGGAAAAAACACCGAATCGATGCCCGACCTTCGCCGCTCCGCATCTCCGGTACTTCGCGTCTCTACAACTGACCAGCGACATTTGCCAAAAAACGCAATTGTGGCTATCCTCAAATCCCGGGGGAATACCCCGCGATTCGTTATCCCGCAACCCAGGTTATGAAGAAAGAACTGCTCAAAGAGCTGGAAAAACAGCTGCTGGCCGAAAAGGAGCGCCTGACCAAGGAGCTTTCCGAGTTCGCCAAGCGCAATCCGAAAAATATCGAGGACTGGAATGCCGAATTCCAGAATATCGGCGACAAGGAGGACGAGAACGCCGAGGAAGTCAACGCCTTCAGCACCAACCTGACGCTGGAGCGCACCCTCGAGGCGACGCTGCGCGACGCCGAGAAAGCGCTCGACAAGATCAAAAAAGGCACCTACGGCATCTGCAAGTACTGCAACAAGGAAATCGATGAGAAGCGCCTGCGCGCGCGGCCGTCTTCCGGATCATGCGTCGAGTGCAAGAAGAAATTCACCCAGGAACTCTGACGGACGACGGTGGTATGGCGCTTGTGCCGTCAATTGGACTTGGCCAGACAGAACCCCGGGCAGCAGCTCGGGGTTTTGGCGTTCAAGCGGCGTCCTGGCCCGCGCTCATCGCGCTGGCGCTCACGGACCGGCTGCTGAAGTTTCTGGCCTTGCGGGGCATTACCGCAACGCTCATCTACGGGCACGTACTCGACTTCCGCCTATTCGCGAACCGCGGTATCGCCTTCAGCCTACCGTTCGCCGGAGTTTCCTACTGGCTTTTGGCCGGACCGCTCCTGCTCCTCGTCGGCTACGGGCTGCTTTATGCCTGTCGACGGCGTGATGCGGCCGAGACTTATGCGTTTGCGGCGGTGCTCGTGGGAGCGCTCTCCAATGCCTATGACCGCGTGCTGCACGGCTTTGTGACCGACTACCTGATGTTTTTCGGGCGGTCGGCCGTGAACATCGCGGACGGACTGATCGTGGGCGGACTCGTGGCGGTTTTCCTGATGGAACAAAAAAAGAAAGCGCGCCCCGGAGATGGGGCGCGCGGAGAGACTGGCGGTCAGCTGCGGTAGTTTTTCCGCGGCTGGCCGGGCGAGCCGGTGAACAGCAGCATGGGATTGTTTCCGAAGCCGTCCTGGTTTCCGGCCTTCAGGCGGTGCAGCTCGCCGCGGAGCTCGGCGACCTCGATCTGGCCGCGCTCGGCGACCAGCTTGAGGTCGGCGGCGGCGATGCCCAGGAACATCCCGACGCAGGCGAAGGCCAGACCGATAATCATGAGCAGCGGGTCGTGGCGGTGGTAGCCGAGGCCGACCAAGGTCAGAATCAGCCCAGCGGCCATCAGGTGGACGACAAGGAGCACCTTGCCGATGTACTTGGGATCAGGGTTCATTTTTCCTCCAAAGAGCGGTTTTGAGCCGAACTGTGGCTAATATTAGCAGAAAATAGCGTCTTTGTCAAGGTTGGCACCAGCCGGAGCGCTGCCACGCCGATCTCCGCCGCCAGCTATCAGAAAACCATCGTCATACCGCCCCGCCGGGCATGACCGGCAACCGCAAATGTCGCCGTCTGGTCTCGCCCTTAAGCCGGCCCAGCTTGCGTTGCGGCACATTGCCGCGATCCAGGATGTGCTGTGGGGTGCCGTGCGCCGCCGCGGCCGCAGCGGAGAAGACGCAGTGCTTGCCCATCGTGGCGGCGAGCTGGTCCATGGCGGCGTAGAGCTTTTCCATCTTCCGCATCTCTGCCGGCGGCTCGAAGATGGAGAGCTGGACGGCATCCTGCGGCACGAGTCCGGTGAGCACGACACCCGTGGCGCGGTACTCGGTGCGTGGGCGGTAGACAGAACCGAACAGCTGGCGGAGCGTGGCGGTCAGCTCCATGGGAAAAGCGGTGGCGCGGTCGAGCGCGGTCTCCGTGACGTCATGCCGGAAGTCCTGGCGGCGGAGATAGACGACGAGGCCGCGTGCGGCGAGATGGTGGCGCCGAGCCTTGATGCAGGCGTTCTCCAGGTTCTTGAGCAGTTGGGCGAAGACGAACTCGCGGTCCGTTGAGGGCGGCGTGAAGGTGCGGGACTTGCCGATGGAGTTATAGGTGTCCTTAAGTTCGGTCTCGAGCGGGAAAGTCGGCAGGCCGTTCAGCTCGCGCCAAGTCTCCCATTGCGGCCGCGCGAAATGGCACCGGATGAATTTCTCGTCCTGGGCGGCGAAGTCCTGCGCGGTGGCGAGTCCGAGCCCGATGCAGCGGTGCGCGGTCGCCGGCCCGAGGCCCCAGACCTTGCCGACCGGCAAGGCAGAAAGAAATTTCGATATGCCTTCACGTGGAATTACCGTCAGGCCCGACGGCTTCTTCCACTTGGAACCGACCTTGGCGAGCGTCTTCGTGCAGCTCAGGCCGGCGGAAACGGTGATGCCAAGTTCGCTTTCGATGGCGCGCTTCATCCGCCGGACGATCTCCTCGTAGGAGCACCCCATCGGCCGGTCGAGACCCGTGATATCGCAAAAGCCCTCATCGATGGAATACTCCTCGACCTCGGAGGTGAAGCGGCGCATGATCTCGAACATCCGCTTGGAGAACAGCGAATAAGTCTCGTAGTCCGAAGGCACGATGATGGCGTCCGGGATGATCTTCTTTACGTCCCAGAGTGGCGTACCGCGGGAGACGCCGCGCGCCTTGGCCTCGTAGCTCGCCGCAGAGACGATGCCGCGCTCCTTGCCGGTGATGACCGCGCGACCGCGCCACTCCGGATGCGTGGCCTGCTCGCAGGACGCGAAAAACGCGTCGCCGTCGATGTGGACGATGGCGCGTGGCGCGGCGCCGCCGGATGCGTCAGTCATGCCTAACATGAAATTATTGACAATAATAATCGGCCTGTTAGAGTTGCAACGTTCTTTGCGCCGCGCCGAAAGGAGCAGCAGATGGCGGAAACCATCAGTCCAGGACGTCCAACGAAGCGGGGCGGCTGGTCCAAAGCCGCTCTCTGCAACAAGTGCGGGGCCGTCGTCCGCCTCTTCCTGAAGGACCTCATCAAGCAGAGCACCGGCCGGATGGATTGTTCCTTCTTCGTGCTCTACGTCTGCCCCTGCTGCCAAAGCCGGGAGACGCTGGCGCGGGTGCCGCCGCTGAACCCGGCCGACCCCGAGGAATTCAGGAAACTGCTCGACGGCCGTCCGCTGCGCTGACGACTCGATATCCCAAACGCCCTTAACCGGCGTTTTTTGTTTGCGTGCGCTGACGGCGCGTGGCCGTTTCCCGAGGTCAGATCATCGGGAGCCCGCCAGCTTGCGGATGACCGCCGTCACCACTCCCGCCACTCGCAGCTCCTCCTGGGCTTCGATGGGCTTGAAGGCGCGGTTGGCTGGCTTCAGGACCACGCGGCTCCCCCGCTTCTCGAAATACTTGATGGTCCACTGGCGGTCGACCTCGGCCACGACGATGTCGCCGTTCTTCGGCAGCTGGCCGCGGTTCAGAATGACCATGTCGCCGGGCAGGATGCCGGCGTCGATCATGGAGTTGCCGGAAACCTTGAGCATGAAGCTTGCGGCCGCGTTCGGCAGCAGCCACTCGTCGAGCGACATGGTATCGGCCATCTCCTCCTCGGCCGGCGACGGGAAGCCGGCCTCCACGGAGCCGAGCACGCGCAGGCCGTGAAAGGACGGGCCGGGCAGGAGGCGGCCCTGACGGTCGCGGCCGACCACGCCGTCGGCGGACCAGCGGTCCATGAGGTATTTGGCGGCGTTCCGCGACCGGAAGCCGAACAGCTTGGCCATTTCCGCGAGACTCGGCATACGCCGCCGCTCGCGGTAAAAATCCTTGAGCGCAGCGAGGCGCCCGTCGGGTGCGGTCTTGGTCATATGAAGTCATTATAACCGTTATTGTACGATTGTACAATAGATGCCGGGACGACAAAAAAACGCCCCCGGGGTGGGCGCAAGACACTACTTCGTTTTCTTCGCGCGACGGACGAGCTTGGCCCGGAGCGAGGGACGGCCCTCACGGACGAAAAGTCGCGCCCAATCGTCCGGCTGCCAGCCCTTCTGGGTCCAATGAATCCAGAGACCGAGCGCGCATGGCTGGCCGTGATCCGCGCCGGCGAAATGCGGCCGGTAGCCGATTTCGTAGTCCGGATGGACAATGCCGTCGAAGAGCGGCGTCCGGCCATCCTCACCGTAGACCGTCAGCCGGTCGCCGGCTTCGATGATGACGAGGCCGTCGTAGCCGGACTTGCCGTCCTCGTGGAGTGACCAGATGAAACCCTCGGTGCCGGTCTCGAAGTAGCCATCGAGCTCACCATGATAAACGACCGTTTGCCTTTTCCTGGCCATCTGCGGCTCCAATCTGCCGATGAATGAGCGGTGCGGCTATTCTATATCGGGCGGTTGAAAGTTTCCACGCCACTCATCTTTAGTCAAAGAGGGCGGGGTCCCGCCAACGGCGGGAAAAGTTGAGAGTTGAAAGTTGGCACCGCTGCTTTTGGCTTCGGAGTCCGTCAGATGAGAAACCTTGTGGGCAATCCGGCAACGGGCTACCATCAGGCGCGGAGGTGGCCATGGGAAAGACCATCGTCGTTCCTTCCTTCGAACCCGTCGTCGGACCGCTGATTTTCCTCGCTGGACCGATCCAGAGCGCGACGGACTGGCAGGCCAGAGCCGATGCTCTCCTCCGGAGCTGGTCTGCGGACATCAACGTGGCGAACCCGCGTTCGCCGCCGCCGTGGCATGGCGACTACGACAGGCAGACCGCTTGGGAGCATCGCTACCTGGAGCGGGCCAGGACCTGCGGCTGCGTGCTGTTCTGGCTGGCCAAGGAGGACTCGCACGACTGCTCGCGCGCCTACGCGCAGACCACGCGCTTCGAGCTGGGCTGGCACTTCTGGTGCCATGTGCGCGACGGGGCGCCGCTGGCCGTCGGCATCGAGCCGGGCTTCAGCAATGAGCGCTACATCCGACTCACGCTCGGCATGTATGCGCCAGACATCGCTGTCCGCTCAACGCTTGAGGAGACGTGCCTGGACGCCATTCGGCTGGCCTCGAAAAACCGCCTGGACCCGTAATGGGTCCTTTTTTAAAGAGTGGAGTGGGGAGTTTGGAGTGTGAAGTCTTAGAACGATACTCGATACTCCACACTCCCCGCTCCACACTCCCACTTGCGCCGATCCCGTGCCCCTGCTAAGACATGGCCGCTCTCCCGCAGACTATGTGATGTGACATGCACGGAAGCGTGAACTCAACAGCCCTCCAGGGCGTCGACGCGGTCGCTGTCTCGGTCGAGGCGGATGTCGGGCGCGGCCTGCCGAAATTCATCGTGGTCGGCCTGCCCGATACTGCGGTCCAGGAATCGCGCGAACGGGTGCGGGCGGCCATCAAGAACTCCGGTCTCCCCTTCCCGGATGGGCGCGTGACCGTGAACCTGGCGCCGGCCGACCTCCGCAAGGAAGGGCCGCTCTACGACCTACCCATGGCCATCGCTATCCTCGGCGCCGAGGGTGCGTTGGGCGATGATTGGCGCGAGAAGACCGCCCATGCCCTGTTCCTCGGCGAACTGGCGCTTAACGGCACAGTACGCCCGGTCTCCGGTGCGTTGCCGGCTGCCCTGCTCGCGAAGCAACGCGGCCACACCCGAATATACGTACCGACCGCCAACGCGGCGGAGGCCGGCTTGGCGGAAGGCGTGGTTGTCCTACCGGTCCAGGACCTGCCGAGCCTGGTTTCCCACCTGCACGGCGAAACGCCGCTGATCCCCTGGGAGGCCGCCGCGGGCACCACCGATGACCGCACTGACGCCACGGACTTGGCGCTGGTGCGCGGCCAGGCGCAGGCCAGGCGCGCGCTCGAAATCGCGGCGGCCGGCGGGCACAACCTCCTGCTCTCCGGACCGCCAGGCGCCGGCAAGACCATGCTCGCCCGTGCGCTCGTCGGCATCCTGCCGGAAATGTCCCGCGCCGAGGCGCTCGAGGTGACCAAAATCTACAGTGTCGCCGGACTGACCGCGGCGGGGGCAGGCCTGGCTGTCCGTCGGCCGTTCCGTGCGCCGCACCACACCGCCTCGGGCATCGCGCTCATCGGCGGCGGCACAACGCCGCGCCCCGGCGAGGTCAGCCTGGCGCACCGCGGCGTGCTCTTCCTCGATGAGCTGCCGGAGTTCGCGCGCCATACGCTTGAGAATCTCCGCCAACCGCTGGAGGACGGCGCGGTCACGGTCTCCCGTGCGCACGGCACCGTGCGCTTTCCGGCCAAATTCTCCCTGGTCGCCGCGCAGAACCCCTGCCCCTGCGGCTATGCGGACGATCCTGACCGCGAATGCTCCTGCGCGCCCGAACAGGTGCGTCGCTACCGCAAACGCATCTCCGGACCGCTCCTGGACCGCATCGACCTGCATATCGCGGTACCGCGCCTGCCGTTCCAGGAATATTTCGGCGAAGCGTCGGCTGAGGATTCCGCCACGGTGCGGGCACGGGTCATGGCGGCCCGTGAACGACAGGCCGCCAGGCTTCGGGAAACCGGCCTTTTCACCAACGCCGAACTCGGCGCCCGCCACCTGAAGGAACACTGCCGCCTGCCGCCGAAAGCCGAGGCCTTGCTCCAGAACGCCGCCGACCGCCTGCACCTCTCGGCCCGCGCCGCGAGCCGCATCCTGCGCGTCAGCCGGACCATCGCCGATCTGGAAGGCGCGGAGTCTTTGGACTTACCGCACGTGGCGGAAGCCCTGCAGTTCCGAGGAGCGCAGCCGTGAGCGGCGTGGCGCGGACATTGACTCCAGCCGGGCCTTCTGCCACGCTGTCGCCAGCACATTTCAAGCCGAAGGACGCGAAGATGAAACGCCTCACCTGGATGTCCGTCTTGAGCCTCGTGGCAGCGCTTTTCTGCGCCACCGTGGCCGTGATCATGTTCATGCGCGACGACGTCGGCAATGGCATGATCGACCTCTCGCTGGCCGTCATGAACGCCATGTTCTTCGCGCGGAGCCTGAAGAAGCGCTGAAACCGAAACCGGCCCCATCAGGGGGCCGGTTTTTCTTATCTATTTGATGTAATCCAGCGGGTTCAGGCGGTGCCGGACATTGCCGGTCATCACCTCGAAGTGCAGATGCGGTCCGGTAGAGCGGCCGGTCGAGCCCATGAGGCTGATCTGGTCGCCGCGCTGGACCGTATCGCCGACATGCACCAGGAGCTTCGAGGAGTGCCCATAGCGCGTGAACAGCCCGCCGCCGTGGTCGATGATGATCATGTTGCCGTAACCTCCGCTGTTCCAGCCGGCGTAGATGACCGTGCCCGTTTCCGCGGCGTAAATCGGCGTGCCGATGGGTCCGGCGATGTCCAGGCCGGTATGGGCGGCGCCCCTGAAGTACTGCGTGATGCGGCGCACGCCCGCTGGCCAAAGAAGCCGGCCGACGGAAGCGGAGCCGCTCTTCGGAGAGCTGAAAATACTGCCCAAATTACCCAACCTGGCCGGTGGCGGCGGCGCGGGCAGCGCCGGCAAGATGCCGTCCGGCAGGATGATGTTCTCGCCGACAGTCAGATCGCCGGCATCGGCCAAGCGGTTTATCTCCATCACCTTATCCGCGTCGCTCTTGTATTTCTTGACGATAGCCGACAGATTATCGCCTTTCTTGATCGTATAAAGAATGCCATCCACGGGCAGGATCTTCAGGACCTGACCGGGCTTGATGAAACCGCGGCCATCAAGACCGTTGCTCTGGAGGATGGTCGACGCATCCAAATCGAAGTCGATGGCGATGGAGGAGACCGTATCGCCCATCTGCACCGTGTATTCGACGATGGAGGTGCGGGTGCTCGGCCGGCCAAGATCGTCAGTCTGGGGCAGGGGGCGGAGAGCATTCAGGATCGTCTCCGGCGATTCAGCATCCACATCCGAGCCGGCGCTGTCCACGCCGGAAGCGCCAGATCCTGTCAGGGCATCCTGCGGCGCCACGGCCTGATCGCCCATATAATCAACCGATTCAACGGCCGGAATGACGGCCGACGAATCCTCAACCAAGATCTCCTCGCTGTTGGCGTCGTGAGAAACGGCGAAGACGCTCTGGTCCTGCGGGCCGTCGCTAGCGGCCGCCACGCCAGCCGCGCGGAGATTGGTGGCAGTGACGAAAAAAGCGATAAGCACGGCCACCGATTGCACCACATGACGGCTGGTGAAGAAGCTGACCATCGAGTGCCTAAGTTCGTCCAGCAGTATATCTATGATTTTGCGCCCAAAAAGATAGCTCCGATAGCCGAGGAGCAACGACGGTTTCAAAACGGCGCCCCATAACCAGGACGCCGGAAACCGCAGCCAAAAAAACAGTGCACCGAGTAAATGCTTCAGAGCCAGCAGGAACCGGAACATGGCGATGAGAAACCTGATGCTGATTTTTTTCAGGGAGAGAGGGATATGGAATCGGATTATGGCTGATTTTAGGCTAAAACCGCGGGCATCTCCGCCTAAAACTTGATTTTTCCGCTTAAAATAGCCAATTTATCCAACCTCTGGTCGTCTTCTCGTAAACACCAAGTTACCAGCTTCAGG
Source organism: bacterium (assembly GCA_021824285.1). Taxonomy (GTDB): domain Bacteria; phylum Patescibacteriota; class Patescibacteriia; order SG8-24; family SG8-24; genus JAKAKZ01. The sequence continues at coordinate 18,387 of JAKAKZ010000005.1, forward strand.
CCGTCAGGTCAAGATGAATTGCGAATTTATCGCTAAAATTAGGCAAAATTTAGTAGTCAGATGATTCTGGGAGGTTTTTACTGATAACCGCTCCGCATCTCCACGTCTCCGTATCACCGCATCTCATCACGCTGTCTTAATTGACATTCCGCGCGCGCTTCCCATATTATATTGAGCGCTATCGACCCGCGTTTTTTTACTTTAGTAACTTAAATTTCGGCCTGACTGGGCCGACAACGGGTCTCAATCATTTATGCCCAACGCGTTACTGTTCGCGCTCGTGGCGGCCATCCTAGCCATCGGCTACAGCGCCGTCCTTATTCGCTGGGTCCTCGCCAAACCCCAAGGCGACGACAAGATGCAGGCGATCGCCAAAGCCATTCAGGAGGGCGCCTCCGCCTACTTGAGGCGGCAAAACAAGACCGCGGCCATCGTCGCGATTGTCTTGGCCGTCCTGCTGTTCTGGTACCTGAACGCGACAACCGCTATCGGTTTCTTGGTCGGCGCGGTTCTCTCCGCCCTGTCCGGCTACGTCGGCATGCAGGTTTCCGTCCGCGCTAACGTCCGCACCACCGAAGCCGCCAAGAGCGGCTTGGGCAGCGCCCTGAACGTCGCCTTCCGCGGCGGTTCCGTCACCGGCATGATGGTCGTGGGCATGGGCCTCCTGGGTGTCGCCGCCTTCTACGCGGTCACCCGCAACGTCGATGCGCTCATCGGCCTGGGCTTCGGCGGCTCGCTCATCTCCGTCTTCGCCCGCCTGGGCGGCGGCGTGTTCACCAAAGCCGCTGACGTCGGTGCCGACCTAGTCGGCAAGGTGGAGGCCGGCATCCCGGAGGATGACCCGCGTAACCCGGCCGTCATCGCTGACAACGTCGGCGACAACGTCGGCGACTGCGCTGGCATGGCTGCGGACCTCTTCGAGACCTACGCGGTGACCTCCGTCGCCGCCATGCTCCTCGGTTCGCTCATTTTCGGCAGCGAGGACGCGATCATCTACCCGCTCGCGCTCGGCGGCGTCTCCATTGTCGCCTCCATCGTCGGCTCCTTTGCCGTGCGCCTGGGCGCCAAGAACGTCATCATGAACGCGCTGTATAAGGGCTTGGGCGTGGCCTCCGTGGTCGCCGCGGTCCTGTTCTACCCGACCACCACCTGGCTCATGGGCCAGAACGGCCACTACAGCGTCATGGCCCTGTACCTGTCGTCGCTCGTGGGCCTCGCGGTCACGGCGCTCATCTTCGCCATCACCGAATACTACACCGGCACCAAGTATGCGCCGGTCCGCGGCATCGCCTCGGCCTCGCAGACCGGCCATGGCACGAACATCATCGCCGGCCTGGCCATCTCGATGCGCTCCACGGCCGCGCCGGTTCTCGTGATCGCCGCCGGCATCCTCTCGGCCTACGCGCTCGCCGGCATCTACGGCGTCGCGGTCGCCTCGGTCGCCATGCTGTCCCTCACCGGCATCATCGTGGCCATCGACGCCTTCGGCCCGATCACCGATAACGCCGGCGGCATCGCCGAAATGGCCGGCCTGCCGGAAGCCGTGCGCAACGTCACCGATCCGCTCGATGCGGTCGGCAACACCACCAAGGCCGTCACCAAAGGCTACGCCATCGGCTCTGCCGGTCTCGCTGCCGTGGTGCTCTTCAACGCCTACACCGAAGAGCTCTCCAAGCTCGGCACGGACCTGACCTTCTCGCTCTCCGAGCCTAAGGTGCTCATCGGCCTCCTGCTTGGCGCGCTCGTCACCTATTACTTCGCGGGCATCGCCATGACTTCGGTCGGCCGCGCGGCCGGCGACGTCGTGGAGGAGGTGCGCCGCCAGTTCCGCGAAATCAAGGGCATCATGGAGGGCACGGCCAAGCCGGACTACGCCAAGTGCGTGGACATCGTCACGAAGGCCGCCATCCGCGAGATGATCGTCCCGGCGCTCCTGCCGGTCGCCGTGCCGGTGCTCGTCGGCCTGGTCTTCAAGCGGCTCCTCGGCCCTGAAGCCCTTGGCGGCGCGCTCGTCGGCGCCATCGTCTGCGGCATCTTCGTGGCCATCTCCATGACCACGGGCGGCGCGGCGTGGGACAACGCCAAGAAATACATCGAGTCCGGCGTCTACGGCGGCAAGAAGTCCTTCGCCCACCAGGCGGCGGTCACCGGCGACACCGTCGGCGACCCGTACAAGGACACCGCCGGCCCGGCCATCAACCCGATGATCAAGATCATGAACATCGTCGCCCTGCTCATCGCGGGGATGATGGTCTAGGTCTGAAGGGATAAGGAATAGAATTGGAAAACCCCGCTCCAGACGGAGCGAGGTTTAATGTTGACCGGGCACCAACAATGCGCTAGGGTGGCCTCATTCTTTCTATCATCAAGGAGGCGTGCGTGGGCGCAAAGGCAGTATCGTCCTGCTCTCTGATGCTCATCGCGTTGCTCCAGGCCGGCTGCGGAACAGCCGACCCCGGGCCTTCCGAAGCAGAGTGCCGGCGGATTCCGGACAGGCTGTTCACGCCAGTGATTGTCGCCTGGGAACAGCCGATGGGGACCGTTTCATTCCTGGTCATGGACGGGCAGACCGCCGACCCCCAGGTCATCAACACCGGCTATAATGAGCGGCAGGATGATCTCGGCTTCGTCTCCCACAACGAGGCGGCGCTGTCGGTCGACGTTCCGACCGATCAGCCGATGTGGGCGCACCGCGCGTTCCGCCGTACCCAAAATGGCGTCTGCGTCTACGCCGTTGACCTGCACCTCCGCACCCCAGATGACGTGCTCCGCTTCACCTGGAGCGCGGGAGGGGCCGACGGCGGATAGGACATCCGCCGACATAAGAGGGCTGCTTGGCCCTTTTTTTATTTCTTCGGAAAGAACATAAAACGCCCGCTTGGTGCGGGCGTGAGGCTCACTTCGGCGGTCTTTTCGCCGACTCGACCCAGAACCGGCCGAAGCGGTTCATGTTGACCGCGATTTCCGTACCGGGCGGGAACGGAATGTCGATGTCACCCGGGATGTCGATAGCGCGGCCGTCGACGAAGCAGACAAGCGTGTGGACCGGCATTGTCGACCAGTGGAGGCCCGGCAGGGAGTTGGGGTCTGCCCAGATCCCTGGAAAGGCGATCTCGTCGCTGACGAGCCGGACCTTCTTCAGGAACTCGCCCCGGCAGATGACTTCCTCCGGACCGCCACGGAAGGCCAAGAACAGGCCGAGCACCGCGACGGCCAGAACCGCCAGAACGGCCAGGAAAACGGTCATTGGTTCTCCAAGGAGCTAGATGGCTGGAGTTAGCCACAAAAACCGCCGCCAGTCAATGGCCCGCTGGTTTTCACCAGATACTGAAAACCGGCCCATGTGGGGGCCGGTTTTGCCGCTCTAGCGGGTGGCCGGAGCCGAGCCGCCGTTCGGCGGGAACATGCCGTTCGGTCCGCCCTGAAAGCCCTCCGGCATCGCCGGCCGCTCCTGAATCGTCTGGGCCGTGATGCTGCCGTCGGTGTTGGTCTTGCCGGTGACGGTCACGCTGTCGCCGACCTGCAGGTCAGAGAGCGCGCCGGCCGAAAACTTGCTGACCTCGGTCGAGCCGGACAGCAGGATGATGCGGGAGCCGCCGTCGCGTGACTTGATCGTCAGGCTCTTGTCGTCCACGGACATGATGTCGCCGCTCACGAAACCGCCGCCGCGGTTCGCCCGCTGCTGCGTGCCGGCAGACGCGCCGCCGCGCTGCGCTCCCTGGCCGAAAACCTGGAAGCGCGCGCCGGCCGGAGCCGCCTTACTCTCGCCGTACTTCAGGCCGCCGTAGAACGAGCTGCCGCCGACGGCCAGGAGGACTGCGAGTCCGATGGCCAACTGCTTGTTGTTGAATTTCTTATCACTCATATCGCAATGCGACGATGGGGTTAAGCTTGCTGGCCCGACGGGCCGGATAATAGCCGAAGATGATGCCGATGGCCGCGGAGACGCCGAAGGCCAGGAGCACCGACGTGCTCGTGACCTGCGTGGCCGTACCGGAGAACTGCGAGATGATCTTGGCGATCAGCCAGCCGAGCAGGACGCCGAGGATGCCGCCGACGAAAGTCAGCAGTACGGATTCGGCCAGGAACTGCAGGCTGATCTCGCTGCCCTTGGCGCCGATGGCCTTGCGCAGGCCGATCTCGCGGGTGCGTTCGGTGACGATGGTGAGCATCATATTCATGATGCCGATGCCGCCGACGATGAGCGAGATGCCGGCGATGGAGCCGAGCAGCATGGTGAGCGTGTTCGTGATGGTCGAGGCCGTCGCCAGGATGTCGGCCTGGTTCAGCACGCTGAAGTCCAGGGCGGTCGGATCGGTCAGCTTGTGCCGCGTCATGAGGAGCGTTGTGATGTCCGCCTGGAGCGCGGCCATGGACTGCTCGTCCACGGCCTGCACCGCGATGATGGACACGCGGTCGTTGCCGGTGAGGTAGCGCTGGGCCGTGGTCAGCGGGATGAAGATGATGTCGTCCTGGTTGTTGAAGCCGGAACCGCCCTTGCTCTTGGTCATGCCGACTATCTTGAAGTCCATCTGGTGGATGCGGATGGTCTGGCCGATCGGATCGGCGTCCGCGCCGAAAAGGTCGTCGCGCACCGTCGGACCGATGACCGCCACCTTCGAAGCGGCGTTGAGGTTCTGCTCGGTGATGAAGATGCCGGTATCGATCTGCACGTTGCGCACGTCCGGATAGCTCGGATAGACGCCGAGCACCTGGGTGTTGGTGTTGGTGCCTCGGGCCGTGACTTGCGTGCGGCTCTGGACCTCCGGTGAGATGTTCTTGGCCGTAGAGAGGCCGCTCGCGATGGCCAGCGCGTCATCAAGCGTGAGGGTCTGGGCGCTGCCGCGGCCGGTACTGACCTGCTGGCCCGGACCGCGCTGCGCGCCGGGCATCACCATGACAAGGTTCGAGCCAAGAGCCTGGATATTCGAGGTGATGGTGCTCCGCGCGCCCTGGCCGATGGAGGTCATGGCGATAACCGAGCCGATGCCGATGACGATGCCGAGCATCGTCAGCCCCGACCGCACCTTATTTACCAGGATGGCCGAAAACGTCTCCTGCAAGAGATCGGTGGTTTTCATAGGTGTGATGGGCCTTGATGCGATTAGGATTCTTCCGGTCGCTGACAATCTCGCCGTCGCGCAGTTCGATGATGCGGTCGGCGTGCTCGGCCACGTAGCGCTCGTGGGTGATGAGCACGATGGTGCGGCGAAACTTCTCGTTCAGGTCCTGGAAGGTCTGCAGCACAATCTCACCGGTCTTGGTGTCGAGGTTGCCGGTCGGCTCGTCAGCGAGAATGAGCGACGGGTCGTTGACCAAGGCTCGGGCGATGGCCACGCGCTGCATCTGGCCACCGGAGAGCTGGTTGGAGAGATGGTCGAAGCGCTCGGCCGGCAGACCGGCGGCCTCGAGCGCAGCGCGGGCGCGCTTTTCGCGCTCCTCCTCCGGCACGTTCGCGTAGACGAGCGGCAAGGACACGTTGCGCAGCACCGTGGCGCGCGGCAAGAGGTTGAACGCCTGGAAGACGAACCCGATACGTTTCTTGCGGATCTCCGCCAGTTCATCGTCGCTCAATTTGGAGACGTCCTGGCCGTCGAGCAGGTACTGCCCGGCGGTCGGCGCGTCAAGCGCGCCAAGGATATGCATGAGCGTGGACTTGCCGGAACCCGACGGACCCATGATGGCCACGAGCTCGCCGTCCTGGATGCTGAAGCTGACGCCCTTAAGTACGGGCGTAGCCACGCCGCCGTTCTCATAGACCTTGGTGATGTCGCGGCATTCGATCATAGCCGTCAGTTGCGGAAGCCGGTATTGCCGCCGCCGGTCTGGATGCGCACGCCGCCGGTCGAGGCGCCGCCGATGCGGCCGGCCGGCAGGCCGAAAAGCCCGCCGCCCTGGGTGGTCGCGGCCGCGGCATTGCTGGTGGAGGTGCGGACCACCACCATGTCGCCCTCGTTAAGGCCACCGGTGATTTCCGTCAGCTCATCGTTGGCCAGGCCGACGGTCACCGGCTGGCGACGGAGCGTAGCCGGACCGGTCACGGATGTCTGCCCTGCCGGCACGCCGTCAATCATCTCGACATAATAGGAGTTACCGCCTGCGCCAGACTTGATGGCCGCGTTCGGCACGGTCAGCACGTCCACGCGAGAATCCGTAATCACCGAGGCCGAAACGCTCATGCCCGGCTTGACCTCCGGCTCCTGCGTGTCCATGGCGATCTTCACGTTATAGGTGACCACGCCCTGGGAGACCGTGCCCAATGTGTCGATGTTCGTCACCTTGCCGGTGACGGTCAGGTCGGGCACCGCATCGAAAGTCATCGTAGCCTTCTGGCCGATCTTGGCCTTGGACACGTCCACTTCGTTGAGCGAGATCGTGACCATGCCCTGTTTGGCGATCAGCGTCGCGAGCACCGTGCCGGACGAGACGGCATCGCCCTTCCTGATGTTGAGCTTGGCGATGATGCCGTCAATCGGCGCATGGATGACATAGTCCTTCAGCTTGGCCCGCGCGTCGAGGAGCGCATTCTGGCGCTGCTCGACGGAGAGCTGCTGCGAGCGGATGTCGAGCGGATCGGCGCCGGCCTTCAGGTCCGCGAGCGATTGGGTGCGTTCCGCGATGGTGCGGTTGGCGCTCTGGATGGACTGCAGGGTGTTAGCAATGGACTGGCTGGAGCCGAGCAGGTCGGAAACGTGAGAATTGACCTTGCCTAGGTAGCTGGCCACGCTGGAGAGATAGGTGTCGGCCAGCGTCTTCGGCTTCAGGTTCCGTTCCGTCAGCTTGTCCTCATAGAAGCGGATCAGGTTGTCGGCGTTCTTCACCGCTTCCGCGACCTTCTTGGAGGTCTCGTAGCTCTGGTCGATCAGCCGGCCGATTTCCTCGCGTGAGGAATAGTGGCTCGAGGCCTTGTAGTCGGAATAGTTCTGCTCATAGGCAGCGCGGGCCGCGGCATACGAATCGATGGCCGCGGATTTGTAGGCGGCGGTGCGGACAGTGTCGTAAAGGTTTGCCACATCGGCGAAATAATCGATGTTGGCCTGTTGGCCGCTATTGACGTCCGTGCCGTACAGGATGTTCTGCATGCCGGTCATGACCGCGGGCAGGTCCAGGAAGGTATTGGACACGGAAGTATAACCGTCGTCATACGCGCGGTTGAGGTTGTCGTTGGCGTTGGCCAGCGTCTCCTGGGCCTGGGTCAGCGAATCCTGCGATTGGAGCAGCGAGAGGGCGTCGGCCGGCTTCTTCATCTTCTCCAGTGACAGCTGGGCGGATTCCAGGCTGGTCTGCGCGTCACGTACCGCCTTCTGCGCGTCGGTGTCATCGATCATTGCGAGCAGCGTCCCCTGTTTGACCTCCTGCCCCTCTTGGATGCCCAAGAGGACGATGTCGCCGGAGACGTCCGGCTTGATGTCGATCTGATTCGATGAGGCGACCTGACCCGTGCCGCTCACGGAAGCTACGACCGTGTCCTTGGCGGCGGCCGCAAGGCCGTAAGTCGTGACGCCGGTCGTGGCCGTCCGGCTGCGATAGAACCAGTATCCTGCGCCGACGAGCACGAGCGCGGCGAACAGCATCAGGGACTTGCGCTTCTTGAGTTTGGCCATCATAGCTGCGGTGGTGCGGGTCAGCGTGTCCAGGCGCCGTCGGGTGGCGGCGTGGGCATGATGCGGATGAGTTTGGCCGCAATACGGCCGTCAGTCCCCGGGTCGCCGATGACGGTCACGAAATCATCGGGGCTGATCTCGTCGGCCGTCACGCTGTCGCGGAAAAGACGGATGACCGTCTGCGAATCGATGACCACGGTCTTTTCAGAACCGTCGCGGTCCTGGACGACGAGCGTGCCGGCATCCGCGTTCAGGACCCGGCCGGCGACGCCATGGCCGCCGAAGAACGAATCGTCGCGGAAACCGCCCATCACGCCGCCCATCATCCCGCCGCGGCGCGGCGCGACGAAATTACGCTCATAGCGGCTGCCGAAGCCGTATGAGTAGCTGGCCTTGCGGTAACCGACGCGCAGACCGATATAGAAGACCAGCAGGCCGGCGACGAACGCGGTGATGCCGATCAGGATTACCTTCGCGGCCTTGGGCGGCCTGTTGTCCTTGTCCTTGAGAAATTCAAACATATGCCTAGGCAACTTGCTTAAACATGAGATGGTTATTGAGGTTATGGGCCAGACGGCGAACGGATTCGAACAGCAGGGCGAAAGAAATCAGGGTTGCCGCAATGGGCAGGACCGGCAGCGACTCAAGCGCGGCATAGGCGAAAGACCAGCCGGCATTCAACACATCAGCCACGTCGTAGAACAGCAGGCCGACGTATTCCGCAAAACCGGTCTGGGAAACGGAAGAGAACGCCTCGTGACCAGCCAGCACCATGGCGGCAAACGACAGGATGGCGGTCAAGGAATAGAAAACCGTGCGCCGCGCGGCATTGGCCTTTTCGGCTTCGGACCTGACGCGGGCGACGATACGGGCGGCCAGGCCAACAGGCGGCTCGGCTTCCTGAAAGAGACTGGCTAATTTCCTGATGTCATTATCCATATGAAACCGCCTAATAGCTTAACCGCCATCGACCGGCACCCGGTCCCGGTGAATCGCAGCGGAGATGATATATATACGAAAAAGGCGGCCCTTTTGGTTCAGCCGCCTTTCCCAGTAAGAATTTGGCGCAACTTGGCCAAGGCCCGGTAATAACGCGTTTTGACGGTATCGAGCCCCTTTCCCATGACCTGCGATATCTCCGAGAAGGTCAGCCCGCCCTGATGGTACAGGCGGACCGTCTCCTCCTGTTCCGGCGCAAGCCGCGCCATGGCCCGATTGACGGCTTCCGCCAGGTCCTTCCGCTCAAACAGCTCCGGAGGCAGCGGCGACTCGTCTCGGAGCGTATCCGCGAAGTCCGTCCCCCCGTCTTCAGACTCCAAGTAAGTGAAGGGCACGGGTTTTTTCTTCTTCAAGGAGTCCAGCAGCGAGTTATTGGCGATCGCCAAAATCCAAGTGAGAAACTTTTTTTTGCGGTCGAAACGGCGCAGATTCCGCCAGGCCTTCACAAAGGCCTCCTGGGAGACGTCTTCGGCCGTCGCGCGGTCACCAGAGCGGCGCAACACGAAACCGTAAACCGCCTTGAGGTGGCGGTTGACCAGCGCGGTAAAAGCCGCCTCCTCTCCTTTAAGGTAGGCGGCGACCAGTTGCGCGTCAGAACGCTCTTCCATGGGCGGAATAGTAGCAGGTTCTGGGTTATAGTCGACTTTTCGATTACGGGGCTTAAACTATTGACTTTCGGCTTAATTTCCAATATATTTCGTCCACTTACACCGAGCCGGTCTGCTGGCCGGGCCACGAAAAGCCCGTCCCCCCAGACCGAATACCTCTATATATGAAACTCGATACCAAGACCCTGCCGAAAAACGAGATTGAGCTGACCTTTGAGATCCCGGTTGAGGAATTCCGCGACGAGCTTGAGCGCGCCGCCGCACACCTCCAGGAGCACAAGGCCATTCCGGGCTACCGGCCGGGTAAGGCGCCTTATGACATCGTCAAGAACTCTTTCGGCGAGATGGCCATCTATGAGGAGGCCCTGCCGGACGTGGTCCGCCACGCCTACGTCGAGGCCGTGATGAAGGCCGGTTACCGCCCCTACGGCGATCCGCGCATCAACGTCACCAAGCTCGCGCCCGGCAACTCCCTGGCCTTTACCGCCACCATCACGCTCGTGCCCGAAGTGAAGAGCCTGGCCGATTTCCGCAAGATCAAGGTCGCCGCGAAGGCGGTTGAAGTGCCGGAGAAGGATGTGGACCAGGCCCTCAAGGACCTGCGTAAGATGCGCACCCAAGAGGTCCGCTCCACCGAGCCGGTGAAGGGTGGCGATAAGGTCGTGCTGGACATGGACCTCTCACTCGATAAGGTTCCGCTCGACGGCGGCCAGGCCAAGGGCCACAGCATCTACCTGGACGAGGAGTATTACGTCCCGGGCATGAAGGAGCAGCTCTTGGGCCTTAAGGAGGGCGACAAGAAGGAGTTCCGCCTGAAGTTCCCGGACACCCACTACCAGAAGAACATCGCCGGCAAGGAGGTGGATTTCGCGGTGACGATCAAGGAAGTCTACGGGCTGACGCATCCGGAACTGAACGACGAGTTCGCCAAGGGTTTCGGTCAGGAGAGCCTGACGAAGCTGCGCGACCTCATCCGCGACAACATGAAGCATGAGGCCGAAGAGAAGGAGGCCCAGCGGCTGGAAGTCGAGATGCTCGACAAGGTCGTCGAAAAATCATCCTTCGGCGACATCTCGGACCGCATCATCAACACCGAGATCGAGCGCATGATCGACGAGCTGAAGGGCTCGGTCAGCGAGCGCGGCATCAGCTTCGACGATTACCTGAAGAACATCAAGAAGACGCTCGCGGACCTCAAGCTGGACTTCGCCGCGCAGGCCGTAAAGCGCGTGAAGACCGCTCTGGCCATCCGCGACATCGGCGAGAAGGAGAAGTTGGAGGTCACGGACGAGGAGCTGCTCGCGGAGGTCAACCGCCTGATGAACCAATACAAGGATTCCTCCGAAACCCAGGAACGCCTCCGGAGCGATGAATACCAGGACTGGCTGCGCAGCACCATGCGTAACCGCAAGGTCATCGCCCTGCTGAAGAAGGAAATCCTCGGCGAGGAGCATCACCATCACTAAAAGAGCAGAAGCGGCGGCAACGCCGCTTTTGAATTTGCAGTGGCTGGTGGGGCACCAGTTGCTCCTTATGAAGGAATAACGTAAATCACCAATCACTAACCACTAGTCACTAACCACCAACCACCAATAGTGTATGATTAAGCAACTATGAAGAACCGCCAAACAATAATAGGTGCCCACGTCTCGGCCGCCGGCGGACTGGAAAATGCGCCGCTCGCGGCCGCCAAGCTGGGCCTCGACTGCTTTCAATTCTTCAGCCGGCCGCCGCAGGGCGGACGTGTCGCGCCGATCACCAAGGAGGCCGCAATGAAGTTCAAAGATGCGTGCAAGTCCGTGGGAATCACCGAGTATTACGTCCACGCCCCCTACGTCATCAACCTGGCCTCGGGCGAGGAGCGTATCCGCCGCAACTCCATCGAGATTTTGAAGACCGAGCTGGAGCGCTCGGCCGCGCTCGGCGTCGCCGCCACCATGACGCACGTCGGCAGCGCCAAGGACGTCGGCGAGGAACGCGGCGTGGAGCTGGTCGTCGAGGGGATTAAGGAAATTTTGGCTAAACATAAAGGAGAAAACCTCTTCCTAGTGGAAATTTCCGCCGGAGCTGGCAGCATCATCGGCGACACATTTGATGAGGTCGCGGCGATCATGGGCTCAATCAAGGATGACCGCCTTCTCGTCTGCTTCGACACCGCACATGCCTTCGCTTCCGGGTATGACCTGCGCGACGAAACCGCGGTCAATAAAACCATGGATGAGTTTAACCGCACTGTCGGACTCAAAAGACTCTACATGTCGCACTGCAACGACTCACAGGTAGACATCGGGGCCCACAAGGACCGGCACGAGCACATCGGCCGCGGTTTCATCGGCGAAAAGGGGTTCCGCGCCATGCTCGCCTCGCCCGCCTTCCGCGGACTGCCACTTATCCTTGAGACGCCGCACGACGACCTCTTGGCCGATGACATCGCGCTCCTCAAGAAACTTCGGAGCGCGGCCGCAAAAGCATGAGCCGCCTCATTGAAGTTAAAGTAACCTCCAACGCCAGGGAGCGATCGTGCGCTCTCGGCGCTGACGGCATCTGGCGCGTGCGGACCACGAAACCACGCGATGCCGGCAAGGCCAACGAGGACGTCATCGACCAACTGGCCGAGGCCTTAGGCGTGGCCAAATCTTTGCTCACAATCGTCTCCGGCGCTACGGCCTCCAGGAAGCGGGTGCGGGTCGGCTAACGGCCGGCTGGAGAGTGTGAAGTGTGAAGATTGGGGGTGGAGTTAAAGCAAAGCCGCGCTTCAGCGCGGTTTTACCGTATAAGAAAATCGCCTCCCGACTTCACGCTCCACACTCCAGACTTCACTTCACCGGATCGTATCCGCCCTTGCTCCAGGGATTGCAGCGTAAGACGCGCCAAGCCGTGAGCGCGGTTCCGACAATGGCCCCGCGTTTGGTAATGGCCTGTTTGCCGTATTCCGAACAGGACGGGTAATAGCGGCAGTAGCCATGAGGCCAGCGGCGCCGAAACCAACCGTGATCCGGCGAGATGGTGCGCTGGTAAATCGAGATCAGAAAAACCAGAGCCAAGGACGGCAGGCGGTAAACGAAATCGAACGCTTTGCGCAGGCGGTTCATTTGCCCAGAGGCGGCAGCAGGCGCGCACGGATAAGAAGGGAAACGACTTCCTGACGTAATGCAGAAAAATCCGAGTCCTTCGCCGCGCCTTGTGCCATCAGTGCGATGTCAGCTGGCCACTGAAGACGGAGAAGGAGGGGCCGCACTATCTCCCGCATTTGCCGTTTGATGCGGTTCCGGACAACCGCACTCTTGGATATTTTAGTGCTTACGATAAAAGCGAACCTTGTCGGTCCGGATGTGGGCAACAGCTTCATGCCTAAAATACGGCCGCGGACGTTCCTGCCGGATTTGAACAGCTGTTCAATGGCTTTTTCAGAGCGCAACCGATTCGTGTCCGGAAGCATATCTACCTTAATTTTAGCATAAAAACCAAATCCGCGCCCTCGTGGGCGCGGATCATTCACTAGACAGTCAAACGCTTGCGGCCCTTGGCGCGCCGGCGGCGAAGAACCTGGCGGCCAGCGGAGCGGCGCATGCGCCGCAAAAAGCCATGAACCTTATTGCGGCGTTTTTTCTTCGGTTGGTATGTCCGTTTCGGCATAAAATTGGCTGCAATGATGATGACTTATCCTGCCATATTGCCCCAAAACATGCAAGAGTCGCGTACCTAGACCAGCGCGTCAAAAAAACATGCTTCCGAAACGGCATAAAGTCTAAAAAATCTCTTGACAGCTCTGTGGAAATTCGCATCTGTGCATAACCTGCCGACATTTCTTGTGTCGCGCTCTCTGACTGGATAATTAGGGCTCTAGTTTATTCGCTAAACTTAGTTGAATTTAACGAATTATCACCGGTCTTGCGTCCTATAAAAAAGTAATCCACAATCAATACACATAGTGTGCACATCGGGTAGGGTTTTCAACAGGGTAACCTTGCTCTAGACTGTACAAGTGCTCGTTCCAGAAATTGCTTCGGATAATTTATCCGAACCAGCTCCTGAAATGACGCGTTAAAATGAGCATTTTACCATCCGGATCATCACACGATCTATGAACACTCACGAACTCTGGCAGGCGGTTCTTGGGGAACTCGAACTTAGCTTGAGCAAGGCGAATTTCACGACCTGGTTCAAGAATACGTTCGTATCTTCTTTTGAAGGCGACCGTGTGGTGATCAGTGTGCCAAATACGTTCACGAAGGCCTGGCTGGAAAAGAAGTACAATGCGACCATCCTGAAATCATTGCAGAACGTAGCGAAAAATCCGCGGCTGCGCGAAATAGTCTACAAAGTGGATATGCGGCCCATGGGACAGCAGCCGATGAGCGAACAGTACGCCATGGCGGTTAACGGTGCCGCGCAGACGGTTACGGCGCCGACTATTACACGCGAGGGAGCTGTTTCCGGATACGGCCAGGCAAGGGGACCGAATGGCGATAGCCGCCTGAACGCCAAATATACATTTGATACCTTCATCGTCGGTAAGGGGAGCGAACTGGCACATGCGGCGGCGCTTGCTGTAGCCGAAAATCTCGGCATGAAATACAACCCGCTGTTCATCTACGGTGGCGTTGGTCTCGGTAAAACACATCTGCTCCAAGCGATTGGCAACGAGACACTGCGCCGCAAGCAGGACGCTAAAATCCTGTACGTAACCTGCGAGACGTTCACTAACGAGTTCATCCACGCGGTCAAAACCGGCCACGGAAAGGATTTCAAGGACACGTACCGGGCTGTTGACCTGCTGATGATCGACGACATCCAGTTCCTGACCGGACGCGACGGGACCCAAGAGGAGTTTTTCCACACTTTCAACGCCCTTCATGAGGCCAACAAGCAGGTCGTGCTGACTTCCGACAGGCCGCCGAAGCAGATTCCGGCCCTTGAGAACCGCCTGATCTCGCGCTTCGAATGGGGCATGATGGCGGACATCTCCAGCCCGGACTTCGAGACGCGCATCGCCATTCTGGAGACTAAATGCAAAGAAAGGAACTACGAGCTGGACCAGGACATCATCCGCCACATCGCCACCATGGTGCAGTCGAACGTCCGCGAGCTGGAAGGGGCGCTCAACAAAGTCATCGCCTACCACCAGTTCAAGAACAACCGCCCGACCCTCGAAAGCACCCGCTCCCTCCTCTCAAGCTTCGGCCCAACGCAGTCCAAGAAGAACGTCACGGCGAAGCAGATCATCACCACGGTTTCGACCTATTTCGACGTCACGAGCGACGAGATGCTCGGCAAATGCCGCGAAAAACGGCTCGCTTTCCCACGCCAAGTGATCATGTACCTGATGCGCGAGGAAATGAGTGCCTCCTTCCCGTCAATCGGCAACGAACTTGGAGGAAGAGACCATACGACCGCCATGCACGCCTGCGGCAAGATCAAGGGAGAACTGGAGAACAGCCCGAAATTGCGCCAAGATATCGACCTCATCAAGCAACGGCTGTACAACGCGTAGCGCGAGGCGAACGAATTTCAACAGGCAATACACAAAAAGTCCCCAGGTAAAGAAAATACAATTCAATCCGGCGGCTGAAAGGCCGTTTGGGTTAGCCTGGGGAAGGCGTGTGGCAATCCGGTGCAGACCTTTCCAATAACCGGTGGAACGCCGGTGCAGAAAAGACGGCTCCTGTCAGGGTCCGTTTTTTCTTCCACTGGTTTCCCGCTGACTGTCCGCAGACGGGTGTGAATGTTCTTTGGCGAAAGATTTGCTCAACCTTGCGACAACGAGCCGTCTTTCCCCACTATCCACTCGCCCACCACCACCGCCACGAATATATAATTCACTAACGATTGTAGTGATGAAATTCTCTTGTACGCAGGAAAACCTGAACCAGGGACTCTCCGTAGTAAGTCATATCGCCAGCAAGAACATCAACTTGCCTATCTTGAGCAACGTGCTCGTTCGTTGCGAGAATGGCGTCCTGAAGCTTCTCTCGACGAACTTGGAGATTGCCATCAGCTGTATCGTCCGTGGCAAGATTGAGGATGCCGGCGAGTTCACGGTCCCTTCCAAACTGTTCTCGGATTATGTCGCCCTACTGCCCAAGGACCGCGTGGACGTCTCCCTGGACGGCAACTCACTGGCCGTCTCCTGCGCTTCCTACAAGACCACCCTGCACGGCATACCGGCTTCGGAATACCCGCTCGTACCGACCATCGAGCGCCGGCATCGTATCGCCGTCAAAGTCGGCGACCTGCGTAAGGCTATCGGGCAAGTCCTGTTCGCCGTGGCCGCCAACGAATCGCGTCCGGAAATCAGCGGCGTGATGATGAAGTTCGTTAATGCCCAGGACGGCCTCAAAATAGTGATGGCTGGCACGGACAGCTACCGTCTGGCTGAGAAGATTATCCCGGCAAATAAGGCTAAATCAACTGAAATAATGGATCCGATTTCGGTCATCGTGCCGTCCAGGACCATCGCTGAATTGGTCAGGATTATCGGCGTCTTTAAGGACGAGACGGATTCACAGGACCTGGAAATCCATGTCGGCGACGGCCAGCTGATGTTCTCCTACAACAACTGCGAGATAATTTCGCGCACCATTGAGGGTAAATATCCCGATTATCGACAGCTTATCCCCGACCGGTTCGAAACCGAGGTCGTGCTGGAGAAGGACGAGCTGATGCGGGCCGTCAGGGCGACTTCCCTTTTCTCAAGGATTGGTCTTAATGACGTTCATTTCAGCTTTTCTGCCGGCCAGCCAATCCATGTGGCGTCCAAGAACAGTCAGACAGGTGAGCATAGCGTCGATTTGGAGGGGGCGGTGACCGGCAAGAACAACGAGGTTACGGTCAATTTCCGCTATTTTCTGGACGGAATTTCGAATATCGACCGGGAGACCGTGCTTGTCCAGCTCAATGATGCGATGAGCCCATGTATCGTTCGGCCAGCTTCAAGCGAGCATGAAAGCGACTACCTGTATATCGTGATGCCGATTAGGCAGTAATAGGCGGTTTAAAATTCGGAGTTGTTAGTTGAAAGTTAAGAAATAGCCGTCCGATTTATTCGGACGGCTATTTCGTATTCCAGTTGGATTATCATTGGGTCACGAGCACCGGTATTTTTTCTATACGCGTGTCGCCAGAGATGAGTTTTGCCTCGATCGTCAGCTCATAGCTGCCTGGCAGGGCCGTATTCCAGGTCATGGACATGTCGTTCATGCTCGGCGAGGTGGTCGAACCGATGGACGAGACATAATTGTCGGCCAGCCGCACGGCACTGACCTTGATCAGACTGATGCTGCGCGGGTCGTCGAGATGGTAACGGATCATGAAGGGAAAGTCGCGCGAGGCGTTGATCATCTGCTGCGGTATCGGCCTAGTCCAGGAGACGCCCAGTGGCCCGGCATCAGCTGTCAGGTTGATGGTGACCGTGACTTCGGCGCGGTTACCGACGTCATCGAGCGCCCTGGACGTCAGCTTGTGGAATCCCTTGGTGAAGCGGTTCGGGATGGTCACCTGCGCACCGTAGAAATACGGCACAATCGACCCGATGGGCTCGTCGTCCAACAGGAAATCTATTTTTGCTACGCCGCGGCGCGCATACGCGGAATATTGCGGGACGAACGTGCGGTCCGCGACTGCGGCCCCGTCAGCGGGATAGGTCAGCGTGATCGTCGGGAAATTTTCCGGTACATGTACGTCGTCGTTTTCCGTCGGTGGCACGGAGCCGACGATATCCTGGCTCGCGGCCCAGCGCGCGACTGCGGACTCGAACATCGGATATTCAGGATCGACCGTCGGGTCGGCCGGAACCGGTCCGCGCGGGTCGTCCTTGTCGACGAACTGCAGTATAGAATGCGGCAGGCCGTAGGCGCGCTCCTCGACGTAATCCGGCGGCGTCAGGTCAGTGGCCAGCTTGCCGGAAGCGCGGTCTATCTTCACGCGGACGCGGGCGGACTTGTCGCCGTCGAGCACGGCCTTGCCCGTGACCACCGGCTGCGGCGCGGTGAAGTTTTCCGGCGGCGTGCCTTTGAGGGCGGCCTGCATGAACTGATTCCAGATCGGCGCCGCGACCTTGGAACCGTCGGCTCCCTGTTTCATCTTCCCGCCCTGCTGGATGCCGACCCAGACGCCACTCACGAGGGACGGCGTGAAACCGATGGTCCAGGCGTCCTTGTAGGAGTTGGTGGTGCCGGTTTTGGCGCAGACCGGCCGGTCGGGCAGGGTCAGAAAATTCTTTTCTCCGAAAATCGGCGCGCGGGCGGCGTTGTCGGACAATATGGAATCGATTTGTCGGGCTATTTCCGGCTCCAGGACCTTCTTCGGCGGCGGATCGGACGAGACATCATAGAGGATGTTCCCTTGGCTGTCCTCGACCCGCAGGACGGCTTTGACCGTCGGCAACATGCCCTCCTGGGCAAATGCCGAAAAGGCGCTGATATGCTCGATAGGGCGCACGTCCGCGCCTCCCAGGACCAGAGAAAGGCCGATGGCGGACTTGTTTTCGTATGTGCTGTATCCCAAACGGTGCGCGAAGTCCACGAAGCGGTCGATGCTGGTCAGATAGAGCATGGCGACGGCCGGGATGTTCAGCGATCCGGCAAGGGCCTCACGGACCGTCACCGGACCACGCTCCTTGCCGTCATAGTCGTGAGGAATGTAGTCCTCGGGATAGTTTTTGAAGATAGTCTCGGAATCGTAGAGAACCGTATCCGGCGTGTAGCCTTTTTCGAACGCCGCGGCATAGACCATCGGCTTGATGGACGAACCAGGCTGCAGGCGCGTCAGCAGCGCATTTACGCGGCCGTTGATTTCCTCGTTCCAGTAGTCGGCGGAACCGAGCATCGCCAGGATTTCCCCGGTTCTCGGGTTCACGGCCAGGAGCGCCGCGGTATTCGCACCCCACTTCTTGAGCAGCGCGGCATTCTGCGTGATGGACTGTTCGGCCATCTGCTGCTTGTCCATGTCCAGCGTCGTGATGATCTTGTAGCCGCCTTTCTCGATTTCCGCATCGCCGAACTTCTGCGCCATCAGGTCGCGCACGTACATGACGAAATGCGGCGCGATGATTGCCTCGCGTTTCGGCTTGACGCGTGCCAGGACATCGTCCTCTTTCGCGGTCTTGGCCTCGTCAGCGGTCAGATAGCCCTGATCGGCCATCTGGTCGATGACCATATGGGCGCGCGTGACCAGCTCATCGGTGTGCACGCCGTAGGGCGAATAGTAGGTCGGTGCCTTGAGTATGGAAGCAAGGACTGCCGCCTCGGATGGCGTCAGTTCTGCCGCTGATTTGCCGAATACGGTCTCCGATGCCGCTTCCACCCCGTAGATATAGGAGCCGAACGGCGAGTCGTTCAGGTACATCTCGAGGATAGTGTCCTTGGCGAAGCGCTGTTCCATCTCGACGGCCAGGATCGCCTCCTTGATTTTGCGGATATAGCTTTTCTCCGTGGTCAGCACGGAATTCTTGATGAACTGCTGGGTGATGGTGGACCCGCCTTGGGCATTTTTCATCTTCAGCGCGTTCATGATGAAGGCGCGGATGATGCTCGTAATGCGCACCCCTTTGTGCTCGTAGAAATATCGGTCTTCGATGGCGATGACCGCGTGCTGGATATTGGGTGAGATTTTGGTGAGCGGCACCACCGTGCGCTTCACGTCGCCATGCACCTCGTAGAGGACCGTCTGCCCGGTGCGGTCGTAGATGCGCGTCGTCTGCGCGACCGTCCGTGAGGACAGGTTGTTCGGGTCAGGCAGGTCCTTCGCGACCCAGGCGAAGAGGCCGATAGTACCGATGGCCCCGGCTAGGAACGCGAAAAGGAGGACCACAAGTACGGTCTTCCAGGTGTTACGGCTTCGCCGCCGCTGGCGGTTAGAGGAAACCTCTAGGCGATAGGAAGACAAATCTCCAGATTTGTGGACAACTTGTGAATTGTTTCTCCAAAACCGACGGCGAAAAAGCTTTCTGATTGGCACAATTCTGCTGTAATAAGACGAAAAGTCGGGTTATGCCGACTTTATTTTAGCCGACTGATTTTGTGGCTAAATATACACAACGGGTTTATCACATTGGAGCTTCTCTGGTCAATAATGAGGCTCCAAGGACACCAGCATCGCTACCTAATATAGATTTGGCGATGACCGTTTTTTTGAGTTCAGGGTAAATGACCAGCTTCTGGGCTTCCTTTATAGCCGGTTGCCAGAGCATTTTTACTCGCCGCAGGCCGCCGCCAATGACGATGACATCAGGGTTGAGAATCTGCATGATGTTAGCGAGTCCGGCTGCCAACCCATGCTGCATTTCAGTCAGAACGGCTAGAGCATGTTTTCCGCCATTTTTAGCCTCATTTTCGACCTCCAATGGCGTGCGGTCAATGCCTGTTCGGAGCTTATAGAGGCGGGCCATCGCTGAACCAGACGCTAGGGCCTCGAAATGCCCTTTGTTTTTGCAGCCGCAGGGTGCATCGGAGCTTAAATCGATGATCATGTGCCCTACTTCACCGGCTGCATTATCTTTACCGCGATAGAGTGTCCCGTTGATGACGATGCCGCCGCCGATGCCTGTTCCGAGCGTGATGCCGACGACGTTACGGTGGTTCCGTCCGGCTCCGTAGACGGCTTCGGCCAGACTGAAGCAATGGACATCGTTATCCAGACGGACCGGAACACCGTATTTTTTGCCTAAAAGTAGCGCAAAAGGGATGTTTCGGAACGATTTCGGGAAGTTTGGCCCCTGCCTATAAACACCAAGCCGATGGTCGATTAGGCCGGCCAGGCCGATGCCGATGGCCGCAGTATTCTTTTTCCAGACAGCCTCAATGGCCATCATGATGTTGTGCATGATGGCTGCCCGGCCCTTTGCCACTTCGGTCGGTAGTGTTACATGGGCCAATATTTTACCAGTAGGCGAAACAAGACCGCACTGAATTTTTGTGCCGCCGACATCAAGTCCGATGACGTTTTTGCCCGTTGGTAGTGACATATGGCTCTTTCTATATTATATCAGGAAAAACTGTGGATGGTTGGGGGATAAGATGAGGAAGTTGAGAGTTTCCACGCCACTTATCTTTATTCAAAGATGGCGGGGTCCCGCCGTCGGCGGGAAAGGCTGAGAGTTTAAAGTTGTGTCGGGATATTGAAATTAAAGCGGTTAGTTGGTTTAATGCGTTGAGTTCGGCCCGATAGCCAAGCAGTAAGCCGCCGTCGTATGCTCGTGACCTCGCATACGACGATAGTGCGGCTTGCGGCGATATGTGGCGGCCATAGCCGCATATATAAATGTCCAGACGCTTCGCGTCAGGACTCCGCCGTAAGGCAGAGGTCTGCAAAACAATCGCATCATTAAAAGAATATTCTGGCCCGATAGCCAAGCAGTAAGGCAGAGGTCTGCAAAACCTTTATGCGCGGGTGCAATTCCCGCTCGGGCCTCCAGCAAAAACAGCCTCCCATGAGGCTGTTTTTGGTTGTCAGGGCAGGTGCAATCCAAATAGCAGCCACCTGATCCTAAACTTTAAACTCAAGCCGCAAGCAGGTATCCTATAACCATTATGTCCGCCTCAGAAAAACGCCACCTGCTTATCATCGACGGCAACGCACTGATCCACCGCGCGTGGCACGCCCTGCCGCCGCTTGCCACCAAGACCGGTCTTGTGGTTTCCGGCGCCTACGGTTTCACCATGACGCTACTCGGCGCCATCAAGAAGTTCCGGCCCGAGTACGTGGCCGTGACCTTCGACCTGAAAGGGCCGACTTTCCGCCACAAGGAATATGCGGCCTACAAAGCGACGCGCGAGAAGAAGCCGGACGAGCTTTACGCGCAGATTCCGCTCGTGGAGCGCATCTTGGCGTCGATGAACGTCCCGGTGTTCACGGCCGAAGGATTCGAGGCGGACGACGTCATCGGCACGATCGCGCTGCTCGCCAAGCGGCAGGATCCGGAACTGGTGAGTGTCATCGTCACGGGCGATAAGGACACGCTCCAGCTCGTGGACTCCAACACCAAGGTGTTCACCATGCGCAAGGGCATGACCGATACGGTCCTTTACGATGAGGCGGGCGTGCGCGAGAAGTTCGGCCTGGATCCCGCGCAGATGGTCGACTACAAAGCCCTGCGAGGTGATCCTTCGGACAACATCCCGGGCGTGAAGGGCATCGGCGAGAAGACGGCGACCGAAATCCTGCAGAAGTTCGGCACGCTGGAGGACACCTATCGCGAGCTCGACTCCGGCGGCAAGAAAATCGGGGAACTCAAGCCGAGCGTGCGCGAGAAGCTGGCGGCTAGCCGCGAGGACGCTTTTTTGGCCCAGCGGCTCTGCACGATCCGCCGTGATGTGCCGCTTAAGTTTGACCTGAACAAGACCGCGTTCGCGCAGCCTTCGCGCGAGGCGATGGCGCCGATCTTCGAGGAGTTTCAGTTCAACCGCCTGCTGGCCAGCCTGCCTTCGGAATCCGGCGCCAGCGCGGCGCCGCCGGTGCCCGCGCCGCTCCCGGGTTTGGCCGCGCCGGAGCAGGGCGACGTAAAGCCTGTGCCCGCGGTCCGCGCCACCGTGGAGGTCTGCGACGCGAAGACCTGTGCGCAGGTCGTGAGTTCCCTCGGTTCCCCGCGCCGCATCGCCTTCCGCACCCTGGCGGTGAAGGAAGACCCGATCGAACCGCAGGTCTTTGCGTTCGCTTTCACCGATGGCGGCACGGTGCATCTTATCCGCGGCGACGCCTTCGCCTCCTGCTTGCCGGAGATGCGGCACCTGCTCGCGGACCCGAAAGTCGGCAAGGTCTGCCATGATCTGAAACGCGAAATCAGCATCCTGAACGCCTACGGAATGAATCTGCACGGCGAGCTGTTCGACCTGATGATCGCGTCCTATCTGATCCATTCCGGCGAGCGGCGCCACGGCCTGGAGGCCATCCTGTCCTTCCGGCGCAACGTACCGCCGCTCAGCAAGGAGATGACGCCGGAGGACCTGGTGCGGCGGCTGGCGGAGCTCGAGGTGCCGAACTTCCTGCCGCTCGCTGACGAGTTCGCCGGCGAACTAAAGGACGAGAATCTGGAGAAGCTGAACCGCGAGATGGAGTTGCCGCTCGCGGCCGTGCTCGCGCGCATGGAACGCGCGGGCATCTCTATCGATGCCGATTATTTCAACAACACAGCAAAGGAGGTCGCCAAGCGGCTGGAGAAGGTCCGCGCGAAAATCACCGAATTGGCCGGCGGAGAGTTCAACGTGAATTCGCCCAAGCAGATGAAGGAGGTGCTGTTCGACCGGCTCGGTCTGTCCCCCGCCGGCGTCAAGAAGACCGCCAAGGGCGGCGAACTCTCCACGGCCGCGGCGGAACTCGAGAAGCTGCGCGGCAGCCACCCGATCATCGGGCATATCCTCGAGTACCGCGAATTGGCGAAACTATCTTCAACCTATCTGGAGGTGCTGCCGACGCTCGCCCACCCGGATGACGGGCGCATCCACGCCAGCTTCAACCAGACCGTGACCGCGACCGGGCGCCTCTCCTCTTCCGAACCGAACCTGCAGAACATCCCCACGCCGGAGACCGAGTACGGCAAGAAGGTGCGGAACGGTTTCGTAGCGCGCGAAGGCGCGGTCCTGCTTGCCGCCGACTACTCGCAGATCGAGCTGCGCATCGCGGCGCATATCGCGGACGAGGAGGTCATGATCGGCGCGTTCCGCAAGGGTGAGGACATCCATTGGCGCACGGCCGCCGCGATGTGGGGCGAGGACCAGGCCGCTGACCGGCGCCGGCTGGCCAAGGCCATCAACTTCGGCATTCTCTACGGCATGGGCGCCCAGCGGCTGTCGGAGAGCGCGGACATCAGTTTTATGGAAGCCCGTGAGTATATCGAGCGCTATTTCGCCATGCACCAGGGCATCGCGCACTACATCGAGGGAATCCACGCCAAGCTGCGGGCCGACGGTTACGTCGAAACGCTTTTCGGTCGACGCCGCCACTTCCGCAATTTCGCGCTCATGAACCGCCGCGAGCAGGCCGAGGCCGAGCGGCAGGCCGTAAACATGCCGATTCAGGGGACGAACGCGGACATCATCAAGCTGGCCATGGTCAGGATTGACGACCAGCTCCGCGCCAAATACGGCGATGGCCCGGATGCGCCGGTAAAGCTGGTGTTGCAGGTGCACGACGAGCTGATATTCGAGTGTGACGAGCGCCTGGCGCCGGACGTGGCCAGGCTCGTGAAGCCCATCATGGAGAATGTCATCGAGCTTAAGGTGCCGATCGTGGTTGACCTGTCGGTCGGTCAGCGCTGGGGCGAACTGGAGGAGTTGGAAGTGGTCGGTGACTAGTGGTTGGTGACGAGTGATTGGTGATTGAAAAATCTCCTGCCAGGCAGGTGGTTTTTTCTTTTTTATCGACACCAGTCACCAGTCACACAACCTAGACACGCTACCCCCCGAAAGGCTAACATGAACCTACTATGCGGCAGGAATACGCCATCTCCGCCCACTACGTCAAGAATTCGCTAAATCTGGCGAAAATTGCTCAACGTAGCACAGATTTGCAGCTCTACCGCAAGGAGCGCAACGCTTTGATTTATCGCCTGTCCGAGACGCAGTATGTCGCGGCCTACGCGTTCGGCGTGGTGCTGTTTTTCGGCAAAATCGACCGCAAGGAGATGGGCCGTCAGATACGCTTCTTTTCCCGGAGCGGCGAGGAGGAAGTCGGCATCATCCTGGCCGAGACCCCTTCCGAAGAGTATTTGGTCATCATCGAGCCGGAGACGCCGGAGAGCGTGGAATTCGATGATGTGCGCCTGAAAAGCCTGAATATCGATCGTTTGCTCCTGGTCTTCCACACCGTGGCCCAGTCCGTGGCGATCGACTTCCTGGATCGGCAGGTCGAGGACGCCATGCAGCGCTTTGAGCGCATCCATTTTAATCTGTCGAAGCGCGGTTCGCTCGTCGCCACCACGAAGGAGGTCTTGCAGACCATCGGCATGCGGGGTAACATCGTCAATCTGGTGGTGGGACAGCTTTCCTTGCTCGACAAGCCGGATATCGCTTGGGAGGACAAGGAGGCCGAGACGCTCATCATCAATCTCCGCAAGAACTTCGAGCTGGATGACCGTTTCAATTCGCTCAAGTTCAAGCTCGAGTTCATTGAGGACAGCTCGGAGCTCATTCTCGACATACTGCAGCACCGGCGCGCGAATCTTCTGGAAATCACGGTGGTTCTCCTGATCCTGTTCGAAATCATCATGGCTTTCGTCCGTCATTAGTTGTGTTTTTTCTCATCTACGGCGAAGACAGCTACCGGTCACGCAAGACGCTCGCGGCGGTCCGCGGGCGTTTTTCGGCGACCCGCGATGCGAGCGGGATGAACTGCATGTCGTTCCGGGCCACGGAGCAGACGGTCGAGGCGGCCATGGAGGCGCTGCTCACCGCGCCGTTCCTGGCGGAGCGCAAGATGGTCGTCCTGGAAGGCTATCTGACGGAAGAGACGGAAGCGCAGCAGCGTCTGGTCGAGCTTCTCGGACGACTGCCGGAGTCGACGGTGGCTGTCTTTTTTGAGGCGGCATCGGCTGAACAGCTGAAGGACGGTCCGCTGTTTTCTTTGCTGAAGAAACAGGAATTTTCCGCTGAACACGGTCCGCTGAACGCGTCGCAGGCCGCTGCGTTCGTGGCCGCGGAAGCCCAGCAGTCCGGCGTGGCGGCTCCGGCCGGCGTGGCGCGCGCGCTGGTCTCGCGCGTCGGCCCGGATTCTTGGCGTTTGGCCGCCGAGACGGCAAAAATATCCGCCTACGTTCTGGCTTCCGGCCGCCAGGAGATGCTCGAGAGCGACGTGCAGGCGCTCGTAGCAGGGGCGGCCCAAGAGCCGGTCTTCGCCTTCGTCGATTCCTGTCTGGACGGTCGGCCGGCGGAAGCGCTGGCCCAGCTGGCCGCTCTCCTCGACTCCGGCATGTCCGAGTTCCAGATTCTGGCCGCTTTGGCCAAGCAGTTCCGAACCGTGCTCTGCGCCCAAGATCTGGTGCGCCGCGGCATTAAGGACGCGCAGGTGCTTGCGGGCATGTTGGGCATTCATCCCTTCCCCGCGGGCAAGGCCATGGCTTCCGGCTGGAAGTACCGGCCCGCGACGCTGCGCGCGCGTTTTCAGGAGCTTGTTGAAATCGAACGCCGCGCCAAGACCGGTGCCGCATCCCCCGCTGCCATGTTGTCGGTCTTCGCATCCCGGGTCGCTGCCTAGCCGCGATTTGGGACAGGCCGGTAACGCCGCAAGGCGTTTTTTTGTTTTTGCTCTTTGCCCCAATTTTGACGTCATGCTAAGGTCGTTTGGCCCTTTCCAATCCGGAGCTATGATTGCGACTTCTGATCATACTTGTCATGCTTTCCCTGGTCGTGGCCGTGCATGAGTTCGGCCATTTCGCGGCCATGCGCCTGGTCGGTGTCGAGGTGACCGAGCTGTCCATCGGCTTCGGTCCGGAAATCGCCTCCGCACGCGACGCGCACGGGACCAGGTACTCCTTGAGGTCGCTGCCGCTTGGCGGCTTTACGAAACCGGTGAGCGACGACAGCCCCGGGTCTATCAAGTTGGCCGATTCCTGGTCGTTGGCGCTGATTGACGCCGGCGGCATGCTCTCTTCGGTGATTTTGGCCTTCTTCCTGTTCTGGTACTGCTTCACCAAAGTCAGTGCGGCACCGCAAGGCATCGCCGCCCACGTTGAGCGGCTGCCCGCGCCCCTGCGCCTGCCGGCGGCGGCCTTCATCGCCTCCTTCGGGATGTGGTTCTACCTGCCTTGGTACCTGCTGCGCGGTCTTCTGACGCGCCCAACGGCCCTTCTCGGGCAGATCGCTGGACCGATTGGCATGCTGGCGCCGGGCAACCGGCCAGATGCGGAAAACACGCCCTTCGGCAGCCCGGACGACCTGCGAGGTGATACGCCGTTTGTGGCCCTGAACCGCCTGATTGCGCTGATGGCCGTCGGCTTGGCCGGGTTCAACCTGCTGCCGCTCTTCCCGCTCGATGGCGGGCAGCTGGCCGCTTTGGTCGCGGAGCATATCGGACCGAAGGTCCTTACGGCCTACATTTACGGCTCTATCGGAGCCTTCGCGCTTCTCATCCTCGTCATCATGGTGTCCGACATACGGTTCGCCTTCCGAAGGCGCCGCTGAAGCGGCGCTTTTTTGTCGCGCAAAGTCGTTTGCCGGAGTGCGACCGCGGTAAAATATGCTAGAATCTCGGATACATATGACTGGAAACAGAAGCCTTCTCTTACCGCTCTTGGCCGGCCTGGCCGCTACGGTTGTCGTACTGCTGGCTTTCGGCGGCCATTACCTCTTCGGCCAGTCCGGCAAGACCGAGCCTGATACCCTCTCATATCCGCCGAGCATCCTGCGGACGAGCCTTAAGCCGCCGGACAATCCGGCGATGGAGAAGCCGCCGGGCTTCCTGCCGCCGGAGTCGGTCTCGGTGCCCATCCTCGTCTATCACAACATCGCGCCCCACAGGCCGACGGAGAGCAAGATGCAGCAGATCTTTACGGTCTCGCCCCAGATGTTTGACCGCCAGCTGCGGTTCCTGGCCGACAGCGGTTACCACCCAATCCTGCCGCAGCTCATGCGCGATGTGCTGGACGGCACTGCGCAGTTGCCCGACAAGCCGGTCATGCTGACCTTCGATGACGGTTGGCGTACGCAATATGAGAATGCCTATCCCCTGCTCGAGGAATTCGGCTTCAAGGCCGTATTCTATGTCTTCACTAATCCCATGCTTCACGATAATAACCGTTACCTTTCCTGGGACATGCTTTCCGAGATGGAATCGCATGGCATGGCGGTCGGTTCTCATTCCGTCACTCATCCTTACTTGAAGAAGTCTTCAGATGAGGAGCTGACCAGGGAGCTGACCCAGAGCAGGCGGTCGCTGGAGCAGAATCTCGGCCATCAGGTCTACGATTTCGCATATCCGTTCGGTCAGGTGGACGGGCGTATCAGCGCCGCCGTCGCCCAGGCCGGCTATCTCACGGCGCGGACATTGGTCCACCGCACAGTCGCCACTAAAAAAAGTCTGCTGGAGCTGGGCGGCTATATCGTTACGGAGAACTTCGCCGATTTCACCGGCATATTTGAGGTGAAGAAATAAGGCGTCGTCCGGTTGCGGCTGTCGTGCAAAGCTGGATCAGATTCGCTATTTTATTTTTGTTCCTCCTTCGGACTCCATTGCGGACGATTCGGCAGCCCGGCGGTATTTGACTTAGCCGGCTGGCATGTTACGGTCAGTCGGCGTTCTTTTCATCGGCAAAGGAGCCCGCCATGGGCTTTATCCTGACCCTGCTTGTCCTGACGTTGAGCGTGACGGTCCACGAGTTCGGCCATTTCGTGGCCATGCGTCGTAATGGCGTGAAGGTGCTGGAGTTCAGCATCGGGTTTGGCCCGGCGCTTTTCCAGCGCCAGGACAGCCGCGGCACGATGTGGAGCCTGCGAGCCATTTTCTTCGGCGGATACTGCAAACCCGAGCTCGAAGGCCCGGATGGCGTCAACGGCAAGTCCGCCTGGGCGCGCTTCAAGATCTATCTGGCCGGCATGCTCTTCAACTCCATCGCCGCCTTCGTGACCCTGCTCGTCAGCATCTACGCCTGGCACCGGGCTCCGTCGATTTTCGTTGACATCGCCCACAGGTTGCCGCTGCCGCAGCCGCTCATGCCGCTGGCCATCGCCTTCATCGGCTCGTTCGGCTTCTGGCTGGCCACCCCGTTCTTGGTCTTCCAGCAGTTCTTCGTGAACGGGCTGGGCTTCTTCAAGGGCGCCGCCGGTCCGATCGGGATCATGGTGATGGGCAACCAGACGATGGGCGCGGCCGCCCAGTCTGGCGCGGTGGGTTTCGGAATCGTGATGTTCTTCATCCTGATCAACGTCGGCCTGGCCGGGTTCAACCTCCTACCGCTTTTCCCGCTCGACGGCGGGCATCTCCTTGGCATCCTGCTCGAGAAGGTCAGCGGCCGTCATGCGCAGAAGGTCCTGGCCGTCTACCGGCTGGCAGGCGCCGCAGTCATGCTGCTTCTCATCATCGGCATCTTCGCTTCGGACATCGCCAAACTCATCAGTTAATCCCCCTCCGTGAGGGGTTTTTCTTTTGGTCGTAACCGCAAATACAAAACCGCCGCCTTGCGGCGACGGTTCTTCTTCAGCTTACTTACCGAGTTTCTTCAGGGCCGCAAGCATCCGGGATTTGATGCGGCTACCGGTATTGAGTTTCAGGATCCTTTTCTGAACCGCCTTATCCACGGCGCGGATAATCTGCTTGGACAGGTCAGCGGCTTTGGCCGTCTCCTTGGCGTCCATGGCCTTGCGCAGCATGCGGCGGAGGTAGCTGATGTTCTCCTTGACGGCAGCGTTGCGAATAGTCCGCTTCTTGGTCTGGCGCATCGCCTTCATCGCGGCTTTCTTGTTCGGCATAGTGGGCGTTCGGAATGGTTCCCTTTCCTTGGGGCTCTATTTAGAGAATGTGCTTAAGATAGCTGAATCAGCGGTGGGCGTCAAGGGACGGCGCGCGGCGGATGCCCATGATTAGGCCAGGCTCAATCCAATAATTTAACCTGGTCTAATTTTCCGCTTAATTTAGCGAAATGAGACTGCACGTTATCCATGGCGCCTTTGCTGTTCGTGATATGGCGCGCCAAAACGCCGAGGTCATCGTTGAAGCGGATGCTCTCCTGCTGGACACCTTTAAGGATATCCCAGATCTTCTGGGCCTGTTCCTGGAGACGGTTACGCTCCAGGCCCATCAGGACTACGCGGATAAGGCTGAAGAAGCTGTGGGGCGAGGTCAGCAGGACGTTTTTCTTTTTGGAGTACTCCATCAGGTCCGCATCCTCATCGGTCAAAATGTGGTAGTAGATGTTTTCCGAAGGAACGTACATGACCGCAAAGTTCACTGTCCCCTCTTCCGGCAGCAGGTATTTGCGGCTGATGTCGTCGATGTGTTTTTTGACGGCCTTGGTGAACTCCTTGTTGGCCGCGCCGCGCTCCTCGTCGGTCGTAGCGCGGGTCATCTGTTTGAAGTTCTCAAGCGGAAACTTCGAGTCAACCGGGATAAGGCCGGCTTGGGTCCTGATTACGGCATCCACGGTCTCGCCGCCCTTAAACTTATGCTGCAGACCGTAGTGCTCCTGCGAAAACACCTGCCCGAGCATATCGGCCAAAATCTGCTCGCCGATGTTGCCGCGCATTTTGGGGTGTAACAGCTCATTGAACTCCTCGAACCCCTTAAATCGCTCCTGTACCACGCCCAACTCCTTCTGCACGTTGCCGATGACACGGGCCGCGTTGGTCAGGCGCTCATTGATAGTCTCGTTAGCCTTGTCTAGGCGCTCGCTCATGCCCTGCAGATTCTGGTTCAGCAGGATGATGCCCTTGTCGTTGGTTTGGGCATCGCGCATCTCCTTTATGGAACGGGCCAGCTGAAGCTGCTGGTAGATGACGGCACCGAGAGCCAGCGCCCCAAGTATAATGATCAGCGTAGTGTTGGACATGACAGTTTGGAGAAGCCTTTTTAGGTAGCCGGACTTTGGCTTAGGTGTGTCGCACATCTGGCGGCTTTCATCAGCCATCGGAGGCGGGCCGTCGGCATGCGCTGACTGAGCTTGTCGACGAGGTCCCCCCGCTTATGGGCCATTATAGTTGATTCCTCGGCAGTTTGGTATGGCGGTTATATAATTGAAATATTATTCACTAATTGTGTCTGGTTCGGAAACAGTGCTGATTGCGCCATTAACATATTGTATTATGCGACACAAATATATGCAGTATTTAAGCAAAGAAAAAGGCCGTCCAGTGGTGGACGGCATTTTTCTGGTGGACCCGAAGGGACTCGAACCCTTTACCTCTGCAATGCGAATGCAGCGCTCTACCAGATGAGCTACGGGCCCCTGGCTGGATTAGAATACCCCTGATTTCTTTTTTTGTCTAGCCCCTTAAGTTATCCACTACAGATGTGTATTAGTGCCATTTAGTGTGAATTAGTTGCCTGTCGGGGTAGGCATGGCGCAATCGAATGATCCGTATTCATGCCAATTATCATGGTAGGAATGTAACGCAAACAGCCGGCATGAAGCCGGCTGTTTGCGTGGTGCCCCCAGAAGGAATTGAACCTCCATCGTATCCTTAGGACGGATCCGCTCTATCCGTTGAGCTATGGGGGCGGGGAGTAGCTTATTGTGTGCTGATTCTATCAGGTGTTTATGGTGAGGGCAACATCTCTGGATAAGTTGTTTAGTTTATTCACAGGCTGATTGTTTCACGGGAAACCGAGCCTTCTGGCGCACTGAATATACGGTCAATAATTAACGTGCATAATAATAGTTAGTTTGTTCTGAGTAACATAAATACGGCGCCTAGATTTATAAAATTTCCACGTGAAACAATTTGGTTAAATAATGCCGCCTTAATATTTTTTTTGCGACACTTAGTTCTCCTGAGTTCAGCCGAGGTGCCGCAGACATCAGATCTGCGGACGCGAGATTAACAAGTGAAAAAAATATCAATTCTTACCGCCAGCGGATAAATTATTGTTGTTATGTAAAACGCTGTAGTTTTTAGACTCAATCCACACGCATTCACAGGTCTTGTGGAGCATATATCTGCTAATTTTCCGAAAAAAATACAATTGTGGACAGAATTGTGGGTAACTCCTGTGAATTGTTAACAATTCACCATACATCCATCACCAGGACCAAATAAGCTTATCCACATGCAATCTGTAAATCATCAATTTTAAGCCAAAAAAACCACATATATAATGATTGTTGGCCAGGCCAAAAAATGATAAACTAGAAACAGGTGGATCCGGCTGAATGAGCAGTCGTACTCATCCTAAAATTCGCGTCATGCGAAAATCCAACACAATGAGGGGGATTGGGACCGTAGCGCTGTTGGCGTTAGGGTCTTTCCTGTTTCCTAGGCGCATGACCGAGGCCCAGGTAATGAGTTCGACTAACTTCCAGGTTCAGGCAGACAGCGTCAATATCGGCGGCAAGGCGAGCTCCTCGGGCAATTATCTGGGGCAGGACACTCTTGGCGAGCCGGCAACCGGCCAGAACATGGCCAGCGCGCTTTATATCGGCTGCGCCGGCTACCAGTGCTTTCAGGGAAATCCGTACATGTCTTTTACCGTAAAAACCGGAACATCGGCGCCGGGATCCACCGGAGTCCCGGTGGATCTGGGGCAGCTATCCACTTCCTCCGTGACCACGTCGAACGGCACGACTGTAAACTCGATATTCATCACAGCTGAAACAAACGCGACCCACGGCGTAATCGTGAC
This sequence comes from bacterium, assembly GCA_021824285.1. Taxonomy (GTDB): domain Bacteria; phylum Patescibacteriota; class Patescibacteriia; order SG8-24; family SG8-24; genus JAKAKZ01. The sequence continues at coordinate 49,858 of JAKAKZ010000005.1, forward strand.
GGTACGGGACGCGAATACCGCGTTGGCCCGCACTTCAGTGCCCAGCGCCAAAGTCGATTCTGCCACGGCCACGCTTTCGGCGGGTCTAGCCGGTTACGGGCTTTGCGTCTTCTCCGTAGGACAGGACGGCATGAGTCCCAGCAGTTTTGTTGCCCAATCTCCCTACGCCAGCACATGCGATAAGACGACCGGCCACCAGGTAGGTGGCGTGAATACGAGCAACCAGAACATCTTGAGCTCCAGCGGGCCGCTTTCCGGCGGCAATTCCGAAATTCTCGTGAAAGCATCGCGCAGCGTGACCAGTCCGGCGGGCGGAGATTATTCAGACACGCTGACGTTTATCGCGACATCGTCGTACTAGAGAAACGGAGGCGCGGGGAATAGAAAGCAGGCGAGTTCTATACATTTCGCCGACAGAAGCACTCGGATCACCAGTTTAGTCGGTAGCGCCGACTGAACTGGTGGGCTGATAGGCAAGGCGGCTCATTCCGCCAAGCCCGAAATCGGACACCAGAATCATAAAAGGTCGAGGTTTTTCGACTCAAGGGACGCCAACCCTATGAGACAGAAAACAAAGACCATAATTTTCCGCAGGCTCATTGAGCTGACGGTGCTCGCCATGGCCGTCTCGACGCTCATTGGGGCCGGACTGATCCAATAATCGGGTCTGGCGGAATATAAGCGAAAATCGTCCGTGACGGTTTTATGGCTGTCTCCACAGACGGCTGGCGATGGCGAAAAAGGACGGTGTTGGCTGGGTGGCGTGAGCTGTCATTAGGATCATTACAAGCGAGATTAGTCCACACGCTTCAGGACTTACAGGTAGCTTCTACTTTGGTAGCCGCTACCTAAGGTGAGGGCTGAAGCGCGGGGAGTATGCGCCCTCGCGGCATATAAAAACAAAAAAGGTCGATCTTCACCGGTTGTTCAGTCGACGTACGTCTACGGCGGCCGAGCTGCGGAAACGCGGCCGGATACCGACGCGGAATAGACGGAGCGGCGATGAGCCTGGGCTGGATGGAGATTTTTTACCCCGTTGGCGCAAGCCGACGGAGACAGGCGGCTAAAAGGTCTTACTTATCGCTTCGAATCAGGTTTTTGCGCTTAAGGCTCCGGTCGGCGGCCATTCCGTGACCTTCCCGGTCGGCTGCTCAAGGAGGCGGCTCATTCCGTCTTCTGGCGCGAGACGCTGAAGAAGAAGCAACAAGGAGAATAAAAACATGAAAAATAGGTTTACTCGCCTTCTGTCGAAGGTGACGACCGCCTCGCTGCTTGCGATGTCGCTCGCTGCTGTCACGCCGGCCTCCGCCGCGACCGTGACCGCCTCGAAGGACACGCTTAGCCGCCTGAAGGCCGCGCAGACGGCCGTGACGCACTCCGTCACGTTCACCGTCACCTCCTTCACGGCCACCATCGACTACGCATTCGATGCCGGCTTCACCTCACAGGGCGGCACCGCTGCGGCGACCTGCACAGGCGGTACTGTTGCCGTCACCAATACCGGCAACACGTTCCACCTGGTTCCGACTACCTGTTCGGCCGGTGCGGTCACCCTTACGGGCCTGACCTTCACCAATCCGTCCGCCGGTACCTACACAAACACCATTTCGGGCCAGCACTCCGGCACCGTCAACATCCCGATCATCTCCGATGACCAGGTTACGGTGACGGCCACGGTCTCCCCGAACATGTCGTTCAATGTCGGCGCTAACGCCACTTGCGACGTCAACTTCGCGGGTAACGGCGGCACGGTCGCCTTGGGCACTCTGTCCACGGGCGCCATCTCGTCGTCCTCGGTTTCGTCGGTCAACGTCATCTGCACCCGCCTGTCGTCCAACGCGACCAGCGGTACGCAAGTGACTGTCCTGTCGACGAACGCCAGCCTGAAGTCGACTTCGGCTTCGACTGACTCCATTCCGTCGGCTTCCGCCGCGATGTCCGCGGGCACGGCCAATTACGGCCTGTGTCTCGATGACATTACCGGCAAGTCTGTGACTGTTCCGGTTGGCGGCACCCTGACCGCCAACATCGCCTCTGCCTGCACTAACAGCACGGCAGCGGGTACGGTCACGGGAGTTACTGGAGCGACCCAGAACCTCTGGAGCGTCAACGCTGGCGTCTCCAACGCGTACTGGGAGCTGCAGGTCAAGGCCGCGATCTCCGGCACCACGCCGGCCCACAATGACTACACCGACACCCTGACCTTCATCGCCACGGGCACGTTCTAACGGACTTGCCAATCGCATGACATGTCTCGGTAAGGCCTAGTCCTTACGGGAAGGGCCTCTTGGAGGGCTAAAGCTCCAGGAGGCCCGACCGTGAGGGATAGGGGTGTGAAGTGTGGAGTTGGGAGTGCGGAGAAAACCTAGTCGTTACGGGTGGGGATTTTAGGCCTAGAATCCGTGGCCGTAACGATTAAAACAACGGCTGAAATAAAATGACATCGGCGGCAAAAGGGCCGCATATCCGAGCTGAATGGCGTCCGGATAATTTGAAGTCTGGACGATGAATCCGAGGGGGAGTAATGAACTGGCTCACAAGGCGGCGATTTTTGGCTGAACAGGCAAGTCAGTAACGCTCCTGCAACGGCAGAAAAACCTCAAACAAATCCTGTGACAAATAAAAGGGCATTGCCTGAATCGGGTCGGAGGTTACCTCCGCCAGGGGGAATCGCCGACGCGGTTCAGGGAATAATCTTTTAACCGGAAGGAAGAACTTATGCAGAAAGGTCTTGCGAAGATCTTGGGCGGGGCGGCGTTTTCGCTCGCCATGTCGCTCGTTCCGTTTTTCGGCGCCTCGGCCCTGACCGTTTCGCCGCCGTATTTCGATTACCGCCTTAATCCGGGCGACACCAATCTCGACGTCATCAAGCTCTACAACGATTCGTCGCAGTCCCTGACAATCTGGCCGCAACTGCAGAATTTCACGGCTGACGACAAAGAATCAGGAACGCCGGTCTTCTATTCGCCGGATCAGGACCAGAAAGGCTCATCTCTGGCCCAGTGGATCAAGGTGGACCAGACGCCGATTGTGCTTGCCCCCCAGGAGCGCGCCAATCTCCCCTTCGCCATCAACGTGCCGAAGGACCGCGTGCAGCCGGGCGGCCACTTCGGTGCCATCATGCTGTCCACCCAACCGCCGAACGCCACGGGCGGCGTGGCCATCGGCAGCCAGATTGCCGCGCTTATTTTGGTGAACATTTCTGGCGACGTGAAGGAGGTCGGCGGCATCGCGGAGTTCGGCTTCAATAAGCCCGCCTCCTGGTACAACTACCTGCCGGTTGATTTCTTCCTGCGTTTTGAAAACAGCGGCAATACGCATCTTCGGCCGGTTGGCAACGTGTTCATCAAGGACGTCTTTGGCCGCCAGGTAGCCGCGCTGGTGCTGAACCCTGATTTCCGGAGCGTCCTGCCCCAATCCATCCGCCGGTTCGAGCTGGGTTGGCACGGCAGGGGTGGAGCAGAACCAGGAAATTTCTTGGATGGGCTCAATTACGAGTGGCACAACTTCGGCCTCGGCAAGTATAAGGCCACGCTGGTCGTGAACTACGGCTCGAATAACTCCGTAGTCACCGATGAGCGCGAGTTCTACGTTTGGCCGTGGCGCCTGCTGTCCGTCGGTGGCGTTCTGCTCGTCCTGCTTCTGACCTTACTGAAGTTGGGTGGCAAAGCTTGGAGGAAGAGCATCATCCGGGAGTACGAGAAGAGCAAAGGGTAGGCACGAGAATAGACGGGGTCAGTGATAAATAATAAGGCGGAGCGACCGTATGGACCGGTCGCCCCGTCGGGTGGGTGGAGAGCGCGGCTCTCCTTCCGCCCGACGGCCGAAGCGCAAAGCTCGGACGTCGGAGAAAACCAGCAGAGCGGTTTGGCCTTCTATATATATAGAAGAGCGAAGCCTTATCTGCCGTTTTTCCGGCCGGAGCGCGAATCCGGCAAAGTAGGCTGGGTCATTATGGAGGAGTCTCGGACGGAGACAGCTGAAAAGGCCGAAATAGGCGTGCGGAAACTCCGCAGGGCGCTTGGTTTGGCGCTGTTTGGCATCGCGGCCGCGAGTGCCTTGGTTTGGTATCTCCGCGCGGCCAGCCCCATCAACCGCAAGGACCAGATCTCGAACATGGCCGCGAACGGTGCGGCAGCGCACCAGATCAGCTTCAACTTGAGCGGAGCGAACACTTTCACGTCTGCCGAGCAGATAGCGCTGCGCTTCCCGGCCAGCTTCACGCAGACCGCCACCTGGGATGTCTCGGACTTCACTTTCACGGACGGCACGGCACGCACGATTCTAGTCGTGAATGCGGGCGCCGGAGCTTCTACGGTTTCCTGCACCAATGGCGCCAATAACCTCGGCGTGGCCCTCGACACCTCGACCCTGACCTTCCGGTTCATCCCGTGCGGAGCGGCCTATACCACGAGCGCGGCCGGTGCTTACGTGACCTTGCTTATCGACGGCCAGTCACCGAACGGGCAGCTCAAGAATCCCGCCACTCCGGGCAGCTATGTCGTGAACATCCTGGATGGGGCCGGCGATTGCGGCAGCCCCTCCGACGTCTGCGGCATGGCCATCGCCATCGCGGACGCGCAGGTCACGGTCACGGCAGCCGTGGCAGCGTCGGCGGTCTGCGGCAACGGCATCATCGAGCTCGGCGAGGGCTGCGACGACGGCAACGTCTTGAGCGGTGACGGCTGCGCCTTCAACTGCCAAATCGAGTCCGGCTATGCCTGCTCCGGTCAGCCTTCGGTCTGCACGCCAGCCGGTGGTGGGGGAGGCGGCGCGCAGGACACGACTCCGCCGGTCATCAGCGGCATCGCTTGTTCCGGTCAGACCGAGACCTCCTTCAACGCCACCTGGACGACGAATGAGGGCGCCAACTCGCTCGTACGCTACGGTCTGACGGCCTCCTATGGCAGCACGGCGAGCGACGCCGGCTACCTGGCCTCGCATAGCGTCCCCGTGACCGGTCTGGTCGGCGGCACGACGTACCACTACCAGGTCTGTTCCACCGACCCGTCAGGAAACCAGTCCTGCAGCACCGACCAGTCCTGCACCACGCTCGATCTGACGCCGCCGGTGCTTAGCGGGCTGCAGTGCACGGCCATCGGTTCGACTTCCTTTACGGCCACTTGGACCACGGACGAGAACGCCAGCACTTGGGTGGACTACGGCCTCGTTGCCGGTCCGCCGTACGCCTCCACCGACGGCGCGGCCTCGCCGCTCTCGCTCTCGCACAGCGTGACGCTCACCGGCCTCACCTCCAGCACGGTCTACCATTTCCGC
>JAKAKZ010000075.1 GCA_021824285.1 bacterium
GCAACGTGATATCCGCGGCGAGCGTCACGAGGCGCAGCGCGAAGACATGGCCGAAGGTCACGACCGAGAAATCCGCGCTCAAGAACGGTGACAGCAGGAGGCGCGGCAGCGCAAGGGCCCAGAGCATTACGGTTGGGTACGGGAAGGAGGTATCGAGACTGATTCCGTGGAAAAAAAGATACGGATCGAGAAAACCGCTCGTCACGTAATAGTTTACGAACGGCACGAACAGCTTGGTCAGGTAATCGGAGGCAAACAGGAAGGCCGCGGCGAGCTTGAGTCCGAGTACGGACAGAAACAGCGGCGACCGGAGGATGCCGATCTTCAGCGCGCCGTTGCGGTCGTAGAGTTGGGCTTTGAGCTGGGCAAGCATATGCCGTCCGCCTACTTATCTATAATAACCGTCCGGATGCCGAGGTCGGTGCCGCCGCGGCCGTCCCGGTCGGCATCGTCGCCGATGAGTACGACCTCATCCGGCTTCATGCCGAGCTTCTGGAGCGCCAGCAGGAATATCGCCGGAGCCGGCTTATCCGCACCCGCCTCTTCCGACGATACGACGAAATCCACCAGCTTGGCTAGCCCCATCCGGTCCAGCTTCTCCAGCTGGATGCGGGCCGTCAGGTCCGTGACGATGGCCGTATGGATGCCCAGACGTCGAAGCGTCTCCAGGAACTCCCGGGCGCCCGGGCGCAATTCGATAGCGCAGATGAACCCGCCCCAGTAGGCGGTCTCGAGCTCCAGCGTCAGGCCGATGTCGGTCCGGCCACCAAGGCCCTCGAGCAGACGCTGGAAGTACAGAAGTCGGGAATGCGAAGCGGCCTGGCCGCGCGTGGTTTCCTTGACCCGCTCCCGCGCCGCGCCGTAATGATCGCAAAAACTTTCATGCGACAAGGTACCGCCGGCGGCCGTGAACCGCTCATGGCAGCGCCGCAGCCCGGCCGCGTGGCACGGACCGTAAGCGTAAAGCGTGTCGTCCAAATCAAGCAGCACACCCTTCGGCGCGGACCGCGCGATCTCGTCCGCCACGGCGGCGAAGGCGTTACTATGAGAAAATCCGTCGGACATCATATTTTCTTCTAAATCCGACTCACAAGCCACACTGCACATTAATTAATCCTGTAGAGATAGTCCTGCGACGACAGCCTGGACAGTAGCGCCCCATTCAACAACGATTCGACTTCCTTTTTGCGCTCCACTGTATGAATTTCTATCAATGCGAAGCGCACCTTAACTTTCGACATGTCCAAACCGCGAAGGATATCCGCTTCGCTCCCCTCTGTATCCAGCACCAAGAGGTCAATTTCTTTAATGCCTCGTTCCGACAAAACCCTGTTCAACGTCGCGGCGGGAACGCGTGCATGCAAGGTTTCCCTGCCCATCGGGGCATATATCCGCTCGGCTTGACGGCTCCACTCCTTGGGGTCGAGTTTCGGGTCATCAATCAGGGCCATGGCCTCGCAGCCAGTCATGTCCACTTCTTTCACATGCTCGTCGGAAACCGCCGCCAACTTTAGGACTTCAGAATGCTTGCGGATTCTTCGGCAATCAATAAACCTCTCTGTCGGCTCCAAAATTATACCGCTCCAACCGCGAAATTTCTCCAAATAATATGTTGGGTCTTGAAAGAATCCGTCATATCCTCCGCATTGAACGAACCGCCCCCCCGTCCAGTCAATAAACTTCAGCAACTCGTCAGTTGCGTCGTATGGTTTTGAATATCGATCGTTGCCGACTGATTCATAAATAAACCGTTTGACCGCGAAAAGCTTCGACTTCAGGTATGGTGACACCTTATGAAAATTATCTTTTGGATTTGAAACCAGCCGTCTGATTCTGCTCAACATATAAATAATGCTGATGCGACGCGGCTTTACGGAGCCATGACGTGTTCGTTGACATACCACTCGTAGACGGCCTTCACGCCGTCGGCCAGTTCGGTCCGATATTTCCAGCCGAGGTCGGCCATGCGCGACACGTCGAGAAGCTTGCGCGGCGTGCCGTCGGGCTTGGTCGAATCCCAGACGATCTCCCCCTGATAGCCCACGACCTGGCCGATGAGTTCCGTCAGCTCGCGGATGGAGACCTCGCGTCCCGTCCCGAGGTTCAGGAAGACGTCGCCTTTCTGGTTCTGTTCCTTGGTGGGATCGAAGTTCCGCATCAGGAAGACGCAGCCGTCGGCCATGTCGTCCACGTACAGGAATTCGCGCAGCGCGGAACCCGTGCCCCAGCAGACGACCTGCTTGTCGCCGCGCTCCTTGGCCTCATGGAACTTCCGGAGCAGCGCCGGCAGGACGTGCGAGTTCTGCAGGTCGAAGTTGTCGTTGATGCCGTAGAGGTTCGTCGGCATGACCGCAATGAAATTCGTGCCGTACTGGCGGTTGTAGCTCTGGCACATCTTGATGCCCGCGATCTTGGCGAGCGCGTAAGGCTCGTTGGTCGGCTCAAGCGGCCCGGTGAGCAGGTGCTCCTCCTTCATCGGCTGGGGGCACATGCGCGGATAGATGCAGGACGAGCCCAAAAGCAGCAGTTTCTTCACGCCGTTCCTGTAGCTCGCGTCGATGACGTTGTTCTGGATCTGCAGGTTGCGCCAGATGAAATCGGCCGGCTGGGTGTTATTGGCCATGATGCCGCCGACCTTGGCCGCGGCCAGGAAGACGTACTCCGGCTTCTCGAGCGCGAAAAAATCCCGGACCGCCGCCTGTTCGGTCAGATCCAGTTCCGAATGGGTGCGCAACACCAGGTTATTGAAACCCTCGGCGCGGAGCCGACGAACGAGCGCGGACCCGACCAGGCCGCGGTG
>JAKAKZ010000037.1 GCA_021824285.1 bacterium
GAGAAAGTGATAAAGACAGTCAGTCTCTCTCTCTCTCTCTCTCCGCGTTCGTCCTCTTGACGGTTCTTTTTAAGGGCGTAACCTTGTGCCGATGTCCGGCCTCGGTCGGCAGGATCTTTATACGATGGAGGTGGCGCGTGATGTCATCCTTCCAGAACACGGGAGGCGGCGGTCGGGCCAACCTGTCCTTCCGTCGTCGGCTTTTCCGCCAGACGCTCGGCATCGTTGCCGCGCGCTGCCGTCCCGGCCGGTTCGCCCTCGCGCCGCGCGAGCGCGTCCAGACCGCGCGTCTGTCACGCCTGCTGCAGGCCGCCGCCGGGGGTCCCGCTGAAGCCGGCCTGCTGGCGGTTTCCGTGAGCGCCGGACCGGCAGCGATGGCCGCTACCGTCGCCGGCGTCCGCGCCACTTTCCGCAAAGGGCTACTGGCCAAGTTCGGCCAGCGGCTGTACCGGTCGAACGACGCGATGCGGCGGCGGGTCCAGAACGACATCTGGAACCGCCTGGGTAAGGATTTCTGGGGCTGCTTCGACGCGGCACCCTGGTCCGACCTGCCGCAGCCCGTCCGTGCCGAACTGCGCGGCGGCGTCATCGAGTGCCTGGATTTCTTTACGGCCGCCGCCCTGCTCGTGGACGACGCCGAGGCCTTCCATTGCCTGCGCCCGCTGATGCTTCAGCTGACGCATGTCGTGCCCTACGGCCTGACTGCGGAGGCACGGCCGCGCTGGCTCGTCTTCGTCCGCTGAAACCTTCTTCCCTTGAAGAAGGTTTTTTGTTTCCGCGACCCTGCAGGTACGAATCGGATCCGGTTACGCGACCAGGCCAGCGTTGACAGGAGCCCCTTTTTGTGCTTAACTGACGGGTCCGCCAGCGCGGACGACGTACCTAGAAAAGTGGAGGTATCCGATGCAGATTCAAGACCATTTCCGCAGCGACGACAGCCTCGCCGCCCTCATGGGTCGCGCGCCGCAGGCCGACGCGGCCGAGCGCGCATTGCAGCTGGCCACGCCGCTCATCCAGGGCGTCGAGGCGGCCGCTCCGGCATTGCCCGACCAGCGGCTCTTCGCCTGGACCTCATCCTCGGCTGCCCTCCTGGACCGCCTGTTTCCCGGAACGGCGCGGGGCGACCTCGTCGTCCTGCCGGACGACGGCCACCTGCCGGCCGTCCAGGCCGCCATCGCCGGCCAGGGCCGGGCCTTCTTCCGCCTGCTCATGCGACGGTTCGGTCCGGTCCGCCGAGCGGCGATCAGGCCCGAGCTCGTCGAGCGGCTCCGTTTCCAGGTGACGGCTGGCCTGCTGGCCGGCGGACTGGAGCTCGAGGACGTGAGTGACCCGGCGGCGCTCGCCAAGATCACCCGGCACATGTTGGCTTTCTGCCTGCTCTATGCCGGACTGGCCGACGACCAGAGCGCGCTCGCTCGGCTGGAGCGCTTCGCCCGGTTGGCGCGGTACGCCATCCCCATCCTCCTCCACGACCGGCCGGCTCGGCTCTGGATCGCCTACCGCGGGTAGGTTCCGACGTTCTGGCGTCTTCGTCCCGGATGTGCCAAGGTGCATCCGGGTCTTTTTTTTCGCCAACGCTCCCGGGAGGTCATCTTGGAGACGAATGAGGGTTTCAAGTCCTACGCCGCCTTCATCCGGCGGCACGGCAAGGATGTCGCCCTGCGGGAAAGGCTCTTCAAGGAGATGGCACCTTTCCAGCGCATCGTAAGCGAACGGTATTATCCGTTGGCCGCGGCCGAGGAGCTGGATTCCTCGGCCATTGTCCGGTCGCTGGCCCTGCTGTTCGGCCTGAATGCCGTGAAGCGCATCGTGCCGGTTTCGGCCGGCGACGGCGAACTTTCGGCCAGCCGCTTCGAGCAGATGGCGTTCGTGCCCCTGTCCCTGCGCATTCGGCGCGAGCGGCTGATGGACATGCGTGCCGGCCTGCCAAAGAGCACGGCGACGGAACTCGTGTCCGTCAGTTACCACGGGTTGGGCGGCGATCCGCTCTGCAGCCTGTTGCCCCAGCAGTTCGGTGAGTTCTTCGAGAGCGCGCCGCGCGAAGTGGAGACGGCCGGTTCCTTCTCGCCGTTCATCGCGCACTTCTTCCTGGGCCTGTACGCGCTGATTGGCGATCGCGCCGATTTCGGCCGCCTGACCGGGCTCCTGCGCGCCCAGCGCCGCGCCATCATCCTCGGCGAGGACGGGGAGAGTCCGGGCGAGTGGTTCGTCCTGGTCCGCTAGACTTAGGGAGCCCGTTTGGGCTCCTTTTTCTGTCCAGTGAATCCGGATATTGCCGTGACGGTTCTGCGGTGCTACGTTGGTGGCGTTCCTTTCAGGAGAAAGACATGCCCCAACCGCGCTACTTGCCCCTCGAGGACCTGCTGTGCCTCATTGACGAGCCCAACCGGACGTCCTGCCGTCGCCTGCTCGCGGACAACATGGAGCTGTTCCGGACCGTCCAGGGATCGACCAATAACCACCAGGCCTGGCCCGGCGGTTACTTCGATCATGTCCACGAGGTGCTGAACATCGCCGTGGCATTGTACGCGTTGTTCGCGGAGCTTCGGCCGCTGCCGTTCTCGCTGTCCGACGCCCTGCTCGTGCTGTACTTGCACGACGTGGAGAAGCCGTGGAAATACGAGCTTGGTCCGGACGGTCAGTTGCACCATCTGCCGTCCCAGCGCACGAAAGCCGATCAGCACGCATTTCGGCTCCGTAAGCTGGCCGAATACGGCATCGAGCTGACGGCGGACCAGCACAACGGCCTCAAGTACGTCGAAGGGGAGCACGACGACTACTCCAGTAGGCAGCGGGTGAGCGGCCCATTGGCCGCGTTTTGCCACCTGTGCGACACGGCGAGCGCGCGCATTTGGTTTGCGCATCCGGCTGTTACGGACGATCCGTGGGCCGGTGCCGGACGGGGTAAATTCTGAAGCGGAGCGCCAGCTCCGTTTTTTTCTGCCTTGATTGGTGCTCCGGACGGCGGGTCGAGTGCCTCTTGATTTTTTTCGGCAGGCGGATTATATTGGTTCAGCTATCGGCACATCTTTCGGGGCGTAAGCGCGGCCGGTGCATTACTTGAAACGGGCGGTCTGCGCGAATATCACAATCAGTCCGTCGCATGGTCGGGGCGTAGCACAGCGGTAGTGCGCTCGGTTCGGGACCGAGAGGCCGCAGGTTCGATCCCTGTCGCCCCGACCATGCGACGGATTTTCATTTATCAAAAATGCGCGCGAGGTGAGGGAGGAGGCGCGAGACGTCGAGCGCCGAGTAGAGGCCGCAGGTTCGATCCCTGTCGCCCCGACACTGCAACTGATTTTTTATTTCCGGTCCGCCGGACGGCGCTGCCCTCGCCGAGGCCGGTCGCAGGCGGGTACGCCTGCGACACAGCGGGACGGGGCAAGGACCAAAAATAATGCCCCGTCCCCATGCAGGTTCGTTTGGCTCGCGAAGCATTTGAGTCGCTCGCCAAACCCCGGGCGGCCGATGCCGCCCGTGGGCCGCGAGCCGGCTCGCGGCCCACCCCCGTCGCCCCGACCATGCGACGGATTTTCATTTATCAAACATGTGCGCGAGGTGAGGGAGGAGGCGCGAGACGTCGAGCGCCGAGCAGAGGCCGCCCCTACCCCGAAGACACCCGTCCAAAGCGGGTGTTTTCGTTTTTTTTTTGCATGTAAAAAATCGCGCTAAGGAGGCGCGATTTTAAGTTTTTGTATCCGCCGGTCACGGCTCGGTGCCGTCCGGCAGAGTCTCGAGCGGAATCTGCTTGCCGGCCATGAAGAGGCCGACCCGCGTCTTGTCGTGCAGGACGCAGTAGGCCAGATTGGCGGCGCGCAGGTCGAATTCGGTCCGCTCCTGCATCGCCTCCATCCTTTTGGCCTTGGATAGCCGACCGAACATCATCTCCACCTCATCGATGTCCAGGTCGGTGAAGTTCAGGCGGTCGGGGAAGAACCGCTGGAAGTAGGCCGTGCGGTAGAGCCTTAGCCCGTCGCTGCAAGCCTCGTCCGGACCGTCGGCAATTTCTGGGTCATCCGCCCAGATGAAGACGCCCAGCAGCGCGTCGCCGAGGCGGCGTTCGAGAGGTGAGTCGGGGCCGATTCCTCCGGCGTAGTCGCCGTTCCAGTAGCGCCAGACCGCGTTGCGGAGCCTCATGTCCTCGCGCGAGGACCCGCAGACCGCGGAGGGCGGCGAAGCCGGAGCGATGGCGGCTGTTTGCGCGGTCGCAGTCGCAGCCGTTTCGGGGCCGGTACCGAATGCGAGCCGGGTGGTAATCGCCCCGGCCGCGAAGAGACAGAGGTAGGGCAGGGAGGACAGCAGCCAGGACAGTTTTGAAGGTTTCATCGGGTTTCCCCTTGGGAAAGGACGGGTCAACTATAGGCAAATGCGGCGGCAAGTCAAGATGTCCGCATAAAGAAAAACCCCGCATGGTATATGCGGGGCTGGTCGTGTTCCGGTCGCGGCCCTTTAGGGTACGGTGCCGTCCGGCTTCTTCTCGAGCGGGACCGGTCGGCCCTTCATCAGGAGTTCCAGACGTTCCTGGTCCTTCAGTATCTGGCCGAGCAGCCTGGTGCTTCGGCTATCGCCGTCGGAGAGCCGCCGCAGGAGCCGGAGGCGGTCCTCCGGGCTGCCATTTTTGATGATGGCGTCCTGGGAGGCGGCGTCCTCCCCGTTCACGAAGGTCATGATCGTCTTCTGGAGGTACACCGTCATGGCCTTACTGCGGAGCTCTGGCGGTATCAGTTCATTCGGCGCCAGGATTATGCTGACCGCGGTCCCGAGATTCTGTTCGCTTGTCTGAGGACCGGAGACATCGCCGTTCGCCGCGCGCCACATCATGTTGCGCGCGGCCATGTCCTCGACAGGCGGCGGCCGCAGGGCGCACATGGTGCCGTCGGGCAGCGGGCGCTCGCGGTGCAGGCCGATCCAGTAGCCGAGCCCGCCCCAGCACAGGGCCAGGAAGAAGGAGATGATGGCGAACCGACGGTTCGCCGGCTTGTCGAGTCCGAACACAGATGCTCCTTGTTGGAAATGTGCTGTGGCCACCGTAATGAAAACGCCGTCCGATGTCAACGGACGGCGAGTTTGGCGCGGGCGGCGGTGATGCCGTCCGTCGCCAGGCAGAGCAGCGCGGCAAAGTTCTGCGCCAGGCCGGCGGCCGCCATGACGGCGGCGAGCCGCGAGCGGTCTGGCGTCCCCATGAGGTCGCGGCAGGCCACGGCCACCGGGTGCGCCGTGGCGCCGCCGCGGACACCGACGGGCAACGGGAGGCTGATGTGGCCGGACAGCGATCCGTCCGGCAGGACAGAATACCTGGTCAGCTGGTCGATGCCGTACGGCCGGTGCGCCGCAGAGTGCACGGCCGCCTCGACGGCCCGCGTGTCCTGACCGGTCGCCAGGGCGACGGCGGAAACGCCGTTCAGGATGCCCTTCAGGTGCGTCGCGAGACGCGATTGGTCGCAGGCGGCCCAATGGTTGAGCTCGGAGATGCGCAGGGCCGCGTGCGCCGGCAGGGCGGTGCGCGGCCAGACGGCGGCGGCCTGGACAGCATCTGTTGCCTCCCCGTGGTTCGTGACGATGGCGGCGGTCCGGCGCCGACCGACCAGACGTTCGAGCATGTCGCCGACCAGCTCCGCCATGCGCGTCGCTGTGCCGGCCCCCATGCTTTCGCCAGGGTCGATCTCGAGCTCGACGACCATCATGTCGTCACGCGAACCATCCGGCCGGTAGGGCCGCAACGCCAGCAGGGTTCGTCCGTGCCGGCCGAGTTCAGGGTGCCTTTTCAGCAGCGCCTTTCGGCAGCTGCTTTCCAGTGACCGGATGCAGTTGATGAGGGTGTGGCTGTCGCTGACCCCGGTCCAGAGGATTTGGGCGCGGGCGCGTCTTTGTGCAGCGGCTGTTGTCGCAAAACCGGAAGGCAGGCAGAGCTTGGCGGCCTTGGAGGCCGCGGCGACGACTGTGCGCTCTTCCGTGGCCATGACGACCGGCGTCGGCCGGCCGTCGATGACGAAATTCTCGGCCACGCCGAGCGGCACCGGGAAGACGCCGATGGCGTTCTCGATGAGCCCGTCGGCGACGCGGTTCCAGGCGCCAGGGCACTCAGCCAAGGCGGCACGGTCTTCCGGCGCCAACAGGCCGCGGTCGCGGAGCGCGTTGCGGCGGCGGCGCGGCGTATCGAGCTGGCGCAAGGGACGGTCCTGATCGGGACGTTTCTCGTTGCCCATGTCACACCTCGTTTCAAGGAACTTGCCGCGAGCGTAGGGGAATTCCGGCGGAAAGTCAATCCGGTGCGTAGAGCGGGAACGGGAAGCTGGAAGCGGGAAGTTTGGAGTTTGAAGGGTGAAGTTTGGAGTTAAAGCAAAAATCGCGCTGCAGCGCGATTTATATATTTTATTCGGGCTCCACACTCCCCACTCCACACTATAAAAAACCGGCCCAGCGGGCCGGTCAGACGACGAACGGTTTGGACGGCTGCTTGCGCACGATCGCGAGCAGGCGCTCGAACTTGCCCGAGCCGTACTTCTCGTCGAGCAGCTGGCGGAGCGCCAGATGGGAATCCTCGACGAATTCCGGCGGCAGATGGTGCTCGAGCGTCCCGTCCTGGGCGCGCTCATAGCGGACGCATTCGCGCAGGAGATCGAGTCCGCCGAGGCGGCGGAACTTGTTCTTCATGCTGTCGATGCGTTTGGTGCGATCCGGAGAATTTTGGGCCATCCTTCTTTCCTTCGGGCCGGGAAAGGACTACGGCGCCATTTTCTGACCAGCGGCAGTTTTCGTCAAGGCATTGGAGATATCTAGACGTGGAGCGAAAAATCGAAATATGGATACAAATGCGGCGGGCTTAAACTCCATCTCTCTATTTCTCTGCCTCGATTGGCTTAATGCGGTGCAGGCGGTAAAGTATAGAGGCTATATATAGATGTATGGACCTCTTCGGATACAAGGCCGCCGTCCAGCTCAAGAAAGACGCCCCGCTCTCGGACCGCATGCGGCCCGAGACGCTTGCGGAATTCGTCGGCCAGCGCGAGCTGGTCGGCGAGGGCACACTGCTCCGGACGCTCATCGAGCGCGATGAGGTGCCGTCCATGATTTTTTGGGGACCGCCGGGCACAGGCAAGACCACGCTTGCGCGGCTCATCGCCAAACTCACCAAATCGCACTTCGTCCAGCTCTCCGCGGTCTCGAGCGGCGTGGCGGACCTGCGCGCCACCATCGCCGAGGCCCAGGAGCGGCTCAAGTCCTACTCCACCCGCACCATCGTGTTTGTGGACGAGATCCACCGCTGGAACAAGGCCCAGCAGGACGCCTTCCTGCCGTACGTCGAGGACGGCACGGTCACGCTCATCGGCGCCACGACCGAGAATCCGTCCTTCGAAGTCAACGCGGCCTTGCTGTCACGCTGCCGCGTCTTCGTCCTGCAGAAACTGGAGATCGAGGACATCGCCACGCTCGTGCGCCGCGCGGCCGCGGACGGACGGCGGGCGTTCGCCGGGCGCGAGATCGAGCTTGAGGATGGCGTGGCCGAGGCTCTGGCCGGCATCGCGGACGGGGACGCGCGCACGGCGCTGAATTCCCTGGAACTGGCGGTGAAGGCCGCGGCGGACGCCGTACCGAAGGGAAAGACGCCGGACGCGGTTAAGTCCGTGCGGTTGCGTCGCGACGACGTGGCTCGGGCCGTGCGCCGCACGCACCTGCTCTACGACAAGTCCGGGGAGGAGCACTATAACCTGATTTCCGCGCTGCATAAGAGCCTGCGCGGATCGGATGCCGACGCCGCGCTCTACTGGCTGGGCCGCATGCTCGAGTCCGGCGAAGATCCGCTCTACGTCGCCAGGCGGCTGGTCCGTTTCGCCTCCGAGGATGTCGGTCTCGCTGACCCGCAGGCGCTCGTCCAGGCCAACGCCGCTTTCCAGGCGGCGCACGTGCTCGGCATGCCGGAATGCGACGTCTGCCTGGCGCAGGCGACGGTCTATCTGGCGCGCGCGCCGAAGTCGGTGGCGGTCTACCGTGCGGTCGGGCGGGTTAAGGAAGCGATCGCTGCCGCGCCCAACGATCCGGTGCCGCCGCACCTGCGGAACGCGCCCACCAAGCTGATGAAGGAGCTGGGCTACGGCCGCGGCTACGTCTACACGCCGGACGCGCCGGAGACCGCGCAGGACTTCCTGCCCCCGCGCCTAAAGAATAAAAAATTTCTCAATTGAATAAAATTATGCCGCGTCGCTGGTTCTTCAACGTACCGGTCATGGTGATGGCTACGGTTTCGCTCGTCGCCGTGAGCCTGGCCGGGCTGGTGCTCCTGCTCCTGCCCCAGACCTCCGAGATCATCGGGGTGATGCAGTGGCGCATGGTCACGGCTAAAAGCTTTTCCTTCGACGCGGATGCGGATTACCGCGGGACGCGCGGCGCGCCAGGCGCGGCCGTCCGCGCGCCGGAAGCCCTGGCCTGGAAATCATCCGGCCGCCTGCTGCGCCAGGGGAGCGGGGCGGAATCCGACCAGCGGTTCCGGTTGACTGCCACGGGCGGCGAGGAGCCGGCGGTTGTCGCGGGCGAGCTCCGGGCGGTCGGCGGCGACCGGTTCATCAGCGTCGAGTCGGCACCGGACGCCCTCGGCAACTTGAGCTTCGGGGCGCTGAAAGGCGGCTGGCTGCGGCTCGATACCGGCAAGATACGCGAGGTCGTGGACCTGCCCTTCCTGGGTGGCGACGGCGGCGGACGGGATGCGGGGGCGGCCGTGGCCGATCAGATCCGCCGCACGCCGTTCTTCCGTTTCGTCCGGCGGCTGCCGTCCGAGAGCATCAGCGGCACGGCCGTCAACCACTATCTGGTCGAGCCGGAAATAATCTTCTTCAAGGATTTCGTCGTCCGTTCCGAAGAGGCCCGCCGCGGGCGGGAATTGAACGAGGATGAGCGCAAGGTCATCGACTCCTTTTTCGCTGACCTGACAGCCGATCAGGGCGAGCTCTGGATCGGCGCACAGGATCTGTACCTGCGGCGCCTGCTGCTGCGCTTCCGTTACGACGACGGCATCCGCAACGGCGTCTTCACCCTGACCGCGAATTTCCGCGATTTTAACGCCGTCACCGAGGCGGTCGAAGCTCCGGCCGGACCGCGTGACATATCCGCTTTCGTGGAACGCCTGGCGCCGGGCATCATCGCCCACCTGCCGCTCGCCAAATTCGGCGCGCCGCCGCGGCAGCTCACGCCTTCGGCCAACCGCGGTGCGACCGTTGACGCCGTCGTCGGGGAATCGGACAGCGACGGCGACGGTCTTTCCGACGCCATGGAGGTCTTTTTCGGCACTGACCCGCGCAATCCCGATACCGACGGCGACGGGATGAGCGACGGCGCCGAAGTCGATAACGGACGCAACCCCAATGGTCCGGGCCGGTTGTTCGATTTCGGCCTGACGAAATAAGCTGGCCCGTCAGAGCATGCGCGCGCGCCAGCACAACCAGGAACCGGGGCGGCGGGGCAGGGATCCGCGTTTGACGATCATCGCCGTCTTCCTTTGGTGCGGCATCGCGGTCATCGCGGTCCGCCTGTTCGCCATCGGCGTGGTGTCGCACTCCTTTTACGCGGCGCTCGCCGAAAACCAGCACGGGCTGTTTGAAGAACTCTATCCGGAGCGCGGCGCGATCTACTTAAGCGATCCCAAATCGCCGGAAGGGCGTTTCCCGGCCGCGGTCAACAAGACGCTGTGGCAGGTCTATGCCGACCCCCGCGCGGTCAAGGACCCGAAGAAGACGGCCGAGGCGCTGGTGCCGCTCCTCGGACTGGATGCCGCCGACACGCTGCAGAAACTTCAGCGGCCGGAGACTTCATACGTGCCGCTTAGGCGCAAGCAGTCTGACGCGACCCGCGATGCGATCGAACGGCTCGACTTGGCCGGCATCGGTTTCGCCAAGGAGAAGTCGCGCTTCTACCCGGACAGTCCCGAGGCCGCGCACCTCATCGGATTCCTGGGTTCGGACGCCAAAGGCAACCAGGTCGGACGTTACGGCATCGAGGGATACTGGAACGCCCAGCTCTCCGGCCAGGCCGGCTTCCTTTCGTCCGAGAAGGATCCGTTCGGGCGCTGGATCGGCGCGGCGGCCCGCGACCTGCGCCCGGCGGTGAACGGCGACGAGCTGACGCTGACCATCGACCGGACCATTCAGCATGTGGCCTGCGACAAGCTGCGCACCGCGGTGCTCAAGCACCAGGCCGACAGCGGTTCGCTCGTTATCCTAGAGCCGCGGACCGGGGCGGTGCTCGCCATGTGCGGCGTGCCGGACTTCGACGCCAACTCCTATTCGTCCGTTTCGGACATGTCGCGCTTCAACAATCCGACGATCTTCTCGCCGTGGGAGCCCGGCTCCATCTTCAAGCCCATCACCATGGCGGCGGCCGTGGACGCCGGCAAGGTCACGCCCAACACGACCTATGAGGACGAGGGCTCTGTGACCATCGGGCAATTCACCATCAAGAATTCCGACGGGAAGGCCAACGGCACGCAGACCATGACGCAGGTACTGGAAAAATCGCTCAATACCGGCGTCATCTACGCGGTGCGCCGTCTCGGACCAGACCTATTCCGGCGCTACGTGGAGGACTTCGGTTTCGGCGAGCCCACCGGCATCGATCTGGACACCGAGGCTGCGGGCAGCATCGAATCCTTGAGCCGGCGCGGCGACATTTGGAGCGCGACCGCCTCTTTCGGTCAGGGCCTGACGACGACGCCGCTCCAGATGGCTGTGGCCTATGCCGCCATCGCCAACGGCGGCAAGCTGATGCGGCCGTACGCCGTCGCCTCGGTCAGGCATGCGGACGGCACGACCGTGCAGACGGAGCCGGTGGCGGTCCGTCAGGTCGTGACCAAGCGGGCGGCGGCCCAGGTCTCCGGCATGCTGGTCCAGGTGGTGGAGGACGGTCACGGCAAGAAGGCCGGCGTGCCCGGCTATTGGGTCGCGGGCAAGACCGGCACGGCCCAGATCCCGAAGAAGGACGGGAGCGGCTACGAGAAGGACCAGAGCGTCGGCTCGTTCGCGGGTTTTGCGCCGGTGAACAATCCCGCCTTCGTCATGGTCGTGCGGATCGACCGGCCCAAGGATGTGGAATGGGCTGAGTCTTCGGCCGCGCCGCTTTTTGGCGATATAGCCTCATTTTTGCTACAATATATGGAAATAATGCCGGAACGGCCCATCAAATAGCGGTTTCTCTCTTAATGTGCGAAGCCAGCGGTTCGCCTCCCGACTTTTCGGGAGGCCAATCTCCCCAAAATACCTATGAAGAAACTCATCCAGCACAAGCTCGCGCGCGACGCCCGACGGCTGCTCGGCAGGACCAAGCCGACTATCGTGGCCGTCACCGGTTCGGTGGGCAAGAGCTCGACCAAACAGGCGATTCTCGCGGTCCTGGGCGACCGCTTCGGAGCCAGCGCCAGCCGGCGGAACTACAACACCGAATTCGGCCTGCCGCTCGCGGTGCTCGGTTTGGCCCTGCCGTCATCCAAGCTCGGCTGGTTGCCGCTCCTCTGCCGCGCCTGCCGCCGGTCGTTCTTCCCGCCGCGCGACTATCCCAAGACGCTCATCCTGGAGATGGGCGCGGACCGGCCGGGCGACATCAGCTACCTCTGCGGCATCGCCGCGCCGGACTACGCGGTCGTGACCGCGGTCGGGGAGTCGCATGCAGAAAATTTCAAGTCCATGGAGGGCGTGGCCAAGGAGAAGGGGACGCTCGTGGAACGCGTGGCCAAAACCGGTTGGGCAGTGCTCAACCGCGACGATGTCCGCGTCTGGGCCATGCGCGAGCGCACCAAGTCGCGGGTCATCAGCTTCGGTTTTGCGCCGGAAGCCGACGTGCGTGCCCAGGAGATCCGGCTCATGAATCCGCTGGACGGCGCCGAATGCGGCACCAATTTCAAGCTGTCCTATCAGGGCGCGACCGTGCCGGTCTTCGTGCCCGGAGCGCTCGGCAAGCAGTGCGTCTATGCCGCGCTCGCGGCCGCGGCCGTCGGGGTGGTGCACGGCATGAATCTCGTGGAGATCGCCGAGCGCCTGCGACAGTACGAGGGGCCGCCGGGCCGGATGCGCGCGCTCGAAGGTATCAAGCGCACCGTGCTCATCGACGACACCTACAATGCGGCGCCGATTTCCGCCGTCGCCGCGCTCGAGACCCTGCGCGACCTGCCGCTTGAAGGGGCAGCCAAACGCTTCGCTGTCCTGGGTGACATGCTGGAGTTGGGGCCGCTGTCCGTGAGCGGACATGAGCGGGTCGGCCGTGCCGCCGTTGACTG
>JAKAKZ010000038.1 GCA_021824285.1 bacterium
GAGCTCTTCAAGCCGTTCGTCATCTCCAAGCTCATCCAGCGCGGCTACGTTCACAACATCCGCAGCGCCAACCGCCTGATCGATTCCAACCACCCGGACGTCTGGGACCTGCTCGAAGAGACCACCAAGGACTCCTTGGTGCTCCTGAACCGCGCCCCGACGCTCCACCGCCTCGGCATCCAGGCCTTCCAGCCGGTGCTCATCGAAGGCAAGGCGATCCAGATCCATCCGATGGTCTGCCCGGCCTTCAACGCGGACTTCGACGGCGACCAGATGGCCGTTCACGTGCCGCTCACGGACGAGGCCAAGGATGAGGCCCGCAAGCGCATGCTCTCGACCAACAACGTCCTCAAACCGGCGACCGGCACTCCGGTCATGCGCCCGGACAAGGACGTGGCTTGGGGCATCTACTACATGACCACCGTCCTGCCGCCGACGACCCGCGAGAAACCGCTCGCCTTCGGCAGCCAGCAGGAGGCCATCCTGGCCTACCGCCTGCAGAAGATCGAGCTGCGCGAGCAGATTCTCTGCCGCCTGGCGGACGGCGAGAAGCCGGTCGAGTCCAACGTCGGCCGCATCTTCCTGAACCAGGGCCTGCCGTCGGACTACGGCTTCATCAACCAGCAGCTCGACGCCAAGAAGCTCGGCGAGATCGTCCGCGACATCATGGAAAAATACGGCAAGGACCGCGCGGTCATCACGCTCGACAACCTCAAGGAGATCGGCTTCCACTACATCACCAAGTCCGGCTACTCCTGGGGCATGGCTGACCTGCCGCGCGTCGAGGAGAAGAAGGCCATCATCGCCGAGGGCGACCGCCGCGTCGAGGAGATCGAAGAGCAGTACAAGGAGGGTCTTCTCACCCAGACCGAGCGTCACAGCCAGATCATCAAGACCTGGGCCGAGATCAAGGACCGCGTGACCAAGGCCGCCAAGGAGCGCCTGCCGAAGATCGGTTCCGTCGCGTCCATGATCGACGCCGGCGCCCGCGGTTCGTGGGGCCAGCTCACCCAGATCATCGGCATGAAGGGCCCGGTGCAGAACCCGGCCGGCGACATCATCGAACTGCCGATCAAGGGCAACTTCAAGGACGGCATCGACGTGCTGGAGTACTTCATCTCCACGCACGGCGCCCGTAAGGGCCTTTCCGATACGGCGCTCCGCACCGCGAACGCCGGTTACCTGACCCGCCGCCTCGTTGACGTCTCCCAGGATCTCGTGATCCGCGCGGAGGACTGCGGCGACGAGCAGGGCATCATGATTACCGCTAAGGACAGCGCCGAAATGAACGCCAAGGTGGCGGACCGCATCCTGGGCCGTTTCACCCTGCAGGACGTGAAGGGCAAGGACGGCAAGACCGTGGTCAAGGACGGCGAGCTCGTCACCGAACAGCACGCCCGCCTCCTGGCCGATGCGCCGCTCGATGAGATCAAGGTGCGCTCCGTGCTCACCTGCCGCCTCGCCAAGGGCTGCTGCAAGAAGTGCTACGGCTACGACCTGGCCTACAACAAGCAGGTCGAGATGGGCGTCGCGGTCGGCATCATGGCCGCCCAGTCCATCGGCGAACCGGGCACCCAGCTGACCATGCGCACGTTCCACACCGGTGGCGTGGCCGGCACGGACATCACCCAGGGTCTGCCGCGCGTGGAAGAGCTCTTCGAAGCCCGTCCGCCGAAGCGCAAGGCCTTCATGAGCGAAGTCTCCGGCAAGGTCACCATCGAGGACATCGAGCGCAGCATGATCGAGGGTCCGGACGGCCAGGCGCTCCTCGCGCCCTACGTCGGCCACAAGATCGTCCGCGTCGCCTACTCGGAAGAGGACGGCGAATCCTACCGCGTCAGCCCGAAGGACGAGGTCAAGGTGAAGGAAGGCAAGAAGGTGGCCGAGGGAGAGGTCGTCGTGGTCAAGGGCGATGGCACGGAAGTCCTGGCCAAGGCCGCGGGCACCGCCAAGCTCTCCAACCGCAACCTCAAGGTCGTCCGCACCATGGACAAGACCAAGGAGTACATCATCCCGCCGGGCTACGTCCTCTACGTCAAGAACGGCGACGAGGTTACGGCCGGCCAGCAGCTCACCGAGGGCGACCTCGACCTGCACCAGCTTTACCGCCTGCGCGGCAAGGACGCCGTCGAGAAGTACATCCTCAAGGACATTCAGGCCATCTATACCACCCAGGGCCAACGCCTGAACGACAAGCACATCGAGGTCATCATCCGTCAGATGTTCAGCCGCGTGCTCGTCCGCGATGCGGGCGACACCGACCTCCTGCCGGGCGAGATCATCGAGAAGTCGCAGTTCATCGAGGAAAGCACCGCGGTCAAGGACAAGGGCGGCCGCGAGGCCCAGGTCGAGGAACTCTTCCTCGGCATCACGAAGGTCGCGCTCTCCACCCAGAGCTTCCTCTCCGCCGCCTCCTTCCAGGAGACCGCCCGCGTGCTCATCAACGCGGCCGTCACCGGCAAGGTGGACCATCTCGAGGGACTCAAGGAGAACGTCATCATCGGTCGCCTGATTCCGGCTGGTACCGGGTTCGGAGTCGAACGTCGTAACTAGTAAAACAGCTAAAATAAGCCAAAAACCCGCCTTTTCCAGGCGGGTTTTTGTTTCGGTAGCAGCTTTATCGGTAACGGCTACCTGGGGCCTCGGGCAGCTATTGGAAGGAAAAGTCTCATTTGTTAAGCTACTCGCGTCATTGATGGCCGGAATAAGTCCGAATGTACTGGAAATCCGTATGTCCAAACATTCCCACTGGGCGAAAGTGAAGCGCGCCAAGGGCGCGGCGGACGTGAAGAAGGCGGCGCAGTTCACGCGGCTGGCACGTGCCGTCACGGTCGCGGCCCGCGAAAGCGGCGGTGACCCGAATTTCAATTTCAAGCTGCGCACGGCCATCGACAATGCTCTGGCACAGAGCATGCCGAAGGATAATATCGAGCGCGCCATCAAGAAAGGCACCGGCGAGGGCGATGCGGTGCAGATCGAGACGGTCATGTACGAGGGCTATGCTCCCGGCGGTGTCGCGGTGCTGGTCGAAGTCTTCACAGACAACCGCAACCGCACCTCGGCCAACATGAAGCACCATTTTTCCGTGCACGGCGGCAATATGGGCGGGGCTGGCGCGGTCCAGTGGATGTTCGAGAAGAAAGGCCTGATCCGGTTCGAGAAGAGCGGCGGCCTGACCGAGGAGCAGGAACTGGCTCTCATCGACGTCGGCGCCGAGGATATCGAGGCGATTGATGACGAGATTCTGGTCACCTGTCCGCCTGACGGCTTCATCAAGATCAAGCAGGAAGCGGAAAAGATGGGTTTCAAGGTGGTTTTCGCCGGCACCGAATGGCAAGCCAAGGAGCAGGGCCTCGCGCTTGAGGGCGAAGCGCTCGAGAAAGTGGAGGGCTTGCTGGAGGAACTGGAAGAAGACGAGGACGTCAATGCGGTCTACTCCAACCTCGCTTAGGCGGGGTTTTGAGTGTAAAGTTGAGGGCATGAGGCCAAAGACGGTTAAGATATGAGTCCGAACGTCGCCGCCAATCATATTTACCTCGGCATTGACCCCGGCATCGCCGACATGGGGTTCGGCGTGGTTGTCGTTGAAGCCGGGAAGGAACGGTGCTTGGAATACGGCAGCCTGAAGACCGCGGCCGGGACGCCAGTCGGGGAGCGGTTACGGACCATCCATGACGGGCTGTCGGCAATCATCAGGAAATACCGTCCCACGACCGTCGGCCTGGAGAAGCTGTATTTCCAGAAGAACGTGAAAACGGCGATGAACGTCGCGGAAGCCCGCGGCGTCATCCTGCTCTGTCTCGCCCAGCACGGGCTGAAGGTCATGGAATTCAATCCCTCGGACATCAAGATCGCGGTCTGCGGTTATGGCTTGGCGGACAAGAGCCAGGTTCAACGGATGGTGGTTACGCTGCTGGGCCTCAAGGAGATACCCAAGCCGGACGATGCCGCTGACGCGTTGGCTGTCGCCCTGACCGCGGCGCACAGCGTGACGTTCAGCGGCTAAGAAAGCGCGGAAAACGCCTCAACGGACTTGTGCGGTAACGGCTAAGTGGCTCAGGCCTAATCCTGGGCCATTTAAGTTGACCTTTCTCCGCATTTGGCTAAGATGTCGGATAGTCCTTTCTACTTTTGGTACCCAGAAGATGTTGGCATTTTTTCCGCTGATTTTAGCGGAAAGCGGAGGCATCGAATGACCAGCAGCGGACCTACTTCGCCTGACGAGATGATTTTTGATCAGGCAGTCGACTCCGAGGCCTTCGGAGTCGATGCCCAGCGGATGGTGGATTTCATAAGTCCGCGCATCATCGGCCAGGAACGTGCCGTCCGGCATATCGCCAGGAGCGTGGCCATCCACGATTCCGGCATGGCCGATCCCGGCGGCGCGGCTGGCGTCTTCGTCTTCGCCGGTCCGACCGGCGTCGGCAAGACGGCCATGGCCGAACAGCTCGCCCGGTTCCTCGTGACGGACATCCCGCATGCGCCGCTCACGCGCGTGCAGTGCGGCAAGTTCAAGGAGTCGCACCGCGTGGCCGAGCTCATCAGCTCGCCGCCCGGCTACGTCGGCTCCGACAAGGTCCCGTTCCTCGATCAGCTGAACGTGGACGGTCCGCACTTCTGGGCCAAGGCCGAGGAGTTCCTCAAGCGCAAGAGGGATGTGCGCGACCACTTGTCGCGCAACAAGCCCAACCTCAAGCTCACCGCACAGCTCTACGAGCATCTCAAGCCGTACAAGTCCGTGATCCTCTTCGACGAAGTCGAGAAGGCCCACGAGGACCTGCACAGCCTGCTGCTGCACATCATCGACGACGGCGAGCTCGGTCTCGGCGACGGTTCGCTGGTGCGCTTCGAGAACACGGCCATCATCCTGACGTGCAACGTCGGCGGCAAGCATGCCCAAGAGCTCCTCTCCGGCAAGACCCACAACATGGGTTTTGCCAGTCTCGAGGAAGACGAGGGCAAGCGCGCCAAGGACATCGATGAGGCCATCTACCGCGACACCATCGCGCTCATCGAGCAGCGGTTCGCGCCCGAGCTCGTCGGCCGCGTGCGGAACGAGATCATCGTCTTCCGCTCGCTGACCCGCGAGCACAGCGCGGTGATCCTCGACGGTCTCCTGCAGAAGGTCCAGCAGCGGCTCGATGAGCGCGCGGCCCGAAGCAGGACCGAGCCGATCAAGCTGCACTTCAGCGCGGAGGTCAAGGAGCACCTGCTCAAGGAGGGCGTGAGCCGCACCTACGGCGTCCGTCCCCTCAAGCATACGGTCCGCAAGCTCATCACCCTGCGGCTCGTGAACGCGCTCGATTCGCGCGGCATCGCGCCCGGCGATGAGGTGATGTTCCGCATGCGCGACGGTCGGCCGGAGGTCTTCCGGAAGCCCCGCAGCCTGCCCGTGGCCGGTGCGGCCAGCGAGTAGGGAAGCCAAACGTCTTAAGCGGCAGCGATGCCGCTTTTTTGTTTGGGCAGAGATTAATGGGCTTACCAGACGCACTTTACGGATTCGCCTATTTTCCGTAAGATGGCCAACGCCGTGATGCGACCGTCGACCGCGCCGACGGTTGCCCATATAAATTGTTCGAGTCGCCGTCGGGGCGTGGCCTAACGGCTAAGGCACTTGCTTTGGGGCCGTGGCGCTGTGAGAAGCCAACTGCTTGGCTTCGAGCCGCACCACGGCGGGCGAAGCGATGCGCTTGCGCCGCTTCGCCCTGGCCCGAAGTCCAAATCGGCGTCGGGGCGTGGCCTAACGGCTAAGGCACTTGCTTTGGGAGCAAGGGATTGAGAGTTCGAATCTCTCCGCCCCGACCACGCGGGTGTAGCACAATGGTTAGTGCGTCAGCCTTCCAAGCTGATCATGACGGTTCGATTCCGTTCACCCGCTCCAGCGAAAAACAGCCCGATATCGGGCTGTTTTTTGTTGCATTAACCTCAATGCCACATAAGGAACGAAAAAATCCCGGCTGGGCCGGGACCTTTTCATGGTGCCGAGGGCGAGGGTCGAACTCGCGACGCAAGGATTTTCAGTCCTTCGCTCTACCACTGAGCTACCTCGGCAGGGAAGTTGTCGCTTCGATTACCGGTCTTTATCGGCATGTCGTGATTTACCACTGCCCCGCCACTTATCTCTACTTCAGAGAAGGCGGGGTCCCGCCAGCGGCGGGAAGCTACCTCGGCATGGCGTTACAGCGTCTGTAACGTCTCTCTCCAACTATTTCTCCTTCGTCTCCTCAATCATCTGTTTGCGGCTCGCCAGTTCCTCCGGGTCGTGGTGCTTCAGGTATTCCGACGGATAGATGCGGGCGTGCTCGCGGACGTGGTTGACCATGCGACCCAGCAGGAAAAAAGTGAAGAAGACCAGTAGGGTCGTGAGGATGGCCTCATAGTACAGTCCAAGACCGACGGCGATGCCCAATCCGCAGACCACCCAGAGAGTAGCGGCGGTCGTCAGGCCGACGACGACTTCCTTGCCGCGCTCCGTGTTGGGACGCAGGATGGCACCGGCGCCGATGAAACCGATGCCGGTGATCACTTGAGCCGCAAGACGCATCGGATCGACGCCCAGGAGTCCGGGAAACAAATCCAGCACCTTGATGGAGGCAATCGTCATGAGCGTCGAACCAAGACCGACCATCACGTTGGTGCGAAGACCGGCCGGTTTGGAATGGTACTCGCGCTCGATGCCAATCAGACCGGAGAGGGCCGTGATGGCGAAAAGCCTGATTGCGATGTCGAGGTTCGTGGCGACCATAGAATCTCCTTTTAAGCGGCGCAATGCGCCGATTCACGTCGTCCCGGTGGTGGGCGTGAGTGTTCTATTAGTTTTCACCTTGGTGGGCGTGAGTGGAGTCGAACCACTGACCTTCACATTATCAGTGTGACGCTCTAACCAACTGAGCTACACGCCCTCGAAGCCCACCAAGGCGAAAACTAATTTTAATGAGTCGCCCCGCCACCTATCTTTTATCAGAGAAGGCGGGGTCCCGCCAGCGGCGGGAAACCACTGACCTTCACATTATCAGTGTGACGCTCTGGTTCGGCCTCACGGTCATGTGCCTCGGCAGAGCCTCGAGCATAAAATCGTGTTCGGTCGAACCCCGGGGCGGCTTTTGCCGCCCGTCGATTGCTCGATGTCTCGCAATCGACCCAACTGAGCTACACGCCCGAAACGCCCACTACCGGAACGGCTTGAATGCCTCACCTTATTAAGGCGAATATATCGTATCGGAATCTTAAAGTACGCACGGCAATTTAGCAAGGCTCTGGGGTTTTGGCAATGGCCATTGGGAGTTGGCGGTTGAGAGTTGAAAGTTGAGAGTTGGAGGATGCCGATTTTAGGCTTATTTTAAGCCAGTTTTCGCTGTCCGCTGGAATTTTTAACTTTTCCCGCCTCTTTGACTGAAGATAGGTGGCGGGGCAACTCCGAACTTTCAGCCGTCACGATTGACACCCAACGGTCACTGTGGCATAGTGCCCCCACGACAAAGTCTCCTTGCTGCACGGCGCGTCGTTCGCGAACGACGTGCCATGGGATTCGGACAGCTCATCCGACGCCCACGGAAGACTAGAACATCTCATATCTACTATGATCATCATCCGTCTGTCCCGCGTCGGCAAGACCAAACAGCCGACCTACCGCATGGTTGTCCAGGACAAGCGCCGCGACCCTTGGGGCAAGTCCTTCGAGATCGTCGGCACCTACAATCCGCGCACCAAGCCGAAGACCCTCAAGCTCAATGAGGCCAGCATCAAGGCCTGGCTCGCGAAGGGTGCGTCCTGCACCGCGACTGTCAATAACCTGCTCATCGACGCTAAGATCATCACCGGCAAGAAGATGCAGGCCACGCAGCACGACAAGCCGGCCAAAGACGCTGCGGCGAAATCCGAGGAAAAGTCAGAGGCCGCTCCGGCTGAAGCTCCGAAAGCGTAAACTCAAAAAGAGAAGGCCCCAGCAATGGGGCCTTTTCGTTTGTCACGGGAGCGCATTTACGGTCCGACGATGGTGCAGCCGGGCGCGTTGATGCCCTCCGGCGGCAGGTCATCAATGACCGTGACGCCGCTGATGCCGAGCGCCGCGAGATCCTTGCCGAGATCCGGCCGGCCTTTCCGGTCAGTGAACGCGAAGCCGGGCGTCACGATGATCAGCACGGGCTGCGGCAATTCCGGATGACGTTCCCGGAAGAAGATGCGGGCGCCCTCTGGGTTCATGGTCTGAACGATGAACGGCTCTTCGGACAGGAAGTCCGCGAGCGGCCGGCCGCAGAGCTTGGGGCGCGGCGTGAAGCGCGGCCCGGCGATGGTGCCGTCGTAGTCGACGAAGTGGCGTACCTTGGCGAAAATCTCGCGTATCTCCTGTCCCGAATATGGACAGGGTTTGGGCCAGAAGACGTAGCGGGGCAGGAGTTCGGTCGCTATGACGGTCAATGCGCCCTACATTTCGCGGAAAAGGAGCCGTCAGATGTTAGCACGGCCCTTGCCCTGCGTCCAGCCGCGTCATGCCGCGCGGCGGTCTTTGGCCGGCGCAGTCTTATCTTGACCGCCATGCTTTATTATGGTCACATTGGCGTGCTGTTTCTGCCGAAAGGAACGCAATGTACCGCAAAGCGGAAGTCGGTGACGTCATCCAGAGCCGGGCATTCGCGCACGGATCAAGTTCGAACGGGGGCGCGGGCCGTCCGCCGATCTACCTGGTCGGCTCCGGCAAGGGAGAATCGAGCCGCGGCGGGGCCTGGTACGTTGTTGAGGAGGCGTCCGAGCAGGTCATCGAAAGCCTGGGCCGCTCCTGGCGCGTGGAGGCTCGTCGCCTCAAGTCCGACGGCACGTACGACCCGCAGGGGGAGCGCATCTCGTTCTACCAGGACGACGGCATCTATTCCTGGAACATGGTCCGGCGCAGCCAGATCAACCTCATCGGCAAGATGTCCGTCCGCTTCGTGTGGCAACGGCGGCTCCGCGCCGCATGACCAGCTTTTGCGGAACCAGCTTGGTTCCGCTTTTCATTTTTCCGCTTAAAATAGGGCCCCGGCCGCATCCTGGCGCCTGGGCCGCAATTGACACAAACGTCATCCGTGCTACTATCTCAATAGTCCTTTCAACCCACGCCGGCGACATAGACCGGCTTAACTTTGCGGCTTCTCTCTGAAGCCTGAAGAACGGATATGGAAGAACGGTTCCAAGATCAGGAATTTGTTGAATACGTCGTCAGGGCCATCGTCAACCATCCGGACGATGTGAAGACCGAGCGCATCATCGACGAGCGCGGCGTTCTCATCACGCTGCACGTCAATCCCGAGGACATGGGCTACGTCATCGGCCGCCAGGGCCAGACCGCCCGCTCCATCCGGACCCTCCTCAAGATCGTCGGCGCCAAGAACAGCGCCCGCGTGAACCTGAAGGTGTTCGAACCGGAAGGCAGCCGCCGCAGCCGTCAGGCCATGGCGCCGCAGGGCGAGGGCCAGCAGGCCGCTCCGGCGAACGAAGAGTCGGTGGACCTCTCGGCCATCGACCTCCAGATCTAAGATCAGAAAACCACCGCCATCCGGCGGTGGTTTTGGTTATACCAGCAGTTGCTGAAAATCCGGACTCCAGCTTGGTTCATAGTTTACGTTGAGACAGATGATGGATTGACAATCAGCTGTTTTTGTGCCAATTTAGCCTCAAAGCAGTCCTTTCAAAAACGGAGGTCCGCATGGGCTCCCAATCGCACAATTCCACCAAGCCGTCCGCCTATCTGGAAAAGCTGGCGCGGCACCGAGTTATGGACGCCACGGAAGAGCGCCTGCTCATCCGGCGTGTCCAACGTGGCGACAAGAAGGCCGAGGATGCCATCCTGCGGCTGAACGTCCGTCTGATCCTGCTCCTCACGAAGAAGTTCCAGGGCCAGGGGTTCGACGTAGACGAGCTCTTCCAGGTCGGTTCAATCGGTTTCCTGGTCGGCGTCCGCAAGTACGACTTGCGGCGCAAGGATACCCCGCGGCTCGCTACCTATGCCGCCTGGTGGGTGAAGGCCTACATCCAGCGCTTCGTGCTCGAGAACTTCCGGAGCATCCGGTTGCCCGCGCTGGTCGCCCATGAGTACCGGCGTTCGAACGCCATCGGCGAGCCGCTGACCAAGTGGTTCCACGATTCCGACACCAGCAAGCGATCCAAGGCCATGAGAACGGCCTGCCTGACCGAGACGGTCTCCTTCGACCAACCGGCTTACGGGGCAGCTGCCCTGTCCGGTTCGGAAGACGGCACCATGCTCGACACGCTGAAGTCCCTGGAAACGGACGGCGAAACGGCTCTGTTGGAGTCCGAAGAGCAGGAGCGCATCGTCGCCTGCCTCAATCGGCTGCGCCGCGTCGACCGGGAAGTCCTGCGGCTGCGCGCCATGGAGGAGCTGACGCTCGAGCAGGTCGCCGACCGCCTCGTCTTGAGCGGTCTGGCCAAGAAGCGCCTGTCCCGCGAGCGCGTCAGGCAGATCGAGATGCGCGCCAAGCGCAAGCTGGCCGAGATCCTGCGCGAAGAGGGAATCTCGAACTGAATACGACCCCGCACCGTCTGGTGCGGGGTTTTTCATGCGCCTGCGGTCAGGCCGCGGCCGGAGCAGCTCCCCAAAAAGCAAAATCGCGCCGTGGCGCGATTTTTCCGTCCTATTCTTCCAGATGTATGGTCAGCTCGTCGCCGCGCTGGTCGATTTTGTAGGTTTTGAGCGGCTTTTCCGCCGGTCCTTTGGCGACTGTGCCGCTCGCCAGATCGAATTCCGCGCCGTGCAGCGGGCAGACGATCTTGCCGTCCAGCACGAGACCTTTGCCCAGCGCCCCGCCCTTGTGCGTGCAGGTCCCGTCGAGGGCGAAGAACTTCCCGTCGTGCTTGACCAGAATCAGCTTTTTTCCGCCCACCTCCATTTTTTTGATTTGGTCGTCCGCGGCGTCCTTCAGGCCGGTCACGACGATTTTTTTCGGATTAGCCGCGGCCGTACTGCAGGCCCCGCCGCAGCAGCCGCCGTCAGACTCGCCGCCGCCGCAGCAGCCGCCGCAGCAGCCATAATTTACCGTCAGATCAAATAGGTTTTTCATCATAAGAGGTGAGAGGTTACGGTGCTTTTGCTGTATGTTACTACGGACCGGACAACATTGCCAAAGACGCCTTTTTCCGCTACGCTACCGACCGTATGCGCAAGACGGCCAAGCGCAAAATCCGCATGGACGTGCTGACCATCTTCCCGGAGATGTGCCGCGGCTATTTCGGTTCCTCGATTCTTAAGCGCGGTCAGGAGAAGAAGCTGCTGGATTTGCGCGCCCATGATCTCCGCAAATGGTCGGACAACAAGCATCATAAGGTGGACGACAAGCCCTACGGCGGGGGGCCGGGCATGGTCATGCAGGTGGGGCCGTTCTATCGCGCGCTGAAAAGCTTACAAGCACTTAAGAAGAAACGCTCCGCATCTCCGCATCCCCGCATCTCCGCATCTCGTATAATTTTGATGTCGGCGAAGGGCAAACAGTTCACGCATGAGGACGCCATCCGTCTCTCCAAGTATGACCGCCTGGTGTTCCTCTGCGGCCGTTATGAGGGCGTGGACGAGCGCGTCGCGGAACGGCTGGCCGATGAGGAAATCTGCATCGGGCCGTATGTGCTTACGGGCGGTGAACTGCCGGCCATGGTGGTCGCGGACGCCGTCGCCCGCCACATCCCGGGCGTGCTCGGCGATGCCGCCTCGCTCGCGTCCGAATCGCACGCCGAAGAGGGCGTCACCGAATACCCGCAGTACACTCGTCCGGAAGTTTTTGCTCCGGCCAAGGGCGCGGCCTGGAAAGTCCCGCCCGTGCTCCTTTCGGGCGACCACAAGAAGATAGAGGAGTGGCGCCGGAAATCATCCGGCCGCTCCCGTTGACGGCGCCGCGCGGCGCCGTTATCGTTTCCGTAGGCTGAAGCCGCTCTTTGACCCGTCGAAAGGACAGCCAATGCTCGTTTCTCCGAA